>NZ_QTSU01000001.1:1919202-2239069 GCF_003382365.1 Lysobacter silvisoli | reverse complement strand
CAGGATTTCCGGGCCGGTGGTGCTGCGGTGGTAGGCCGGGTTGGCCGGGTTTTCGAACTGACGGGCCAGGAACCAGCCGTGCTGCGCGGCCAGTTCGGCGGCCTTGCGCACCATGCCGCTGCCGCGTTCGGCCGCGGGCGTGAGGATCACCTTGGCGCCGTAGGCGCGCATCAGCTTGCGCCGCTCCACCGAGAAGGTCTCGGTCATCACCGCCACGAACGGATAGCCGCGCGCGGCGGCGACCATGGCCAGGGCGATGCCGGTGTTGCCCGAGGTCGCCTCGACGATGGTCTGGCCCGGCTTGAGCGCGCCGCTGCGTTCGGCATCGAGCACGATGGCCAGGGCCAGGCGGTCCTTGACCGAGCCGCCGGGGTTGAAGGATTCGACCTTGGCGTACAGCGATACGTGCTTGGGCGCGATGCGGTGCAGTTTGACGATGGGCGTGTTGCCGATGGTGTCGAGGATGCTGTCGTAGAGGGCCATGGGGAGGTTCCGGTAGAGGAAAAGGGTCAGGCCGCGGCGGCCAGTGCCGGCGCGTAGCGCAGCGGCGCGGCGCCGTGCCAATGCAGCGTTTCGGCCAGCGCCGCCACTTCGCCCAGGATCAGCAGCGCCGGCGAACCCACGGCGTGCGCCTGCGCGGCGTCGGGCAGTTCGGCCAGGGTGCCGACCACGGTGCGCTGTTCGGCGCGCGAGCCGTTTTCGATCAGTGCGAACGGCGTGTCCGGCGCGCGGCCGTGGGCGATCAGGCGATCGCGCAGGCGCTGCAATCCGGCCACGCCCATGTACACCGCCAGGGTCTGCTTTTCCTGCGCCAGCGCGACCCAGTCCAGGTCGTCATCGGCGTCCTTGGTGTGGGCGGTGACCAGGCGCACCGACTGGGCGTGGTCGCGGTGGGTCAGCGGCACGCCGCTGTAGGCCGCGCAGGCCAGCGCTGCGGTGATGCCGGGCACCACCTCGTAGGCGATGCCGTGCGCGCGCAGCACTTCGATCTCTTCGCCGCCGCGGCCGAACACGAAGGGGTCGCCGCCCTTGAGCCGGACCACGCGCTTGCCGGCGCGGGCGTGCTCGAGCATGAGTTCGTGGATGCGTTCCTGGGTGGTGTGGTGCGCGCCGGATTGCTTGCCGACTTCGATGCGTTCGGCATCGCGGCGCGCCAGGCGCAACACCTCGGCGCTGACCAGGCGGTCGTGCAGGATCACGTCGGCCTCGTTGAGCGCGCGCAGGCCACGCAGGGTGAGCAGGCCGGGATCGCCCGGGCCCGCGCCCACCAGCACCACCGAACCGGCGCGCGTGCGCTCGCCGCCGGCCAGTTCGGCTTCGAATGCGCGTTGCGCGGCGCGGCCGCGGCGCTGGCGCAGCAGCGCCGGCACCGGCCCCGCGAGCAGGCGGTCGAAGAAGCGCCGCCGCGCGCCCAGCGCCGGGTAGCGCGCGCGGATGCGCAGGCGTTCGCGGCCCAGCAGTTCGGCCAGCTCGCCCAGCGAATCGTCGAGCTGGGTTTCCAATTGCTCGCGCAGGTGACGGGTCAGCATCGGCGCGCCGCCGCCGCTGGAGATCGCCACCTGCAGCGGCCCGCGCTGCACGCGCGAGGGCACGTGCACGCTCGACGCCTCGGCGTCGTCGACCACGTTGACCCAGACCCGGCGCGCTTCGGCGGCCGCGGCCACCGCGGCGTTGACCGCGTCGTCGTCGGTGGCGGCCACGGCCAGCCAGATCTCGTCCAGCCAGGCCGGCTCGAAGCGGCCGGGCAGGTGTTCGATCAGCCCGCGCTCGGCCCAGGCGGCCAGTTCGGGTTGCAGCAAAGGTGCGCCTACCCGCACCCGCGCGCCGGCGTCCAGCAGGGCCTGCGTCTTGCGCTGCGCGACCGCGCCGCCGCCCACCACGAGAACGGCGCGGCCGCACAGAGCGGCAAACAGGGGAAACAAGGGAGCGCTCATGCTGGCTTGCGGGATCGTCGGCGGGGGTGGGGAGGCTGATCGACCCTACAAATCCCGGCCGGCACGGGGAAATGACGCCCTTGCCTGTGCCCATGCCTGAACGGCATGAGCGCGGGAGCCGCCGATGGAGGACAGTACTGGACAGGGGCCCGACCGGATGGTTAGGCTATTGATCCTTCTATCCGAATAGAGCGATGGATAAGCGAGCGATGCGCGGCACGACCAAGACGGCCCACGCCCCGATGGGGTGTCGCCGTGTCTGCGCCCGCCGCCGCCCTGCCTCTCGCTTACGGATACTGCTGCCATGACCCTGACCCAACTGCGCTACCTGGTCGCCATCGCCGACTCGGGCCTCAACATCACCTTGGCCGCCGAGCGCGTGCACGCGACCCAGCCCGGCCTGTCCAAGCAGCTCAAGCAGTTGGAGGACGAGCTGGGCTTCCAGTTGTTCGTGCGCAAGGGCCGCAGCCTGGAAGCGATCGCGCCGGCCGGCGAACGCGTGCTCGCGCATGCGCGCCGGATCCTGGAAGAAGCCGGCAACATCCGCAGCTACGCCGCCAATGAGCGCGGTCAGCACGCCGGCCGCCTGATCCTGGCCACCACCCACACCCAGGCGCGCTACGTGCTGCCCACGGCCATCGCCAGCGTCAAGCGCGGTTTCCCGCAGGTCAGCGTGCACCTGCAGGCCGCGGCCGACGGCGAAGTGTTGGAGCAGCTCAGCCACGGCAACGCCGACTTGGCGGTGATCAGCACCGCCGGCGCCGTGCCCGAGGGCGGGCTGGCGGTGCCGCTGTTCCGCTGGCGCCGGGTGGTGCTGGTGCCGCGCACGCATGCGCTGGCCTCGCTCAAGCGCGCGCCGACCTTGGCCGAACTGGCCGCGCATCCGCTGGTGAGTTACGAATCTTCCACGCGCCCGGAATCCTCGCTGCGACGCGCCTTCGCCGCCGGAGGCGTGGAACCGCAGTTGGCGATGACCGCGCGCGACGCCGACCTGATCAAGACCTACGTGCGCGCTGGACTGGGCGTGGGCGTGCTGGCCGAAATGGCCGTGGCCGAAGGCGACGAAGACCTGCAGGCGCTGACCGCGCCCGATGCCTTGCCCGAGTGCGTGACCTGGGCGGTGATTCCGCGTGCGCGCGTGCTGCGCGACTACGTGCTGGAGCTACTGCAGGGCTTGGCCCCGCAGATCGACCGGCGCGATTTGCGGCGGGTGCTGGAAGGCAACCTGGCGCCGGATTGGCCGCGGGCGCCCAGTTGGGGCGAGCGGGCTAAGACGTCTGTGGTTTGAGGGGTTAAAAGCAAATCCCCCTACGCCCTTTTCAAAGGGGGGAATACGGATCGGGATTTCCAAGCGGAATCGCCACGACCCAGCGCATGCAGTTCCCCCTTTGAAAAAGGGGCTAGGGGGATTTGCTCTTAAGAGCGTCCGCCCCTCAAGCCGCCCGCTCCTCCGCCACTTCATCATCGAAGTGCAAGCCGCACTCGCGCTTCAAGCCGAAGAACCGCGTGTCCTCTTCGCGCATGCCGTCTTCCAGACGGCTGGTGGTGTGCACGTCGCCGATCGACACATAGCCGTCGTGCCACAGCGGGTGATAGGGCAGGTCGTGCTGCTGCAGGTACTGCCACACGTCGCGGTCGCTCCAGTCGGCCAGCGGGTGCAGCTTCCAGCGGCCATCGCGCAGGCTCAGGATGTCCAGGTCGGCGCGGGTGCTGGACTGGCTGCGGCGCAGGCCGGCGATCCAGGTGCGCACGCCCAATTCCGACAGCGCGCGCTGCATCGGCTCGACCTTGCGCAAGCGGTTGTAGCGCTGGATGCCGTCCACGCCCTGTTCCCAGATCTTGCCCAGCCGCGCTTCCATCCAGGCGATGCCGATCTGCGGACGATAGACCTTGAGGTTGAGGTCCAAACGCAGGGTCATCTCGTCGACGAAGCGATAGGTTTCCGGGAACAGGTAACCGGTGTCGATCAGGATCACCGGCAGGCGCGGCGCCTGCTGGGTGACCATGTGCAGCGACACCGCCGCCTGCGCGCCGAAACTGGACGACAGCGCGTGTTCGCCGGCGGTGTTCTCCAGCGCCCAGGCGATGCGCTCGGGCGCGCTCAGGCGCTCCAGCCAGCGGTTGAGGTCGGCCAGCGCGCGCGGCGATTCGGCGGCGGTGACGGGATCGGGGGGGCTCATGAGTGCACCTCGATGGGGATGCTCGGTCGTGCGTTGTGCGCCGCGATGGCCACCGTGGCGCTGCGCACCAGGTAGTCGCCGAAACCTTCCTCGGGCTGGCGTTGCGCGGCGTAGCCGGCCAGCAGCGGATCGAGCGCGGCCAGGATCTCCGCCTCGGCGATGTTCTCGCGGTAGAGGGTGTTCAAACGCTGGCCGCGATGATCGGCGCCCAGCATCAGGTTGTAACGGCCCGGCGCCTTGCCGACCAGGGCGATCTCGCCCAGGTAGGGGCGCGAGCAGCCGTTGGGGCAGCCGCTGATGCGCAGGTGGATCGGCGCGTCGGCGATGCCGTGGCGGTCCAGCAGCGCTTCGACCTGGCCGACGAAGGCCGGCAGGTAGCGCTCGGCTTCGGCCATGGCCAGGCCGCAGGTAGGCAGGGCCACGCAGGCCAGGGCGTTGCGGCGCAGCGCGCTGGCCTGACGGTAGCCGTCCAGGCCGTACTGTGCGACCAGCGCGTCGACGCGTTCGCGCAGCGCGGGCGCGATGCCGGCGATGGTCAGGTTCTGGTTCGGCGTCATCCGGAACTGCGCGCCGTCGCCTTCGGCCTCGAGCAGTTGCGCGATCTCGCGCAGGCCGCTGAGGTGGCGCACCTGCGCGCCGTCGGCGGATTCGCCGTCGACGATGCGGCCGGCCGGAATGCGCAGGGTCAGGTGGGCGCGGCCGTCCTCGCCGTCGGCCCAGCCGAAGCGGTCGCCGTTGTGAAGGAAGCCGAACGGCCGCGCCGGGGCGAGAGCGACCCCGGCACGGCGTTCGACTTCGGAACGGAACCAATCCAGGCCGTGGTCGTCGATGGTGTACTTCAGCCGCGCGCGCTTGCGCACGGCGCGGTTGCCGTGGTCGCGCTGCGCGGTGACCACGGCTTCGCCGACGGCGATCACCTGGTCCGGGGTGACGAAGCCGATCACGTTGCCCAGGCGCGGATAGGTCTCGGGGTCGCCGTGAGTGGCGCCCATGCCGCCGCCGACGGTGACGTTGTAGCCCAGCAGCTCGCCGGCGTCGTCGAGGATGGCGATGTAGCCCAGGTCCTGGGCGAACACATCCACATCGTTGTAGGGCGGAATGGCGAAGCCGATCTTGAACTTGCGCGGCAGGTAGGCCTGGCCGTAGATCGGTTCCTCTTCCTCGCCGCTGCCAGCCACGCGCTGCTCGTCCAGCCAGATCTCGTAATAGGCGCGGGTGTTGGGCAGCAGGTGCTCCGACAGCGCCGCCGCCTGCGCGTGCACCGCGGCGTGCGCCTGCGACTGCAGCGGGTTGGCGGCCACGGCCACGTTGCGGTTGACGTCGCCGCAGGCGGCCAGGGTGTCGACCAGCGCGGCGTTGATCGCCTGCATGGTCGGCTTGAGTTCGGTCTTGATCACGCCATGGAACTGGAAGGCCTGGCGCGTGGTGATGCGCAGGCCGCGCTCGGCGTAGGTGGTCGCGATCGCGTCCAGCTTCAGCCACTGCTGCGGGCTGACCGTGCCGCCCGGCGTGCGGGTGCGGATCATGAAGCTATAGGCCGGCTCCAGCTTGGCCAGGCGGCGCTCCTCGCGCACGTCGCGGTCGTCCTGCTGGTAGCTGCCGTGGTACTTGATCAGGGTCTGGTCGTCTTCGCGCAGCGCGCCGGTGACCGGGTCGGCCAGGCTCTGCAGCAGGCTGCCGCGCAGGCGCCCGCTGGCCAGCTTGATGTCTTCGACGGAGTGGGCGCCGGCCATCAGTACACGTCCCGGGCGTAGCGGCCCTGCTGCTGCAGCGTGCTGAGGTAGTCCTCGGCGTCCTCGGCGTTCTTGCCGCCGTTCTCGATCACCGCATCGCGCAGCGCCGCGTGCACGTCGCGCGCCATGCGCGTGGCGTCGCCGCAGACGTAGAGGTGGGCGCCGCCCTCGAGCCAGTCGTAGAGGTCGCGGCCGGCCTGGCGCAGGCGGTCCTGCACGTAAATCTTGCGGATCTGGTCGCGCGAGAACGCCAGGTCCAGGCGGTGCAGCTGGCCGGACTTCAGCGCCGCCTGCCATTCGGTCTGGTAGAGGAAGTCGCTGCGGAAATGCGGGTTGCCGAACAGCAGCCAGTTGCGGCCGCTGGCGCCGTCGGCGGCGCGTTCCTGGACGAAGCCGCGGAATGGCGCCACGCCGGTGCCCGGGCCGATCATGATCACGTCGCGGGCGCCGTCGCGCGGCAGGCGGAAGCGCTCGTTGGCTTCGATATACACCGGCAGGCGCGCGCCTTCCTCGGCCGCGGCCAGCAGGTGCGAGGCCGCGCCCCAGCGGGTGCCGTGCTCGCTGGCGTATTCGACATGGGCCACGGTCAGGTGCGCCTCGTCGCCGACCAGCTTCTGGCTGGACGCGATCGAGTACAGGCGCGGGGTCAGCGGACGCAGCGCGGCCACCAGTTCCTCGCCGCTCCAGGCGCCGTCGTAGCGCTGCAGCAGGTCGATGACCTGGGCGTCGGCCAGCAGCTGGGTCAGCGCCGGCGCGTTGTCGGGGGCGAGCAGGCGGTTGAGTTCGTCGCTGCGCGCATGCGCGGCGTGGCTGGCCACGAACGGGCGGGCCAGGCGGGTGAGTTCGCGCTTCTCGCCCAGCCACTGGCGCAGCGGCAGGCGCTGACCGCCGTGCTCGACCTCGGCTTCGCCGTCCAGCTCCAGGGCGCGCAGCACCGATTCCACCAGCGCCGGCGGATTGCGCGGCCACAGGCCCAGCGCGTCGCCGGGCTGGTAGCTCAGGCCCGAGCCTTCCAGCGACAGTTCGATATGGCGCACGTCCTTGGCGCTGCCGCGCACGGTCAGGCGCTGGTTGACCAGCAGCTCGGCCGCGAACGGGGCGTCGCGGCCGTGCGCGGGCGCCGTCGGCAGCGGCCGCAGCGGGGTGACCGTGGCCAGCGGCGCGGACGGCTTCAGCGCGTCCTTGGCCGCGCCCAGCGCCTGCTGCAGCCAGGGGCCGGCGACGCTGTCGATGTCCAGGTCTGCGTCGGCGCGATCCACCAGCCGGGTGGCGCCCAGTTCGGCCAGGCGCGCGTCCAGCTTCTGCCCGATCGCGCAGAATTGCGGGTAGCTGGAGTCGCCCAGGCCCAGCACCGCGTAGCGCAGTTGCTTGAGCTCGGGCGCGCGCTTGCCGGCGATGTAGTCGACCAGGGCGCGGGCGTCGTCCGGCGGATCGCCGTCGCCCTGGGTGCTGATGACCACATAGAGCAGGCGTTCGTCCTTGAGTTCGCGGGTGGGGTAGGCGTCGGCGCGCAGCAGGCGCACCGCCAGCCCGGCCTGTTCGGCTTGCGCGGCCAGCTGTTCGGCCAGGCGCTTGGCGTTGCCGGTCTGGCTGCCGTAGACCACGCTCAGGCGCTCGCCGCTGCGCGCTTCGGGCAAGGCCGGCACCGCCGCCGGCACGCCGCCGGCCGCGGCCCGGGCCAGGCCCGCGGCGTAGCCGGACAGCCACCACAGGCCGTCGCGGTCCAGGCCGTCGGTCAGCCGCAGCAACGGGGCGAGCCGGTCCTCGGGGAGCGGGGCGGCGAGCAGGGCGGACGCAGGCATGGTGGCGGGCGGCATCGGGAGCTTCGGGAGGCTCAGGCTAGGCCTGCGCCGCCGCGCGCGGAAAGGATGCTGGGTTATGCGTTCATGCCCTGCGCTCATTTCCGCCAGCGGCCCGCGCGGCCCTGTAATGGCGGCCCGTCACGCGCGCAGCGCCGCCGAAGCATGCCTCCCGATTCCCTAATGTGGTCAGATAGTGCCGGCCGCGCCGGACGCCGACGCGGCGCACGCCCCGCCGCCACGAGCCCGACCTTGGACCTGAGCCACCTCGACCGCCTCGAAGCCGAGAGCATCCACATCCTGCGCGAGGTCGCGGCCGAGTTCCGTAACCCGGTGATGCTGTACTCGGTGGGCAAGGACAGCTCGGTGCTGCTGCACCTGCTGCTCAAGGCCTTTTATCCCGCGCGCCCGCCGATCCCGCTGCTGCACGTGGACACCGGCTGGAAGTTCCGCGAGATGATCGCCTTCCGCGACCGCCGCGCCGCCGAAACCGGCGTGGAGCTGCGCGTGCACACCAACCCCGACGGCCTGGCCCAGGGCATCGGTCCGATCAGCCACGGCGCCAGCGTGCACACCGACGTGATGAAGACCCAGGCGCTGAAGCAGGCCCTGGACGCGCACCGCTTCGACGCCGCCATCGGCGGCGCCCGCCGCGACGAGGAGAAGTCGCGGGCCAAGGAACGCATCTTTTCCTTCCGCAACGAACAGCACCGCTGGGACCCCAAGAACCAGCGCCCGGAATTGTGGAACCTCTACAACACCCGCATCCGCAGCGGCGAGAGCGTGCGCGTATTCCCGATCTCGAACTGGACCGAACTGGACGTGTGGCTGTACATCTACCGTGAGCGCATTCCGGTGCCCTCGCTGTACTTCGCAGCAACGCGCCCAGTGGTGGAGCGCGACGGCGCCCTGATCCTGGTCGACGACGAACGCCTGCCGCTGCGCCCGGGCGAGGTGCCGCAGCAGCGCCAGGTGCGTTTCCGCACCCTGGGCTGCTATCCGCTGACCGGCGCGATCGAATCCGAAGCCGACACGCTGGAGAAGGTGATCGCCGAAATGCTGGTGGCCACCACCTCCGAACGCCAGGGCCGGGTCATCGACCACGACCCATCCGCGTCGATGGAGAAGAAGAAGCAGGAGGGTTATTTCTGATGGCCGTCGCCGAGGACATCGCCGCCTACCTGCGCCGTCACGAGACCGGCGGCCTGCTGCGCTTCATCACCTGCGGCAGCGTGGACGACGGCAAGAGCACCCTGATCGGGCGCCTGCTGCACGACACCCGCCGCCTGTTCGACGATCAGCTCGCCGCGCTGCGCGACGACAGCCGCCGCCACGGCACCCAGAACGGCGAGATCGACTACGCCCTGCTGGTCGATGGCCTGGCCGCCGAGCGCGAGCAGGGCATCACCATCGACGTGGCCTACCGCTACTTCGGCACCGACAAGCGCCGCTTCATCGTCGCCGACTGCCCGGGCCACGAGCAGTACACCCGCAACATGGCCACCGGCGCCTCCACCGCCGACCTGGCGGTGGTGCTGGTGGACGCGCGCAAGGGTCTGCTCACCCAGACCCGCCGCCATACCTACATCGCCGCGCTGCTGGGCATCCGCCATGTGTTGCTGGCGGTGAACAAGATGGACCTGGTCGGCTACGACCGCGCCGTGTTCGAGGCCATCGTCGCCGAGTACCGCGAGCTGGCCGCGCAGCGCGGCATCACCGCGGTCACCGCGATTCCGCTGTCGGCGCTGCGCGGCGACAACCTGCTGCTGCGCTCGCCGGAAACGCCGTGGTACGACGGCCCCAGCGTGCTGGAACACCTGGAAACCGTGGACGTGGCGCAGGACCGCCCGGCGCTGGGTTTCCGCCTGCCGGTGCAATGGGTCAACCGCCCCAACCAGAACTTTCGCGGTTTTGCCGGCACCGTGGCCGCGGGCGAGGTGCGTCCTGGCGACGAGATCGCCGCGCTGCCTTCGGGCCGGCGCTCGAAGGTCGCGCGCATCGTCACCGCCGGCGGCGACCTGGACCTGGCCGTGGCCGGCCAGGCGGTCACCCTGACGCTGGAAGACGAGCTCGACGTCAGCCGTGGCGACGTGCTCGCCAGCGCCGCCGAGCCGCCCGAGGCCGCCGACCAGTTCGCCGCGCACCTGCTGTGGATGGGCGAGCAGCCGCTGCTGCCGGGCCGGCCCTACTGGCTGAAGATCGGCGCGCGCACGGTCAGCGCCACGGTCACCGAGATCAAGCACAAGATCGACGTGAACACCCAGGCCGCGCTCGCGGCCAAGCACCTGGAACTCAACGAGGTCGCCTACTGCAACCTCAGCCTGGACCAGCCGGTCGCGTTCGAGCCTTACGCCGACGACCGCGCGCTGGGCGCCTTCATCCTGATCGACCGTCAGGACAATGCCACCGTCGCCGCCGGCACCCTGGACTTCGCCCTGCGCCGCGCCGGCAACATCCACTGGCAGCACGTGGACGTGGACAAGCAGGCGCGCGCGCGCAGCAAGGGCCAGTCGCCGCGCTGCGTGTGGTTCACCGGTCTTTCCGGCTCGGGCAAGTCCACCATCGCCAATCTGGTGGAGAAGCGGCTGCACGCGCAGGGCCACCACACCTACATTCTCGACGGCGACAACGTGCGCCACGGTCTCAACAAGGACCTGGGCTTCACCGACGAGGACCGGGTGGAGAACATCCGCCGCGTGGCCGAGGTGGCCAAGCTGATGACCGATGCGGGCCTGATCGTGCTGGTGAGCTTCATCTCGCCGTTCCGCGCCGAGCGGCGCATGGCGCGCGAGCTGTTCGCGCCGGATGAGTTCGTGGAGGTCTACGTGGACACGCCGCTGGCGGTGGCCGAGGACCGCGACGTGAAGGGGCTGTACGCCAAGGCGCGTGCCGGCAAAATCCCCAACTTCACCGGCATCGACTCGCCGTACGAGGCGCCGGAAGCGCCGGAGCTGGTGCTGGATACGGTGAGCGAGGACGCCGAGACGCTGGCCCAGCGTGTCATCGATCGCCTGCTGGGCTGACCCGCTCTGGGGTAGGAGCGGCGTATGCCGCGACCGCGAACCCGCAACAGCAACGAATGTTGCGGTCCCCGCCGTAGGAGCTGCGCAAGCTGCGACCGCGAATCCGCACCTACGACGAAGCTCTCGGTCGGCGTGGGGTCTGCCCTGGCGCCTTGGGGTAGGAGCGGCGTGAGCCGCGACCGCGAACCCGCAACGGCAACGAATGTTGCGGTCCCCGCCGTAGGAGCTGCGCAAGCTGCGACCGCGAATCCGCACCTACGACGAAGCTCTCGGTCGGCGTGGGGTCCGCTCTGGCGCCTTGGGGTAGGAGCGGCGTGAGCCGCGATCAGCTCAGAACTCGCGAAGGTGTTCGGTTGTGTTGGTCGAAGCAACAGCAACAGCTTCCGTCCGCAAGCGGCCGGGTAACTTTCTTTTGATAAGCGTCAAAAGAAAGTAACCAAAGAAAAACGCTACACCAGAGCTCCCGTGCGAGATCGGCGCGTGCGCGGGGATTTTTCGATGGCGCATCCTGTGCCAGCGAAAAACGGCGCACCTCCTGTGCGCCGCCCCCCGCCTTCGCGGGGGCAGGCTCTTCGGGTCTGCTATTTGCGCTGCGAGTTCGGCGCTATCGCCGAGTAGCAACAGCAACAGCACGTCCTTGGCGCCGACTCGCCTGCCTTCGATCACTAACCCCTAAAACGCAAACGCCCCAGCCTAGGCTGGGGCGTCGCTTTCCACTGCTGCGCCCTCAGCGCTTGGCCGTCTTGCTGCGTATGACCTCATACAAGAACAGCAGCACGATCGCGCAGATGATCGACACGATGAAACCGATCAGCCCGCCACCGCCATACACCAGGCTGCCGATGTAAGCGCCGGCGATGCCCAGCAGGATGGTCAGGATCCAGCCCATCGGATCCGCGCCGGGTTTGAAGAAACGCGCCAGCACGCCGATGACCGCGCCGATGATGATCGTGTACACGATGCCGCCCATAGCCTTCCCTCCTCAGGGTGTGGTGACGCCGCGAAAATCCTAGCAGCGCGCCGGGTGAGGACCGTGTCGCGGCGCAGCAGGGCGGGCTGCCGAGGATGAGGCCCATGGGGAAGCAGACGACACGGGTGCGTGTCGCATACAACGAGGGTGCGGGCGGCCGCACCCTCGTTTTACCGGAGGCTCAGCAGCACCCGTGCTCGCCGTGCTGTTCGCCGCCGGCCACCGCGGCCACGCCGGTGGTTTCGCCGCGCTGACCGGCCGCGTGGTGGTCGGCGATCACGCGCGCCACGCAGGCGGTCACCCGCTTGCCCATCGGGATGTGCAGGAACTCGTTGGGGCCGTGCGCGTTGGAGTGCGGGCCCAGCACGCCGGTGATCATGAACTGCGCGCCGGGGAACTTCTCGCCCAGCATGCCCATGAACGGAATGGTGCCGCCTTCGCCCATGTACATCGCCGGTTGGCCGAAGAACTCGCGGCTGGAAGCGTCGATGGCGCGGGTCAGCCACGCCGACTGCGCCGGCGCGTTCCAGCCGGTGGAGGCCTTCTCCAGCTCCAGCGTCACCTGCGCGCCGTTGGGCGGATCGCGTTCCAGCACTTCCTTCAGCAGCTCGCCGGCGCGCTTGCCGTCCAGGGTGGGCGGCAGGCGCAGGCTCAGCTTCACCGAGGTATGCGGGCGCAGCACGTTGCCGGCCGACGACAGCGGCGGCATGCCGTCCACGCCGGTCACCGACAACGCGGGGCGCCAGGTGCGGTTGAGCACCAGTTCGGACAGGTCCTCGCCCATCGGTTTCATCCCGGGCAGGAACGGGAACTTGTCGTAGATCGCGTTGCTCAGCACCTTGGCCGCTTCGCGCGCCTGCGCGATGCGCTCTTCCGGCACGTCCACGTACAGGCCTTCGATCCGGATCTTGCCGTTGGCCTCGTCCTCCAGCCGCGACAGCAGCTGCCGCAACAGGCGGAAGCTCGACGGCACGATGCCGGAGGCGTCGCCCGAGTGCACGCCTTCGCTGAGCACCTTGACCGTGAAATTGCCGCCGGCCAGGCCGCGCAGCGAGGTGGTGCACCACAGCTGCTCGTAGTTGCCGCAGCCCGAGTCCAGGCACACCACCAGCGAGGGCTTGCCGATGCGGCCGGCCAGGTGGTCGACATAGGCCGGCAGGTCGTAGCTGCCCGACTCCTCGCAGGCCTCGATCAGCACCACGCAGCGCGCGTGCGGCAGGCCCTGTTCCTGCAGCGCCATGATCGCGGCCAGCGAACCGAAGATCGCGTAGCCGTCGTCGGCGCCGCCGCGGCCGTACAGGCGGTCGCCCTTGATCACCGGGATCCAGGGGCCCAGGCCGTCGTCCCAGCCGGTCATTTCCGGCTGCTTGTCCAGGTGGCCGTAGAGCAGCACGCAGTCTTCGTCGCTGCCGCCGTGCGCGGCCGGAATATCGATAAAAATCAAGGGGGTACGGCCTTCGAGCCGGACCACCTCGACCTGCATGCCGGGAATGGACTGGGCGCGGGCCCAGGCCTCCATCAGCTTGACCGCGTCGTCCATGTAGCCGTGCTTGACCCAATCGGCGTCGAACATCGGCGATTTGTTGGGAATACGGATGTATTCGACCAGTTGCGGGACGATCTCGTCGTCCCATTTTTCGCCGACGAAACGGTCGACCTTGCTGGCGTCCATGGACGGGCCTCTAGCGGGGGTGAGGCCGGCAAGTTTACGCCTCCGCCGGGGGTAGGACTTTTCCTACCCTGCGCTGCGGCTTTGGCTGGCTTTTTCCGCGGGCGGGCCTGGCTAGGCTGTGCTCATCGAATGGCGGACCCCGGCGGCCGCCGGCGCCGCTCCCTCCCCGCGGCGCCGGGGCGGCCGCGGCCCCGCCCCGTTGGAGCCTCGCCATGCCGTCGCCGATTTTCGCCCGTCTTGTCCTGCTGCTGTCGCTGCTGCTGTGCGGCCGCGCCTATGCGGTCGAACAGGTGGACATCAACAGCGCCGACGCCGCGACCCTGGACCGGGTGCTGCTCAACGTGGGCGCGTCCAAGGCCGAGGCCATCGTCGCCTACCGCAAGGCGCACGGCGCGTTCCGCAGCCCGGAGCAACTGGCCCTGGTGCACGGCATCGGCCTGAAAACGGTGGAGAAGAACCGCGACCGCATCGTCATCGGCGACTACGCGCCGGCGCGCCGCCCCTCGGCCCCGACCGTGGGCGGAGGCAGCCTGCCGCGCGCCGCCAACCGCCGCTGAAGAACCGCCGGCCCCGCACGGATGCGCGGACCGGCAACGCACGGGCAGGACGCCCGACGAATGCAGGGGGAGAGCCCTGGACAAGGAAGTGAGCCGCTGGCCCGCGGAAGGATCCGCGGGCGGCGGCGCTACTGTGTGTAGGAGCGGCGTCCCACAGGGATTTCCTTCGGTCATAAGCCGCGACCGCGAATCGCGACGTCAGCCCCTTGCCTTGGGGTAGGAGCTGCGCAAGCTGCGACCGCGAATCCACAGTTGCGACCGAGCCCTCGGTCGGCGTGAGGTCTGCACTGGCGCCTTGGGGGTAGGAGCGGCGTGAGCCGCGACCACGAATGCACAACTACGATGAAGGCCGCGGCTCCCCCTGTAGGAGCTGCGCAAGCTGCGACCGCGAATCCACAGTTGCGACTAAGCCCTCGGTCGGCGGGGGCTGCTGGCGCCTTGGGGTAGGAGCGGCGTAAGCCGCGATCCGCTTCGAACTCGCGAAGGTGTGTGGGTGTGCTGCTTTGAAGCAACAGCAACAACTTCCGTCCGCAAGCGGCCGGGTTACTTTCTTTTGATAAGCGTCAAAAGAAAGTAACCAAAACGCTACACCAGAGCTCCCGTGCGAGAGCGGAGTTGGCGCGGGGATTTTTCGATGGCACATCCTGTGCCAGCGAAAAACGGCGCACCTCCTGTGCGCCGCCCCCCGCCTTCGCGGGGGCAGGCTCTACGGGTCTTCTATTGGGCATGGCGAGTTCGGTGCCCGAGCGAGGATCAAGAGCATTCGCTGCGCTCATCCCCTCACCCTAGCCCTCTCCCGTAAACGGGAGAGGGGACAAATCCGACGCCGCCGCTTTTAGCCCCTCTCCCGCTTGCGGGGTGAGGGGCAGCGCTTGCGAGCCATTGGCTCGCGCTGCATCGAACGCCCGACCGCTGTGCGGTCGGGCCGGGGTGCGGGTTGGGGTGAGGGCAGGCGCAGTCACAACCTCGCGTCGCCTCCCACAACCTTCCGGCCAACGCCCTGCAACCCAGCCCCGCAGCTGGTTAGACTTCGCCCATTCCAAGCCAGCGCACGCCCCATGTCACACAGCAGCGAATCCCACGGCGCCGGCCGTTCCTGGGTGATTCCCGCCAACGAATACCGGCGCGAGCGCTGGCGCAACCAGCTGGGCTGGACGCGCGAAATCCTGCGTCTGGACGCGCAGGCCCAGCCGGTGGACGGCGATAGCTGGGACTGGCGGCTGTCGATCGCCGAGATCGAGCGCGACGCCGCGTTCTCCGCGTTCCCGGGCATCGACCGCGAACTGGTGCTGCTCAGCGGCAACGGCCTGCGCCTGCGTTTCGACGACGGCAAGGTGCACGAGCTGCATCCTCCGCACGACAAACTGCGCTTCGCCGGGGAGCGCGGGGTGCTTGGCGAGCTTATCGACGGCACCACCCACGACTTCAACCTGATGTGGCGGCGCGAGCGCGTGCAGGCGCAGCTGTGGCACCGCCCGCTGGTGGGGCCGATGGTGATCTTCGCCGAGCCGGGCCAGACCTGGGCGGTGCACCTGATCGCAGGACAGGCGCGCTTCGCCGACACCAGCGCGCTGCCGCCGCTGGCCGCGGGCGACACCGCCGTGCTGGCCGCCGACGACGGGCGCCTGCGCGCGGTGCTGGAGGGCGGTGGCGCGGTGCTGCTGATCCGGGTGGATCGGGTTGGTGGGTAGGGCGCGGATCGTGGCGCGCGCGTAGACCCAAGCGACCCACCAAGAGCAAATCCCCCTCAGTCCCCCTCAACAAAGGGGGAAGACAGGCAAAGCCGATGGATGCAGTTCCCCCTTTGCTGAGTGGGGGTAGGGGGATTTGCTTTTGCTGTCGCCAGACGTGAACAACCAACGTCAATACACGTCGCGCCGGTAACGCCCGTCCAGGGCCATCGCCTCCAGCGCATCCAGGCCGACGGTGTCGCGCAGCACCGCATCCACCGCCGGCGCCATGCCTTCCAGGCTGCCGCAGACATAGACCGCGGCGCCCTGGTCCAGCCATTCGCGCAGGCGTGCGCGCTGGTCGTCCAACGCGTGCTGCACGTAGCGGCGTTGTTCGCCGTCGCGCGAGTAGGCCAAGTCCACGCGTTCGAGCAGGCCCGCGCGCTGCCAGGCTTCGATCTCGTCGCGGTAGTGGTGGTCGTGCGCCGCGTTGCGTTCGCCGAACAGCAGCCAGTTGCGCCGGTGGCCGGCGGCCACGCGCGCCTTCAACAAGGCGCGCAGGCCGGCGATGCCGGTGCCGTTGCCGATCAGCACCATCGGTCGCGCGTCGGCGGGCGCGTGGAAGCCGGGATTGCTGCGGATGCGCAAGTCGATGCGCTGCTGCGGTTGGGCGTGCGCGCTGAGCCAGCCGCTGCCGCTGCCCAGGCGGCCGTCGGGTTGGCGCATCTGCCGCACCAGCAGGTGCAACGCACCGTCGGCGGGCAGCGAAGCGATGGAGTATTCGCGATGGGGCAGGGGCTGCAGCGCGGCGGCCAGCGCTTGCGGCGACTGTGCGCGCACGGCAGCGGCATCGGGCAGGCGCGAGCGGCGCAGCAATTCGGACAGGGCGATGCGTTCCTCGCCCGATTGCACTTCGGTGTCGCCATCCAGACCGGCCGCTGCCAGCCACGCGGCCACGTCGGCGTCGCCATTGCGCGGCCCGATCTCGGCGATGTCGCCGGCCTGCCATCGCAGGTTCGCCGCATCCTCGGGCGTCAGCGCGATATGGAACGCGGGACCGCCGGCGCTGCCGGGGTTCAAATGCCTGCGCTCGCTCAAGCGCCACGCCGCGTAAGCCGGTGCGCTCCAGTCCGCCAATTCGGTATGCCCGGCCAGCAGGCCCAGGTGGTGTTGCCAATGGCGCAGCGCGCCGGCATCGCCGTTGTCCACTTCCACCAGATCGAACAGGGGCTCGGCGCCGCTGTGGCGCAGCCAGCGTTCCAGGCCGTGGCCGAAGCTGCAGAACTGTGCGTATTCGCGGTCGCCCAGCGCCAGCACGCCGTAGCGCAGCGGCGCCAGCGCGGCCGGTGCGTCCATGTGCACGCGCACGAAGCGCGCCGCCGCGTCGGGCGCATCGCCTTCGCCGGTGGTGCTGACCACGAACAGGGCCTGGCGATAGCGCGCCAGGGTCGCGGGATCCAATGCGCCCAGCTGGGCCAGGTCGGCGTCGATGCCGCTGTCGCGCAGGGCCTGCCAGCTGCGCCGCGCCAGCAGTTCGGCGTGGCCGGTCTGGCTGGCGAAAGCGACCAGCCAGTCCTTGGCAGTGCCCGCGTCCAGTTGCGGCAAGGCCTGCGCGCGTGCGCGGCGCGCGCGCCGCCAGGCCACGGCACCGACGAAGCCGGCATACGCCGCGGCCAGGCCGGCTGCCCACAGCCAGCGCTCGCGGTCGGGCGCGAACCAACGCACCGGTTCGGCCTGCCAGCGCAGCAGCAGCCAGGCCAGCACGGCCAGCGCCAGCAGCACCAGCGCTTGACCGAATAGATCCAGATCGAAGCGCCGCGCGCCGCGGCGCGTATCGGACGATGTCGCCATCGGCCCGCTCAAGCCGCGCGCTGCCGGGCGATGAAGGCCGGCGTCATCCGGGTCAGGAAGCCGTCGCCGTCGTGCAGCACGAACATCGCCGCGAGCTGGCGCTGGTTGGCGTAGGCCATGCCGGCCTGCGGACCCAGCACGGCCAGCACCGTGGCCAGGCCGTCGGCCTGCATGCACTGCGGATGCAGCACGGTGACCGCGGCCAGCGCATGCGTGACCGGCCGGCCGCTGCGCGGGTCCACGGTGTGCGAATAACGCTGGCCGCCGTGGTCGAAATAGCGGCGGTAATCGCCGGAGGTGGCGATGGCATAGCTGTCCAGGGCCAGCACCGCCTGCGTGCTTTCATCGGCCTCATCGGTCGACGGACGTTCCACCGCTACCTGCCAAGCGCTGCCGTCGGGCTTGCGGCCCTGGCCGTAGAGTTCGCCACCTACTTCGACCAGGAACGCCTCGATGCCTTGCTCGCGCAGCCATTGCGCCACACGATCCACGCCATAGCCTTTGGCGATGGAAGAAAAATCCAGATAAGCGCCGCCCGGCTGCACCGCCGTGCGCGCGTGCGGGTCGTAGCCCACGCGCTGCCAGCCCACGTGCGCCTGCGCCTGGGCGATGGCGGCGTCGTCGGGCGCGGTCTCGCGCGCGCCTTCGGGGCCGAAGCCCCACAGGTTCACCAGCGGGCCCACGGTGGGGTCGTAGGCGCCGTGGCTGTCGGCGGCGAGTTTCAGCGCCGCGTCCAGCACCGCGGCGAAGCCGTCCGGCAGCGCATGCATGCTGCCGGCTTCGCCGCGGTTGTAACGGCTGAGATCGGAGTCGGGTTCCCAGGTGCTCATCTGGGCGACCACTTCGTCCAGGCAGGCCTGGATACCGCGCTGCAGCGACGCCAGCGCGGACGCCTCGGCCACCAGCTTCACCGACCATCGCGTGCCCATGGTCGCGCCCGCCAGCGCCTGCACTGCGCGCGCGGCGGCGGCAGGCGTGGCTGGCCCGCTCCAGGTCATGCGGATGGTCGGCGGCTGCATGGCGCCTTTACTGCGACAGCACTTCGAACACCGCCACGTAGCTCAGGCGGCGCTGCTTGGCTTCCGGCAGCGTGGTCTTGGCGTCCTCGCTGGCGGTTTCCAGCCAGTACATGCCGGCCTGCGGCCAGGTCACCTCAAACTTGCCGTCGGCGCCGCTGGTCAGCTGCATGTCGTTCTGCTGATCGCGGTAGCGGGTCGCGCCCGGCACCACTTCGATCTTCAGCCCGGCCGCCGGCTTGCCGTCGACCAGCAGCTGGAACGTCGCCTTCTCGCCCGCGAACAGGTCGTTGGGATGGGTCACCGGCACCAGCTCGATGCCCTTGCCCGTGCTCTTGAACACGGTGGTGGTCGGCGAGCCGACGGTGGCGAAGGTTTCCACCCGGCCCAGGCTTTCCGAGGCGCTGACCTCGGTGGCGCCGGCCGGGATGCCGGCCTTGAACTCCTCGGCCTTGCCGCGCCAGCGCTTGGCTTCGCCGCCCAGCTTGTAGCTGGCGAACATGCCTTCGTTGACCATCGCGATCTTGTAGGTGCCTTCCTGCGCCAGCTCCACGTCGAACACGCTGCGCAGCTTGCCGGTGGATGCGTTCTGCGCCTGCACCGCGCTGCCGTCCGGCGCGGTGATGCGCAGGCGTTCCAGCGGCAGCGGCACGTGGTTGAAGTAGAACAGGTCGTTGGACACGGCGGCGTCCACCGTGAGCCAGGCGCCCTTGTCGGAGAACACGGTCTGCGAGGGCTGCAGCCAGGCCTTGTGCGCCTGGGCGGAACCGACGGAGGCCAGGGCGGCGACCGCGGCGGCGATGAGTTTGATCTTCATGGCGAGGGATCCGTTGTAGTGAGGGAATTCGGTCGAACCGGCGCTCAGGGCTTCACCGCCAGGCGCACCGAGCCCAGCTCGGTCTTGCCTTGCGCCGACAGGTTCTGCGCGCCGCCCTTGGCCGGCCACTGGAACGGGATGCTGAGCATCTCGCGGCCGCCGACTTCGCGCGCGGCTTCGATCACCAGGGTGTACTGGCCCGGCGCCAGGCCGGCCAGCGGCTTGCTGCCGCCCTTGAAGCTCAGCGCGTGCTGGCCCACCGCGCGGGTCGCGCCGCTGACGCCGTCCACCGGCATCTTCAGCGTGCGGCCGCTGCGCCGCCACCACTGTCGGATGTCCTTCAGCCACTTGGTGCCTTCGCCGTTCTTCATGTCCACGTCGTACCAGACCAGCAGATTGGCGGCGACGGTGTTGTCGGGGCGCTCGATCCAGGCGGCGACGTAGGGGCGGTGGTACTCGGCGACCTTCAGCCGCGGGATCTCGATGCTGAGGTCGAGGTCGGCGGCGATCGCCGACACCGGCATCGCCATCGCGGCGATCAGTACGGTGCGGGGCAACAGCGTCATCGTGGGTCTCCAGTCGATCAGTGCATGAAAAGGACGATCAGCAGCAGCGGTACGGCCAGGCCCGCCGCCACCAGCGGCCAGGTCTTGCCGCGCTGGCGCGCGTGCAGTTGCAGCAGCCACAGGCCGGTCAGCGCGAACAGCAGGCAGGCCACGGCGAAAATATCGATGAACCAGCGCCATACCGCGCCGGTGTTGCGGCCCTTGTGCAGGTCGTTGAGCCAGGCGATCCAGCCGCGCGTGGTCACTTCGTACTCGATCGCGCCGCTCTGGCGGTCGATGCTGAGCCAGGCGTCGCCGCCGGGGCGCGGCAGCGACACGTAGACCTCGGCGTCGGACCATTCCACGCTGCGGCCGTCCACGTTCACGCCTATCTGCGCGCGCAGCCAGTCGCGCGCGCCGGCCGGCAGCGGCGCATCGTCGGCGCGCTCGCCCTGCAGGCTGCGCAGCGCGCTGGCGGGCAGGGTCTCGTTGACCGTGACCACCTGCGGCTCGGCCTCGATCTGCGCGGCATGGTTGAGGGTGATGCCGGTCGCGGCGAACAGCAGCAGTGCGACCAGGCTGACCGCGGCGCTGATCCAGTGCCAGCGGTGCAGGGTCTTGAGCCAGTAGGCGCGGCGATTGGGATCGCCGGCGCGGGCGGCGTCGGCGCTCAAGTGTCGCTCCAGCGCCGCAGCAGGTTGTGGTACACGCCGGTGAGCTGCACCAGCGCGGGATGCTCGGGCACGTCTGCGGTGAGCCGGCGGATCGACACATCGAGTTCGAACATCATCCGGCGCTGCGCATCCTCGCGCACCAGGCTCTGGATCCAGAAGAACGAGGCCAGGCGCGCGCCGCGCGTGACCGGAGTGACCTTGTGCAGGCTGGTGCCCGGGTACAGCACCAGGTCGCCGGCGGCCAGCTTGACGCTGTGGCTGCCGTAGGTGTCCTCGATGATCAGTTCGCCGCCGTCGTAGTCCTCCGGTTCGCTCAGGAACAGCGTCGCCGACAGGTCGGTGCGCACCGCCTCCATGCCGCCGCGGCTGCGGTCGTAGCGGATCGCGTTGTCGACGTGGAAGCCGAAGGCCTGACCGCCTTCGTAGCGGTTGAACAGCGGCGGGAACACGCGCTGCGGCAGGGCGGCGGAGAAGAAGGTGGAGTTCCTGGACAGTGCATCCAGGATCAGCTGGCCCAGCTCGCGTGCGGCCGGATCGCTGTCGGGCAGCTGCGCGTTGTCCTTGGCCTTGGCCGACTGGTGGCCGGCGGTGATGCGGCCATCGGCCCAACCGGCCTGCGCCAGCCGTTGCCGGCAATGGGCGACCTGTTCGGCGGTGAGGACCTTGGGCACGTGCAACAGCATGGTTGACCTCAATGCGGCCGCCCGGGAGGGCCCGGGCGGCGCGCGCGGACGGTGGAAGTCCGATTAGAACGTGAAGTTGGCGCTCAGCACCACCTGGCGGCCGTCGCCCGGGGTGGCCCAGCCGTTGTTGCGGATGCGGGTGTAGTACTCCTCATCCGTCAGGTTGTTGACGTTGAGCTGCAGCTGGGCCTTGCGGTTGATCTTGTAGGCGACCATCGCGCGGTGGGTCCAGTAGCTTCCGTAGGTGGTCAGCGGGCCGTTGACGTTGGTGGCGCTGTGCTGGGTCAGCCAGATCTTGCCCTGGTAGGTCGCGCCGTAGCCGATCTGCCACTTCGGCGACAGGTCGTAGGTGGTCCACAGGCTGAAGGAGTGCTCGGGCACGTTCAGCAGGCGGTCGCCCTTGGTGTAATCCAGGCCCAGGCCGACCTGGCGGTCGGACACGCCCTGCAGCACTTCGCTGTCCAGGAAGGCGTAGTTGGCGTAGACCGCCCAGTTGTCGGCCAGCAGGCCGGACACGCCCAGCATCACGCCGTCCACGCGCGCGCTGCCGTCGAGCTGCTGCAGGCCCGACGGATTGGCCGGGTTGCCCAGGTCGGCGACCTTGTAGTTCTCGCGCTCGTTGCGGAACACCGAACCGGTCAGGGCCAGGCGGCCGTCGAACAGGTCCCACTTGGCGCCCAACTCGTAGCTGACCGCGGTTTCCGGATCGACTTCGCAGGTCTGCGCGGTGCAGGCGCCGTTGACCGAGGCCTTGGACGGGGTCTTGGAGTTGCCGTAGGCGACGTAGATGCTGGCGTTCTCGACCGGCTTGTAGACCAGGCCGGCGCGGTAGGAGAACAGGTCGTCGCTGTTCTTGAACGGCACGCCGTAGCCGGTGACGGTGCCGATCGGCTGCGCCGGCAGCGGCGCGCCCACGGTGGTCGGCGCCAGCACCACGACGGCGCTGTTGGTCTCGCCTTCGTTGTGCTCGTAGCGCGCGCCCAGGCTCAGCTGCCACTGCTCGTTGAACTTGATGGTGTCGAATACGTACAGGGCGCGGTTGTCGAGCTCGCCCTCGGTGCGCCCGGTCAGGGTGCGGTTGAACACGCCGCGCCAGATGTGGTCCGGGTTGGCGATGTTCATCTGCGGCAGGCCCGGGATGTACGGGTTGGTGCCGTTGGGATTGCGGAAGTAGCTGGTGGTATCGAGATCGAATTCCTCGTGCAGGATCGAGAAGCCGGCCACCAGGTTGTGCTCGACCGCGCCGGTGTTGAACGCCACCGTCAGGTCGGTCTGGTTGTACAGGGTGGTGTTGCGGGTGTCGCGGCCGAAACCGCGCGGGCCGCTGGGGGTGTAGTTGCCGGGCAGGGTGCTGCCGCAGGAGGTGCCGGTCGGCGTCAGGTTGTTGGCCAGGCACCAGGTGCCCTGCACCGCGTCGACCAGCGCGAACTGATCGACCTGCTGCCAGCGGCTGAGGTTGCGCAGCTTGAAGCGGTCGTTGAAGCTGTGCTCGATGATCGAGGTCAGCGCATCCAGCTCCACGTCCTGCTTGTCGACGTTGCTGTAACCGTAGTAGTTGCCGCGGTCCACGCCCGGCAGCACGTCGCCGTTGAAGAAGGGCAGGCCGTACTGCGGGGTGTTCTTGTCTTCCTGGTGCAGGTAGTTCAGCGTCCAGGTGGTGTTGCCGCCCAGGCCGAAGGCCAGCGAGGCGGCCACGCCCCAGCGCTCGTTCTCTTCCACGTCGCGGCCCGGCACGTCGTTCTGGTGGACCATGGTGTTCAGGCGCAGCGCGCTGCTTTCGCCCAGCACGAAATTGCTGTCGGTGGTCACGCGCGCGTAGCTGTCGGTGCCGGCGGCGACCGAGGCCTTGTGGAACTCGTTCAAGCCGGCGTTCTTGCTGACCAGGTTGATGGTGCCGCCGACCGAGCCGGCGCCGGAGTAGACCGAGTTGGCGCCGTTGATCACTTCCACCGTTTCCAGGTTGAAGGGATCGGTGCGGCTGTACAGGCCGCTGTCGCGCACGCCGTCGACGGTGATGTCGCTGTCGGCGTTGAAGCCGCGCAGGTTGATCTTGTCGCCGTAGCCGCCGCCGCCTTCGCCGGCACCGAAGGTGATGCCCGGCAGGGTCGACAGGATGTCCTGCAGCGACAGCAGGTTCTGACCGTCGATGGTGCCGCGGTCGATCACGGTGATCGTCTGCGGGGTGTCGCGCAGCGGCGCGGTGTACTTGCCCGAGCTCGCCTTCTGCACCCGCACGCCCTGGACTTCGACGCCATCGAGGTCCTTGGCCTGGGGATCGGGCGCCGGCTCGGCGAGCACGGGCAGGCTGAGGGCGAGGGCAAGTGCACCGGCGAGCGGCGACACGACGAACTTCGAGGTCGACATGGGGGGATTTCCCGGAACGGAACTGGAGGGGGCGGCGGCCGTGGGCCGCGTCAACCGGGAATATTAATGAGAGCGATTCGCATTTGCAACGAAAAGTGAACGCGGGGGTCACAAGACGCGCGCGGCGGCGTTGCGGTATGAGAGGAAAACGGTTCCAGGCAGGGGGCGGTGGGCCGCTATGGGACGGACTGCGGATACGACTTTCCCGTCGTCTTTCCCGTCATTCCGGCGAAAGCCGGAACCCATTCTGCTTGCCACGCAGCAACGGCCGCCGGAGCGGCCCGAGCGAAGATCAAGATGGGTTCGGGCTTGCGCCGGAATGACGGAGGTAGGAATGAGAGGGCGGCGCCTCAGCCGCGGTCGTCGCGGGTCCAGACCCCGTCGCTTTCGACCTTGACCGGGAACTTGGTCACCGGGCTGTAGGCCGGGGCGCACAGCGGGCGGCCGTCGCGCACGTCGAACTTGGCGCCGTGCAGCACGCATTCCACCGTGGCGGCCTCGCCGTCGTAGTTGCCGGCCGACAGCTCGAAGTCCTCGTGCGAGCAGTTGTCCTCGAGGGCGTAATAGTCGCCGTCGTAGTTCACCACCAGGATCGGCGTATCGCCGTCCCAGGCCACCGCGGACTCGCCCGGCAGCAGTTGCGAGGTGGCGCAAACGAAAACCCAGTCGCCCATGGCGGTGTCCTTGTGATGAGGCTAGGTGTGTGGTTCATGCCAACGATACGAGGCTGGCCATTGCACGTCATCTACGACTCTTGCTCGTCATTCCCGCGCAGGCGGGAATCCAGAAACTTCAGCGTCATGCCTGGATGAAGCCCTGGATCCCCGTGTTCGCGGGATGACGGATTGAAGATTCCCGGGCACTCAGAACGTCTTTTCCAACACCTCGAAGCGCAGATCGTCGCGCTTGGGCAGGCCGAAGCGCGCGTCGCCGTAGGGGAAGGGTTTGATCGTGCCGGTGCGGCGGTAGCCGCGGCGTTCGTAGAAGGCGATCAGCTCGCTGCGGATGTCGATCACGGTCATGCGCATGGCCGGCAGTTTCCAGTCCTCGCGCGCGATGCGCTCGGCTTCGGCGATCACGTGCTTGCCGATGCCGGCGCCCTGCAGGTCGGGGCGCACCGAGAACATGCCGAAGTAGCCGGCGCCGTCCTCGATGGCCACATGGGCGCAGGCCAGCAGTTCCGGCGCGCCGTCGGCGCCGGCGCGCTCGGCGATCAGCAGCACGCTGTCGGCGCTGTCGATGCATTCGCCGATGTCGTCGGCGCCGGTGCGGCGGCCGTCCAGGTAGTCGGCTTCGGTGGTCCAGCCTGCGCGGCTGCTGTCGCCGCGGTAGGCGGACTCGACCAGGGCGACCAGGGCGTCGGTGTCGGCGTGGGTGGCGTTGCGGAACTGCAGGGGGGCAGCGGTCATGCGAGCAGGGTTCTCACTTTTTGCAGGGCGGCGACGAAGGCGTCGATTTCTTCGAAGGTGTTGTAGTAGGCCAGCGAGGCGCGGCAGGTGGCCGGCACGCCGAAGTGGTGCATCAGCGGGTGCGCGCAGTGGTGGCCGGAGCGGATCGCCACGCCTTCCAGGTCCAGCAGGGTGGCCAGGTCGTGCGCGTGCGCGCCTTCGACCAGGAAGCTGATCACCGCGGCCTTGTCCGGCGCCTGGCCGAAGATGCGCAGTCCGGGCACGGTCTGCAGCGCACCGGTGGCGTAGTCGAGCAGGGTGCGCTCGCGCGCGTCGATGTTGTCCATGCCCAGCGCCGACAGGTAGTCCACCGCCGCGCCCAGGCCGACGAAGCCGGCGATGTTGGGCGTGCCGGCCTCGAACTTGTGCGGGGCATCGTTGAACACGGTGCCCTCGAAACGCACTTCCTTGATCATCTCGCCGCCACCCAGGAACGGCGGCATCTGCGCCAGCAGCTCGCGTCGCGCCCACAGCGCGCCCGTGCCGGTGGGGCCGTTCATCTTGTGGCCGGTGATCGCGTAGAAATCGCAGCCGATCGACGGCAGGTCCAGGGCGCGGTGCGGCGCGGCCTGCGAGCCATCGACCACGGTGACGATGCCGCGCTTGCGCGCCTCGCGGCAGATCTCGCGCACCGGGTTGACCGTGCCCAGCACGTTGGACACGTGGGTCAGCGCCAGCAGCTTCACTTCCGGGGTCAGCAGCGCGTACAGCCGTTCCAGGTCCAGCCGGCCCAGTTCGTCGATCTCGGCGACCTTGATGACCGCGCCGGTGCGCTGGGCGACCAGCTGCCAGGGCACGATGTTGGCGTGGTGCTCCATGCGCGTGAGCACGATCGCGTCGCCGGGCTTGAGTTGCGGCAACGCCCAGGAATAGGCGACCAGGTTCAGGGCGAAGGTGGTGCCGCTGCACAGCACCAGTTCGTCGGCGCGCACGTTGAGGAAGCGCGCCAGCTTGCCGCGCGCGCCTTCGTAGGCTTCGGTGGCCTCGGTGCCCAGCGCATGCACGGCGCGGCTGACGTTGGCGTTGTGGCGGCGGTAGAAGTCGTCCACCGCCTCGATCACCGCGTTGGGCTTCTGCCCGGTGTTGGCCGAGTCGAAGTAGATCAGCGGCTTGCCATGGACCTGGCGGGTCAGCAGCGGAAAGTCGGCGCGTACCGCCGCCCAGTCGATCGAGGAGCCCTGCATCACGTTCATGCCGATTCCAGTTTGGCCAGGGCCGCGTCCAGACGCGCAGCCAACGTCTCGTATGCGGTGGAGCCGGCGAACACCGACAGGGTTTCGCGGCCGAAGGCGGCGGTCAGCAGGGCGCGCGCGGCCTCGGCCGGCACGCCGCGCGAGCGCAGGTAGAACAGCGCGTTGGCGTCGAGCTGGCCGACGGTGGCGCCGTGCGCGGCCTGCACTTCGTCGGCGTGGATCTCCAGCACCGGCTGGGTGTCGATCTCGGCCTGCTCGGACAGCAGCAGGTTCTTGTTCGACAGGACCGCGGCAGTGCCGTCGGCGCCTTCGCGGATCAGGATGCCGCCGTGGAAGGCGGCGCGCGAACGGCCGGCGGCGATGCCGCGCCAGAGCAGGTCGCAGACGCTGTCGCGGCCGACGTGGTCGATGCCCAGGCGGGTGTCGAGGTGGCGCTTGCCGGTGGCCAGCAGCACGCCGTTGGCGCGCAGCTGCGCGCCCTGGCCGTGCAGGGCTACGTTGAGTTCGTGGCGCGACAGCGCCGCGCCCAGTTCCAGGTCCAGACGGTGGTAGCGGGACTCGCGCGAAAGCGCGGCATCGGTGCGGGCGATGACGGTAGCGCCGTCGGCTTCGTCCTGCACGCGCGCATGGGTGAGTTCGGCTTGCGGCGACAGGTGCACGTGACTGAAGTGGTTGCCCAGGTCGCTGTGCGGCCCGGCGCCCAGGTGATGCTCGACCACGGTCAGGCGCGCGCCTTCCTGCAGCTCGATCAGATGACGAAGGTGGTAAGCGGCGTCGCCGTCCACCGGCGCGCCGACGAACACCAGATGCACGTCGCCGCCGTCGATGCCGGCCTGCACCCGCAGCACCGCGCCGTCTTCGGCGAGCGCGGCGTTGACCCGGGCGAACACTTCCTCGACGCGCTCGAACTTGCGCTCCAGGAAGTTCGAGGCGCGCGGATCGTCGCCGGCCAGCAGCTGCGACAGCGGCTGCAGCGACACGCCCGCGGCCAGGCCGTCGAGGTCGGAATGGGCGGCGTCGTAACGGCCGTTGTTGAACACCAGGCGCGGCGCCGGGATGCCGGCCAGCAGCGCGGCGTCGAACGCGCCGGGCTCGGCGGCGGCGAAGCGGCGGCGTTCCAGCCCGCGCAGCGGGGTGTACTTCCAGGCTTCGTTGCGCGCGTGCGGCAGGCCGGCCTGCAGCGCCGCATCCATCGCCTGGGTGCGGGCCAGGCCATGGCGCACGCCGCGCTGCAGCAGCGGGTTCAGCGCCTGCGAAAAGGAGTCGAGCAGGGCGGTCATGCTCAGGCCGCCGCGGTCGGGGCGATGCGGTCCTTGAGCCAGGCGTAGCCGTGCGCCTCCAGCTCCAGGGCCAGTTCCGGCCCGCCGCTTTCGACGATGCGGCCCTCGGCCAGCACGTGCACCACGTCGGGCTTGATGTAGTCGAGCAGGCGCTGGTAGTGGGTGATCACCAGGAACGCGCGGTCCGGCGAGCGCAGCGCATTGACGCCGTCGGCCACGGCCTTGAGCGCGTCGATGTCCAGGCCCGAGTCGGTCTCGTCCAGGATCGCCAGCTTGGGTTCCAGCAGGGCCAGCTGGAAGATCTCGTTGCGCTTCTTCTCGCCGCCGCTGAAGCCTTCGTTGACGCCGCGGTGCAGCAGTTCGTCCTTCAGGTGCAGCACGGCCAGCTTCTCGCGCACCAGCTTGAGGAACTGCATCGAGTCCAGTTCGCTCTCGCCGCGCGCCTTGCGTTGGGCGTTGAGCGCGGTGCGCAGGAAATAGGTGTTGTTCACGCCGGGGATTTCCACCGGGTACTGGAAGGCCAGGAACACGCCGGCGGCGGCGCGCTCTTCCGGTTCCAGCGCGAGCAGGTCGCGGCCTTCGAACTCGATCGAGCCCTGCACCACGTCGTAGCCCTCGCGCCCGGCCAGCACGTTGCCCAGGGTGGACTTGCCGGCGCCGTTGGGCCCCATCACCGCATGCACTTGACCCGGCTGCAGGTCCAGGCTCAAGCCCTTGAGGATGTCCTTGCCGGCGACTTGGACGTGGAGGTTTTCGATCTTGAGCATTTTTCGTTTATCCATAATTCGCGCTGGCTTCGGAACCGTCCGCCGCCGCTGTTAGCCCCTCTCCCGCTTGCGGGAGAGGGGTTGGGGTGAGGGCGGCGCGATGCGGCATCGGCGCAAGCGGCCCTCATCCGGCCCTTCGGGCCACCTTCTCCCGCCCTGCGGGAGAAGGGCAAACCTCATCCCACCGACCCTTCCAGGCTCACTTCCAGCAACTTCTTCGCCTCCACCGCGAACTCCATCGGCAGTTCCCTGAACACCGACTTGCAGAAGCCGTCGACGATCATCGACACCGCGTCTTCCTCGCCGATGCCGCGGCTGCGGCAATAGAACAGCTGGTCCTCGCTGATCTTGGAGGTGGTGGCCTCGTGCTCGACTGTGGCGTCGGGGCGCTTGACCTCGATGTAGGGGAAGGTGTGGGCGCCGCATTGCTTGCCGATCAGCAGGCTGTCGCACTGGGTGTGGTTGCGCGCGCCCGCGGCCGAGCGCTCGACCTTGACCAGGCCGCGGTAGGTGTTCTGGCCGCGGCCGGCGCTGATGCCCTTGCTGACGATCTTGCTCTTGGTGCGCTGGCCCACGTGGACCATCTTGGTGCCGGTGTCGGCCTGCTGGCGGTGGTGAGTGAGGGCCACGGAATAGAACTCGCCCACCGAGTCGTCGCCCAGCAGCACGCAGGACGGGTACTTCCAGGTGATGGCCGAGCCGGTTTCCACCTGGGTCCAGCTGATCTTGCTGCGCGCGCCGCGGCATTCGCCGCGCTTGGTGACGAAGTTGTAGATGCCGCCGCGGCCTTCCTCGTCGCCCGGGTACCAGTTCTGCACGGTCGAGTACTTGATCTCGGCGTCTTCCAGCGCGACCAGCTCCACCACCGCCGCGTGCAGCTGGTTCTCGTCGCGCATGGGCGCGGTGCAGCCTTCCAGGTAGCTGACGTAGCTCCTGTCCTCGGCCACGATCAGGGTGCGCTCGAACTGGCCGGTGCCCATGGCGTTGATGCGGAAATAGGTGCTCAGCTCCATCGGGCAGCGCACGCCCTTGGGGATGTAGACGAAGCTGCCGTCGGAGAACACCGCCGAGTTGAGCGCGGCGAAGTAGTTGTCGTGCGTGGGCACCACGCTGCCCAGGTATTTCTGCACCAGCTCGGGATGCTCGCGGATGGCCTCGGACATGGAGCAGAACACGATGCCCTTCTCGGCCAGTTCCTTGCGGTAGGTGGTGCCCACCGAGACCGAGTCGAACACCGCGTCCACCGCCACGCCGGCCAGGCGCGCGCGCTCGTGCAGCGGCACGCCGAGCTTGTCGTAGGTGTCGATGAGCTCCTGCGGCACCTCGTCCAGCGAGGCGTACTTGGCCTTGGGCGCGGAGTAGTAGCTCACCGCCTGGAAATCGATCGGGTCGATCTTGAGCTTGGCCCAGTGCGGCACGGGCATGGTCAGCCAATGCCGGTAGGCGGCCAGGCGCCAGTCGGTCATCCACTGCGGCTCGTCCTTCTTGGCCGAGAGCGCGCGGATGATGTCTTCGTTCAGCCCGGGCGGCAGGCTGTCGGATTCGATGTCGGTGACGAAGCCGGCCTCGTAGCGGCGGCCCAGCTGCTCATGGATCTCGCGGTTGGCGAGGTCCGCGGCCGGGGCGGCGGTGGCGGTCTTGTCGAGGATGTCGGTGGCCATGGGGCTGCCTACTGTCTATGCGTTGGCCAGGTGCAGGGCGATGCGCCTGGCGTCGTGTTCGGGTGGGGGCGGCGGCGCCAGCATCTGCGCCAGGGTCACGCTGCGCAGGGCTTCGACCACCACGTCGTTGATGCGGCGCCAGTTGGCGCGCACCCCGCACTGGTGCTCGATGCCGCAGTTGCCGGCGTGCACGCTGCACTCGGTCATGCCGAGCGGACCCTCCATGGCCTCGACGATCTCGATCAGGCCGATTTCGCCGGCCGGCCGCGCCAGCCGGTAGCCGCCGTTGGCGCCGCGGAAGCCTTCGACCAGGCCGGCCTGCGCCAGCGGCTTGAGCAGCTTGCTGACCGTGGGCGTTTCCAGACCGGCGCGCTCGGCCAGTTCCGTGGCGCTGAGCACAGCGTCGGAATGGGCGGCGAGCACGGTCAGGACGACCGTGGCGTAATCGGTGAGTTTGGTGACGCGGAGCATGGTCCGGGCGGTGGCGGTTCAATCCGTACCGATATTGTACGGTTTCCGCGGCGCCGGGGCCAGGCCCGGGTCCGCGGCGGTTCAGCCCGGGCCCGGCGTGACCGGGGCAGGGCTTGCGGTCAGAATGCGGGGAGTACCCAAAGGAATCCCGCATGCCGCGCAAGATCGTCGCCCGCCGCTCCGCCATCCACGGCAACGGCGTGTTCGCCGCCGCCGCCATCCCCAAGGGCGAGCGCATCGTCGAGTACCGCGGCCGCCGCCGCACCCACGAGGAGGTGGACGCCGGGGACAGCGGCGACACCGACTCCGGCCATACCTTCCTGTTCACGCTCAACGACGAGTACGTGATCGACGCCAACTTCGAGGGCAACACCGCGCGCTGGATCAATCACAGCTGCGCGCCCAACTGCGAGGCGGTGCTGGACGAGGACGAGGGCGACGACCGCCGCAAGGACCGGGTCTTCATCGAGGCCATCCGCGACATCGCCCCGGGCGAGGAGCTGTCCTACAACTACGGCATCACCCTGGAAGAGAAGCACACCAAGCGGCTGAAGCAGATCTGGGAATGCCGCTGCGGCGCCGAGAACTGCACCGGCACCATGCTGCAGCCGAAGAAGGACAAGAAAGACAAGAAGGACAAGAAGAAAAAGAAGAAGGACAAGGACAAGAAGAAAAAGAAGGATAAGAAGAGCAAGAAGGACTGAGTCCCTATTGCACCTGTTCCCCCTTGTTCCTACTCCCCCTTAGTTGTTCCCCCTATTGAAAAAGGGGGCTAGGGGATTTGCTGTTGCTGTTACTGCTCGCCAGGAGCTTGAAGAGCAAATCCCCCTCGATCCCCCTTCTTCAAAGGGGGAGGAAAAACAGGGGGGGCAAGGACCGACCGTACGAAGGTCCGATGGCCGCTCCGCCCCCCTGGCGGGACACTGCGGTCCCGCGCCGCAACACCGGGATAACGCGCGGCGGCGACAATGGCCGCCGCCCCCCGCGGGCGCCCCCACCCCATGCAGTTCCAGGAGCCCCCATGCGTTCGATCCAAGGCCAGGTCGCCGTCGTCACCGGAGCCGCCAGCGGCATCGGCAAGGAAATCGCCTTCGTGCTGGCCCGCGCGGGCGCCGCGGTGGCCATCGCCGACCTCAACCAGGCCGGGGCCCAGGCCGTGGCCGACGAGATCGCCGCCGCCGGCGGACGCGCCATCGGCGTGGCCATGGACGTGACCGACGAGGCCGCGGTCAACGCCGGCATCGAGCGCGTGGCGGCCGAGCTGGGCCGCATCGACATCCTGGTGTCCAACGCCGGCATCCAGATCGTCAACCCGATCGAGAACTACGCCTACGCCGACTGGAAGAAGATGCTGGCCATCCACCTGGACGGCGCCTTCCTGACCACCAAGGCGGCGCTGCCGCACATGTACAAGGACAACAAAGGCGGCGTGGTGATCTACATGGGCTCGGTGCATTCGCACGAGGCCTCGCCGCTGAAATCCGCCTACGTGACCGCCAAGCACGGCCTGCTGGGCCTGTCGCGGGTGCTGGCCAAGGAAGGCGCCAAGCACGGCGTGCGCAGCCACGTGGTCTGCCCGGGCTTCGTGCGCACGCCGCTGGTGGACAAGCAGATTCCCGAGCAGGCCAAGGAACTGGGCATCAGCGAGGACGAAGTGGTGCGCAAGGTGATGCTCGGCAACACCGTGGACGGCGTGTTCACCACGGTGGAGGACGTGGCCCAGACCGTGCGCTTCCTGGCCGAATTCCCCAGCGCCGCGCTGACCGGTCAGAGCATCGTGGTCAGCCACGGCTGGTACATGCAGTAAGCGGCATGGCCGCCCGCCGTCCGCCCGCCAAGCGCGCCAAGCCGGCAGCGCAGCCGCTGCCGCCGCCGTCGCGCCGCCCCGAACGCACCGCTCTGGTGCTGCAGGGCGGCGGCGCGCTGGGCGCGTACCAGGCCGGCGTCTACCAGGGTCTGGACGAGGCCGGCATCGCCCCGGACTGGCTGGCCGGCATCTCCATCGGCGCGTTCAACACCGCGATCATCGCCGGCAACCCGCCGCAGCGCCGGGTCGAGGCCTTGCGCGAATTCTGGGACACGATTTCGCAGCCGACCCTGCTGCCGGCGACCACGCTGGGGCAGGAGGCGCGCTGGGCCGGCCTGGGCGAGGAGCCGCGCGCCTGGCTGGACACCTGGGAAGCCTGGCGCGCCCTGATCGAAGGCCAGCGCGGCTTCTACCGGCCGCGCGCGTGGGACCCGATGGCCGCGCCGGGCCCGCAGGGCGCCAGTTGGTACGACACCGCGCCGATGATCGCCACGCTGGAGCGCATGGTCGATTTCGACCGGCTCAACGAGGGCGGCATCCGTGTCAGCGTGGGCGCGGTCAACGTGCGCACCGGCAACCTGGAGTACTTCGACAACAGCCGCATGCGCCTGGACGCGCGCCACATCCTGGCCTCCGGCGCGCTGCCGCCGGCGTTCCCGGCGGTGGAGATCGACGGCGAGTTCTACTGGGACGGCGGTCTGGTCTCGAACACGCCGCTGTCGCAGGTGCTGGCCAGCGAGCCCCGGCGCGACACCCTGGTGTTCCAGGTCGACCTGTGGAGCGCGCAGGGCGAGCTGCCGCAGAACCTGCTGGACGTGGCCGAGCGGCAGAAGGAGATCCAGTACTCCAGCCGCACCCGCCTGATCACCGACACCCAGCGCGTGTTCCAGCACTACCGCCGGCTGCTGCGCGAGCTGCTGGAGGAAATCCCCGAGGACGTGCGCCGGCACAACCCCTGGGCCCAGCATGCGGCCGAACTGGCCTGCGACCGCCGCTACAGCGTGATCCATCTGATCTACCGCGAGCGCGCCCGCATCGGCCATTTCAAGGACTACCAGTTCGGCCGCGTGGCCATGCGCGAGCACTGGCTGTCCGGCCAGGCCGACATCGCCCGCGCGCTGGCGCACCCGGAGTGGCTGGAACTGCCGACCGGCGAAGCCGCCTTCGTCTCGCACGACGCCACCGCTTCCTGAATCCGGCGCCGCCGGGCGGCGGCGCGGCAGGTTCCGTGCCATCGCCGATGCGCGGAATAGGCAATTGGTTTGCATGACTTTCGCCAGTCGGTGACGGAGGGCGCTGCGTCTAGGCTTCGCCTCGCTCGGGCGCGCGACCGCCGGAGCGCGCGACACATGCAACCTTTATGCGGGCCTTCGCATCCCACCGGTGCGCAACGTCCCCGATGCGGTGCGTGGCGGCCCACCCCATCAGTACCGAGGCAACAAGATGCGCGCACCCCTGACCCTGGCCCTCCTCGCCGCGCTAGCCGGCGTCGCGCCGCTCGCGAGCGCGGTCGAGATCGACGGCCGTATCGACCCGGCCGAATGGGAAGGCGCCCAGCGCATCACCGATTTCCGCCTGACCCAGCCGCTGTCGCGCGCGCCCGCGCCGCAGCCCACCGAGGCGCTGGTGCTGGCCACGCCGCAAGGCCTGGCGATCGGCTTCCGCAACACCCAGCCCGCCAGCATTCCGCGCACCCGCCAGTTCGCCCAGCGCGACAAGGGCGGGCCGATGGACCGGGTCAACCTGTACGTGGACTTCGACGGAGACGGCCGCATCGGCTACAACTTCACCGTGCTGCTGTCCAACAGCATCATCGACACCACGATCACCAACGAAAACCAGTTCAACGACGACTGGGACGGCGACTGGCGCCACGCCACCAGCGAGGACGAGCAGGGCTGGTACGCCGAGATCCTGATCCCCTGGCACATCGCGCCCATGCGCACGGGCGCCGACGGCCAGCGCACCCTGGGTATTTCGCTGGACCGGGTGATCGGCGCCACCGGCGAGCGTGCCTCGTGGCCGGCGGTGGGCTATACCGAGAGCCGTTTCCTGACCGCGTTCGAGCGCATGCAGGTGCCGGCCTACAGCCAGGCGCTGCTGGCGATCACGCCCTATGCCTCGGGCGTGTACGACGCGGTCGGCAAGGGCAGCGATTTCGACGGCGGCGTGGACCTGTTCTGGAAGCCCAACGGACGCTTCCAGCTCAGCGCCACGGTCAATCCGGACTTCGGCCAGGTCGAGAGCGACGAGCTCACCGTCAACTTCAGCGCCACCGAGACCTTCTTCAGCGACAAGCGCCCGTTCTTCACCGAGAACCAGGGCTTCTTCGACGTGCCCTTCGGCTCGCTCAACAACAACAGCCGGCTGATCTATACCCGCCGCGTGGGCGGCCAGAACGACGACGGCGTGGGCTCGGGCGACGTGACCGCGGCGATCAAGGTCAACGGCAGCGCCGGCGGCTTCAACTACGGTGTGTTCGCGGCCAACGAGGCCGACGAGGTCGGCCGCGATTTCTACGCCGTGCGCGCCACCCGCGACTTCGCCACCCAGGGCGTGGGCGCGATGGTGACCCGGGTCGAGCGGCCGTTCCTGGACCGCGAAGCCAACGTCTACGAATTCGACCACCGCTGGAACCCGACTTCGCAATGGGCGATCCGCAGCACCGTGGTCGCCTCCGACGTGGACGAGGCCGGCCGCAGCGCGCGCGACAGCGGCGCCCAGGTGCGCATCGACTACGACATGGGCAACCGCTGGCGCCAGCAGCTGTACCTGCTGCACCTGGGCCGCGACCTGCAGCTCAACGACTTCGGCTACCTGGAGCGCAACAACTTCAACTACGCGCGCTACGACCTGGCGCGCCGGGTCACCGACCTGCCGGCCGATTCGATCTACGCCGGCCACGACTGGCACTACGCGATCTCGCGCCGCTACAACGACCAGGGCGTGCACATCGCCGACGCCGGCGCGATCAACCGCCGCAGCGAACTGCGCGACGGCGGCAACGAGTTCGTGGAAGTGGCGGCCTGGTCGGCCGGCCACGACGACCTGATCACCCGCGGCAACGGCATCGTCGATGTGCCGTCCAAGCTGTTCCTGTACTACGAGCGTTTCCGCCCGCGCCAGAACGGCGGGCCGTGGACGCTGTACGGCGAGGCGCAGTACGCGGCCGAAGGCCTGGGCGGCATGCGCGAGGGCAAGTCGCGGCTGTACTTCGAGCCGTCCTATCACGTCAACGACCGGCTGAGCTTCTTCAGCGGCATGGAGATTTCGCACAATCCGGATTGGCTGCTGTGGCGCGGCGGCAACCTGCTGGGCAGCTATCGCGCCGACATGATCGTGCTCAACGCCGGCTCGATCTGGCTGATCGACGACAAGCAGGAGCTGCGCGTGCGGCTGGAAGCGATCGGATTGGACGCGACCGCGCGCCAGGCCTACCGCGTGGGCACGGACGGTCGCGCGCTGCGCTCGGCCGATACGCTGCAGGACTTCGGCCTGCGCAACCTGGGCTTCCAGGTGCGCTACCGCTACGAGCTGGCGCCGCTGTCTTACCTGTACATCGCTTACGTGCGCGGCGGCAGCCTGTTCGAGGAAGGCCTGGACCGTCAGGGCAGCGCGGGGCGCGAGTTCAGCGATGCCTTCGATCTGCGCGATAGCGAGCAGTTGCTGGTGAAGCTGTCGTATCGGTTCGAGATTTAGCCGCTGGCGACGGCCAGCGCGGCTTTGTTGCCGTCATCCCCGCGAAAGCTAACGTTATCTCGTGCCGTAATTTCCGCCGGAGATAGCGTTCTCTCACACCGTCATTCCCGCGAAGGCGGGAATCCAGTGACTTTAGCGTGAGGTTTCGTTAGCGCTCTGGATTCCCGCCTTCGCGGGAATGACGGACTGGGGAGGCGCAACGCACCAAGGGCGTCGCCTTCAATGCGCCGCCTCCACCGGCTCCGGCCGTATCCGCAACGCCCACACCACCCCGCCGATCAACAGCGCGATGCCGACCAGGATCAGTAGCGGCGGCAGGCTGCCGCGCAGGACGAAGGCGTAGGCCAGCGCGAACACGGTTTCGAACACGATCAGCTGGCCGGCCAAGGCGGTGGGCAGGCGCTGGCTGGCTTCGTTCCAGCACAGCGTGCCAACCCAGGACGCGAGCAGGCCGATCGCCGCCATCAGGCCGACGAAGAACCAGGGGCGCGGGCCGAAGGGCATGGGGAAATCGCTGCCGCTCAGGCCCAGCGCGCTCCACAGCACCGCATAGCCGACCAGCGCCAACGGCAGCGTGGCCAGGCCCTGTGCGGTGGCCCAGGTGCGCGGGTTGCGTCCGGGGTGCGCGCGCAGCCAGTCGGCGTTGCGCAGCGGGTACCAGGTCCAGCAGGCCAGCGCGCCCAGGGCCAGCAGGCCGCCGCTGGCGTAGCGGCGCAGGTCGCCGCTGCCTTCGTGCAGCAGCGCCTGCAGCTCCACCTGGTTCACGCAGGCGATGCCGGCACCGATCAGCAGCAGCGACGGCAGCAGCCGCGCCCACGGCAGGCGGCCGTCGCGCTGGGCGTTGCGGCGGTTGGCGGCGATCGCGATCAGCACCGGCAGGGTGCCGATGATCATGGTCGGCAGCGGGCCGCCCGCGCGCTGGATCGCGCCGGCCAGGCACAGGTAGTAGAGCAGGTTGCCCACCGCCGACAGCTTCAGCGCTTCGATCCAGTCGGCGCGGCTGAGCTGGCGCAGCGCGGCGCGGTCCAGCCAGGCCAGCGGCAGGGCGATCAGGCCGAAGGCCAGGTAGCGGCCGACCGACTGCAACGCGGCCGGGTATTCGGGCAGCAGCAGCGGGCCGACGAAGACCAGGCCCCAGATCAGGCCGGCGAGCAGGGCGTAGAGGGTTCCGATCAGCATGGCGCCAGCCTGCCGCGCCGGCGCGCGCCGGTCTTGTACCAGATTGCGGCGGCGTTCAGCCGCGCAGCTGTTTGCGGTAGCGCGCGGGGGTGACGCCGTAGCGGCGCTGGAAGGCGCGGGTCAGGTGGGCCTGGTCGGCCAGGCCGGTGTCGGCCGCCACCTGCGCCGGCATGGCGCCTGCGGCCAGGCGCTGCTTGGCGCGGTGCAGACGCAGCGCCATCAGCATCTGCTGCGGGGTTACGTGGTAGTGGTCGCGGAAGCTGCGCAGGAAGTGGAACGGGCTGAGGTCGGCGACCGCGGCCAACTGTTCCAGGGTGAGCTTGTCCGCCAGGTGCGCGCGCAGGTAGTCCAGTACCGGCGCGAAGCGCGGAGCCGCGTCGCTGCGCGTACGCACGGACACGCGCGCGTGATCGCGGAATTCGTCGAGCAGCGCGGCCAACTGGCTGTCGAAGGCCAGCGGTTCGCGCGTATGCCACAGCGCGTCCAGGCGCGCGCCCACCCGGCGCGCGCGCAGCGGGTCGTGGCGCACGGCCTGGTCGAACCACCAGCCCGGCTCGCCGGTGATCTCGGCGGCCACGTCCGGGTCCACATAGACCATGCGGTAACGCCAGCCCTCGGCGGTTTCGGCGCGGCCGGTGTGCAGCACGTCGGGATTCATCAGCACCAGCGAATCCGGCGGCGCCAGATGGTCGCTGCCGCGGTAGCGGAAGCGCTCCACGCCGGCCTCGATCGCGCCCAGGCCGTAGGCCTCGTGGGTGTGCGGGTCGAAGGTATGGCGCACGATGTGGGCGCGGTAGAGCTCGACGCCATGGCGGTGCGCAGGCTGGCGGAACTCGGCCGCATCCTGGAGATGGTCGGACTGCGCGGGCACGCCTTGCATGCGGCGAGTATGGCACGCAGGGGTACAGGCACCCGTGTAGACCAAAGACGTACGTGGCGGCCATGTCGGGCCGCGGCGGAGGCCGCTAGCGCGCGGCTTGGCGCCAGGTCTGCAGGCCGATCCAGGCCAGCGGCGTCATCACCTCGAACAGGCCCTCGCGCGCGCAGCGCCGGCCCAGGCTGGTCAGGGCGTGATCCCGGCTTAGCACGCAGTCGGCGCTCGCGGCGTGCGCGAGTTCCAGGAATTTCTGGTCGTCCGGATCGAAGCAGCGCGGCAGCGGCGCGGCGGGTTCGGGGCGCCGTTGCGATGCGGGCCACAGCGGCAGCCGCGCGTCGTAGTCCGACAAGGCCTGCCCTTGCGCGGCGGCGTCCAGACGCAGTTGCGGATAAGCCAGCACCCGCTGCCATTCCTCGCGGCAGCGTTCGTCGCTGACCGCGGTGGTCGCGCCGGACGCAAGCGCGGCGCTGAGCGCGGCCAGGCGCGGGTCGCGGAACACGAACAGGTCCAGGCAGACGTTGGTGTCCAGCACCAAACGCGGCGGTGCGCTCATCGCCGCTTACAGGTCGTCTTCGCCGGGGAAGGACACCAGCAGTTCGGACACCACCACCCAGCGGCCCTGTTCGGGGTACTTGGGATCGTCGCTGCGGTAGGTGCCTTCGCCCACCGGCGTGGCCTGGTCCGGCACGCCCTGATCGCCGTTGTCGCGCAGGCCCAGGCGCAGCGCACGGCCGATCTGCTCGTCCTGCCGCTCCAGGCGGCCGCCGTGGTAGTCGACCACGGTGCCGCCGTAGTCCCATTCCAGGCCGTAGTAGGAAATCGGCTTGCCGTTGAGCGCGACCAGTTCGGACAGCGGTTGGCCCATGCGCACGCCGTTGTCCAGGGTCCAGGTGGACTCGGGTTCGAACACGCGGATCAGGCTAAGACCTCGGCGCTGCGCTTCGTCCTGGAAATACAGATAGGCGCGGCGTTTGGGATCGTCGGCGAACAGGATTGCGCCGTCGAATTCCTCGCCCTCGGCGCCGGGCACCTTGCCCGCCTGCACGTTGCCGGCGCCGTAGCGCTGGCGCAGCTGCTCCAGCGTGGTGTCGGGCGCGAAGTCGCCGGGCAGGACGAAGTCGGCGGACGCGGTGGCGGCGGCCGGCGGCGGGGCGGCGGGTGTCGCCACGGCGGCGGGCGTGGCGGGTGCGGGCGCAGCGGCTGGAGCGGCCTGGGGTGCCGCGCGCTCGCAGGCGGCCAGGGCTACCGTCAACACCGTTGCCGTCAACCAAGCACGCGCTGCGTTCATGGCTTCACCTCACGAATGTCGGCCGAGCCGATATGCCAGGCGCGCTGCTCGGGCGTGGCGCCGTCGACCACGGCGCGGCGCAGCACATAGGCGCCGATGTATTTGCGCTGGCTGCCGTCGCGCTGGGTCGCGGTCAGCGCCACCGGCACTTCGATGTAGCGCGAGCCGGCGGCGGCATCGACGCGACCCGGCGGCAGGATCTCCGCCGACACGCCGTTGGTGTCGGCGAAACCGTCGGCGAACTGCTGCGGCGTCTGTCCGCTGGCGCGGCCGCCGTCGGACCACAGCGCGTAGGCGCGGGCGTAGGCGCGCGCGTTGATCGCGGCGTAGTAGTCGCGCACCACCGTCACCGCGTCCTGCGGCGTGGGTTCGTCGGCCGAGGCCGGGTCGACCGCGTCCACCGGTGCGACGTCGTCTTCACCGGCCGCCACGGTGCCGTCTTCCGGCGTGGCCGGCAGGATCGGGTTGCCGTTCTCGTCCAGCAGCGTCCCCGGCGGCAGCTCGCCGCTGGGCGGGCCGATCTGGCCGGGTCCGGGCTGCGAGGGCATGCCGGTGACGCCGCCCTGCGCGCCTTGCGGCGCGGGCAGCAGTTCGCCGGCCTCGCCGTTGGCGGCGCGGGTCTGCGGGTCTTCGTCTTTGCCGCAAGCGCTGAGCACGAGGGCGGCGGCGAGCAGGGCGATGGCGGTGCGATAGGGGCGCATGTCAGCGGTCGAGGTGGACGACGATGCGGCCGTGCTCGATTTCGGTGCGGCCGATGCGGCGCGAACCCAGCGTGTCGAGCAGGCTGTTGTCGAAACGGTACACCGGTTCCTGGCGTGCGTAATCGCTCAGCCAGGCGTTGAGCAGTTCGCGCGATGCGCCGGTCAGGGTGCCGCCGAGCTGCGGCACGTCCACGTAGTCCACGCGCGGGTCGAGCAGGTGCAGGCCCTGGGTGGCGGGGTCGTAGCGCAGCGCGCTGGTCAGGGTGAAGCGGCCGTTGGGCTCGCGCGAGGAGCCGGCGCCGAGCGCGCTCAGGCCCAGGTCGAAATCCAGGCGCAGGCGGTTGCCGTCGTCGGGAATCGACAGACGCGGATTCATCAGCGTCACCGCGACCAGCCCGCCGAGTTTTTCGTAGCGCTTGGGAAAGTTGCGGCTCAGCGACTGCTGCAACTGCGGCGCGGTGAAGCTGACCTCGTTGCCCAGATAGGCGCTGACGGCGTTCATGGTGGAACAGGCGGCCAGCGCGAACAGCGCAGCGGCCAGCAGCAGGGCCTGGATCAGGCGAGACGGCGGACGGGCGGGCATCGTCGGGTTCCGTGGGCGATGGGCGCACGATACCTGGAGCGGATGAATGGCGACACAGGGGGCTGTGGCTTGGCCCTTTGCTGTTGGCTTCCCCCTTGTCTGAGGGGGTTTGAGGGGGATTTGCTTTTCGCGTCGAGCAACGGCAACAGCAAATCCCCCCTGGCCCCCTCAACAAAGGGGGGAACTCGTTTTGGGGGCTTCAGCCGCCCTGCGCCTCGCGTAGCTGCGCTTCGAGCTTGGCCTTCAGCGCGTCGTCGATCTTCAGTTGGCGCGCCAGCTCGTCCAGGTAGGCGCGTTCCATGAAGCTTTGCTCGTCGGCGGCCAGCAGGCTGGCCAGGTACATCTCCGAGGCCATTTCCGGGGTGGTGGCGGCGCGCGCGACTTCGGCCGGGTCCAGCGGCTTTTCCAGTTCGGTGTGCAGCCACTGGCGCAGGCCGGCGTCGTTGTCGATGCGCACGAACTCGCCTTCGATCACTTCGCGCTCGCGCTCGTCGATGTGGCCGTCGGCCTTGGCCGCGGCCACCAGCGCCTTGAGGATGGCCTGGTTGTGCAGTTCGGCCTGCGGCGGCGGCAGGCGGTCCACGGTCTGCGGCTCGGGCGCGTTGCTGCCGTCCTGCTGCCTGCGGTAGTCGCCGTAGGCCTTGTAGGCCAGCACGCCGACCGCGGCCACGCCGCCGTACAGGGCGAGCTTGCCGCCCATCTTGCGGAATTTCTTGTTGCCCAGCAGCAGGCCCAGCGCGCCGCCGGCCAATGCGCCCTTGCCGAAGTCGGCGTTGAGCAGGCCGCGCTTTTCTTCCTGTTTGGCCTGCTTGGCCTCGTAGCGCGCCGGCGGCTTGCTGCCGCCCAGCAGGCTGTCCAGTCCGCCGTTGCCCAGGCTGTTCTGTGCGGTCTTGAGCAACTGGTCGAGGAAGCCCTGGGTCTTCATGCGCAACTCCGTGGAGTGAGGTCGTAGGAACTCCCGACCTGAGGGCGCACGGGCGCGGCTTCAAGCGCGCCGGCCGGGCCGGCGCCGGTACGGTTCAGCCGCGCTGCTGCACGGCCAGGCGCAGGCCCAGGGCGATGAACACGCCGCCGGTCACGCGCTGCTTCCAGCGCCCGGTGCTGGCGGCGAAGCGGCGGCCGACGTGGCCGGCGGCGAAGCTCAGCATCACGCTGTGGCAGAAACCGATCACCGACAGCAGCGCGCCCAGGGCCAGGAACTGCAGCCAGACGTGGCCGCGCTCGGGGTGCACGAACTGCGGCAGGAACGCCAGGAAGAACAGCGCCACCTTGGGGTTGAGCACGCCGGTCAGCACCGAACGCAGGTAGATCGACGAGGTCGAGACCGCGGCCGGTGCGACGGCTGTGTCCGCGCCGGCCGGCGCCGCGTCGTCGCCGCTGCGCCAGGTCTTGATGCCCAGCCAGATCAGGTAGACCGCGCCGGCGTACTTGAGCATTTCGAACGCCAGCGCCGAGGTCGCCAGCAGTGCCGACAGGCCCAGGCCCGCGGCCAGGGCGTGGATCAGGGTCGCCGTTTCCAGGCCGAACGCGGCGCGCACGCCGCGCGAGGCGCCGCCGGCCATGGCCTGACTCAGGATCCAGGCCGTGCCGGGGCCGGGGATCAGCACCAGCACCAGGGCGGCGAGCAGGAAGGCGGCAAGGGTGGCGGCGTCGAACATGGCGGCGTTTTGCGGCGGGGGCTTTGCAGTCTGCGCCGTGGTCGCGGCCTAGCCAAGTCGGTTTCTGGCGATTCGCCATAAGCCCAGCTTTGGCTTCGGCTCTAGCTTTGGTTTTCTGGCTTCGGCTTTGGGGTAGGAGCGGCGTGAGCCGCGACCCGAAGCTGCGCAGACCATCGCAGTTCCGCAGTGCTTGGTGGCGCCGGTCGCGGCTCACGCCGCTCCTACCCCAAGGCCGGGCGGAGCGAGGCTTCAGCCGGCGATCGCGGCCTCGGGGATGCGCAATTTCTCGATCGTGGCGACGAACGCATCCGGCCCGGGCCATTGGCCGATGCGGCCGAGCTTCCTGGCGCCGCGGAACACCAGGAACGCGGGGATGCCGTGCAGGCCGAAGCGCGTGCCCATCCGCGGGTCTTCGTAGACGTTGTCGTGCAGCCAACTCACGTCCGGCCAGCGGAAGCGTTCCGGCGCGAGCAGGATCTGGCCCTTGGCGATGTCGCAGTTCGGGCAGTCCTTGCCCCACAGGAACAGGATGCGCAATCGGCCGTCGTCGATCAGCGCCTCGTCCAGCCGCGCCTCGCGCACCAACTGCATGGGGAAGGTCCAGAAGAAGCGCGGGATCGTGGTGTCGCCCATGGCCGCATCCTACCCTTGGCGCGCCGGCCGGCAAGGGCGCGGCGCGCGCCGTCCGTCGGCGGTCGGGCAGGGCCGGTCAGGGTGCGGCCAGTTCGATGCCTTGCGCATGGAACTCGGCCAGGGCCGCGTCGTAGATGTCCGAGATCACGTTGTGCTGACCGTTTTCGATGTCGGCGACCCAGAAGTGCGCCTCCAGCACGATGCCCTTGTCGGTCACGCCGGTGACGTAGGCATGCGGTTCCGGGCTGCGCAGCGCGCGCGGCTGCGCGGCCACGGCGCGCAGCAGGATGGTGCGCGCTGCCTGGGTGTCGCTGCCGGATTTGACCAGCACGCTGGCCGCCAGGCGCACGTTACGGTCGGACCAGGACTGGTTGACGATGGTGCCGGCGGTCAGGCTGTCGTTGGGCACGATGGCCTCGATGCCTTCGCGCGTGCGGATCATGGTGTAGCGCACGCTCATGCGCGTGACCCGGCCGCTGAAGCCGCCGACCGAAATGTTGTCGCCCACCCGCACCGACTGCTCGAACAGCACGATCAGGCCGCTGATGTAGCTGGCCGCGAGCTTCTGCAGGCCCAGGCCCAGGCCGATGCCGAGCGCGCCGCTGAAAGCCGCCAGTGCGGTCAGGTTGATGCCGCTGGCGGTGAAGATCAGGATCAGCGCCACCACCCAGATCAGCACCGCGGCGATGCGCGACAGCGCCAGGATGTGGTTGGGCGCCAGGTGCGGGCTGTGCTGGATCGCCTTGTCCAGGGTGCGCGTGGCCCAGTACGAGACGATCACGATGACCACGCCCATGACCAGGCCGGCGACCGCGTCCTCGGTGTTCAGGGCGATGCTGCCGACCTTCAGTTCGGAGGCGAACAGCTTGCCGATCCTGGGGTAACGGTCGCCGAAGATGGTCAGCACCGTCATGGCCCAGGCCAGCACCGTGGCCGTGCGCATCAGCACTTTTAGCAGCGGCGTGGGCCGGAACAGCAGCTCGATCAGCACGCCGGGAATGCGCAGCAGCACGAACAGCCACAGCGCCAGCAGCACCACCGCCAGGGCGGCGCTGCCGAACTCGCCGATCAGGTTCAGGGCCTGCGGGATCAGCAGCAACAGCAGCGCCAGCACCGGCGCGAACAGGTAGTCGAAGACGATGCGCAGGCGCGGCCGCGCGCTCAGCCGCGGCCGCAGCCGGCGCTTGAGGTAATAGGCCAACGCCAGCGCGGCGGCCACCAGCGCCAGCACCACGATCGCCTGCACCGGATGCGCGGACACCGAACTCACGGTGTCCAGGGTCTGCTCCAGTTGCGGATCGACGACCGGATCGGGGGCGGCTGGCTTCATGCGGGGACTCGGCGGGGGACGGAATGCGCGCGCGTGTCCGCGGCGGCGCTAGCCGCGATTGTGGCCAGCGCGGCGGCTCCGCGCCAGCGCGCGGAACCGCCGTGCAGGCGCGCGCGGGCGCTCAGTCGTCTTCGGCGCGCGGCTTGTACGCGTCCACCAGCTTCTGCTGCACGTTGGCCGGCACCGGCTCGTAGTGGCTGAAGTCCAGCGAATAGCGGCCGCGGCCGGCGGTGACCGATTTCAGCTCCGCCGCATAGCCTTCCAGCTCCGACAGCGGCACCTGCGCCTTGACCACGATCTCGTTGTTGCGCACCGAGTCGGTACCGTTGATGCGCGCGCGCTTGCTGGCCAGGCCTCCGCTGATGTCGCCCATGTGCTGCTCGGGCGCGTTCACCTCCAGGTCCACGATCGGTTCCAGCACCTGCGGCCGGGCCTTGCCGATCGCGTCCAGGAACGCCTTCTTGCCGGCGGCGACGAAGGCCACTTCCTTACTGTCCACCGGGTGGTGCTTGCCGTCGTAGACCACCACGCGCACGTCCTGGATCGGGTAGCCGGCGACCGCGCCGTCGTGCAGCACCTGGCGCACGCCTTTTTCCACCGCCGGCAGGAACTGGCCGGGGATGGTGCCGCCCTTGACCTCGTCGACGAACTCGAAGCCGCCGCCGCGCGGCAGCGGTTCGACGCGCAGGAACACCTCGCCGAACTGACCGGCGCCGCCGGTCTGCTTCTTGTGGCGGTGGTGGCCCTCGGCCTTGCCGGCCACGGTCTCGCGATAGGCGATGCGCGGCGGGCGCGATTTCACTTCCACGCCGTACTTGTCCTTGAGCCGCTCCAGGTTGATGCGCAGGTGCAGGTCGGACAGGCCGCGGATCACGGTCTCGTTGGTCTCGGTCTCGTGCTCGACCTGGAAGCAGGGGTCTTCCTCGGACAGCTTGTGCAGCGCGGTCGAGAGCTTCTGCTCCTGGCCCTTGCTGGCCGCTTCCACCGCCAGGCCGAACATGGGCTTGGGGAAGTCCAGCGGGCGCAGGTGGATCTGGTCCTCGTCGTGGCTGTCGTGCAGCACCGCGTCGAAGTGCAGGTCTTCGACCTTGGCCACCGCGGCGATATCGCCGGGTATGGCCTGGTCGATCTCGACGTGGTCCTTGCCCTTGAGCTTGAACAGATGGCCGACCTTGAACGGCTTGCGGCCGTCGTCCACGAACAGCTGGGTGTCGCGCTTGACCGTGCCCTGGTAGACGCGGAACACGCCGAGCTTGCCGACGAAGGGATCGTTGACGATCTTGAACACGTCGGCGATCACATGCGCCTGCGGATCGGGGCTGGCCTGGATCGCCTCGACGGCGTCGCCCTGGCCCTTCTCGAACGGCGGCGGGTTGCCTTCGGCCGGGTTCGGGAACAGGCGCTCGGCGGTGTCCAGCAGTTCGGCGATGCCCACGCCGCTGCGCGCCGAGCAGAACAGCACCGGCACCAGGTGGCCTTCGCGCAGGCATTGCTCGAAGGCGTCGTGCAGTTCGTCGCTGGACAGGCCGTCTTCGCCCAGGTCCAGGTAGTGCTCCATCACCGTCTCGTTGATCTCCACCACCTGATCGAGGATCTTCTGGTGCCAGTCGGCCACCGCGCCCAGGTCGCTTTGCTCGCCGCTGCCGGCGGCCGCGGCGGCGTAGCAGTCGAGCACGCGCTTGCCGCCGTCGGCGGGCAGGTTCAGCGGCAGGCATTCGGGGCCGAAGGCCTCGCGCAGCGATTCGAGCACGCGCGCCGGGTTGGCGCCGTCGTGATCGATCTTGTTGACCACCAGCACCCGGCACAGGCCGCGCGCCTTGGCGTGTTCCATCATCCGGCGGGTGCCGTATTCCACGCCGCTGTCGGCGTCCACCACCACGGCCAGGGTTTCCACCGCCGCCAGCGCGGACAACGTCGGGCCGCGGAAATCGGGATAGCCGGGGGTGTCGATGAGATTGAGGTGGACCGGGCCGGCCGCGCTGTGGTGGTCGATGCTGGCGATGGCCGCGTCCAGCGAATGGCCGCGCTGTTTTTCGATCGGATCGAAGTCGGAGACGGTGCTGCCGCGTTCGATGCTGCCTGCCGTCTGTATCGCGCCGCCGGCCTGCAGCAGGGCTTCGAAGAGCGTGGTTTTGCCGGCGCCGGGGTGGCCTGCCAAGGCCACGTTGCGGATGGAGGATGTGCTGTAGGACATGAGCGGACTTCTCCCTAGCGGTCAGGGTGGGAAGGCCGTCATGGCTGTCCGCGCTGCGCGCCCGAGCGTGGAGCGCTCGGCGGGCGGTCATGGCGGGTGCCGGCATCGGGGGCCGGACCGCCAGCCTCCCGCAGGCGCGCGGGCGGGTCAAGCCCGGCGCAGGTTGCGTTGCAGCATGAAGCGCCGGCGTCGCCGTACCGCAATACGGAACTAACGTTCGCGCGGTTACCCTGGCCGCCCCGTTTCGGTCACGGAGTCACGCTATGGGCATTTCGCGCCACGCCACCGCGCATTGGGAAGGCGATCTCAAAACCGGCCAGGGCCGGCTGAGCACGCCGCAGAGCGGCCTGATGGAGAACACCCGCTACGCCTTCAACAGCCGCTTCGGCGACGAGAAGGGCACCAACCCCGAAGAACTGATCGCCGCCGCCCATGCCGGCTGCTTCACCATGGCGCTGTCGGCCAAGCTCACCGAGGCCGGCCACCCGCCGGCGCGGCTGGACACGCGCGCCGACGTCGATCTGTCGATGGAAGGCGGCCCCTCGCTGTCGCAGATCCGGCTCAAGGTCAGCGCCGACGTGCCCGGCATCGACGCGGCCAAGTTCCAGGCCATCGCCGAGGACGCCAAGGCCAATTGCCCGGTGTCGAAGGCGCTGAGCGCGGTGCCGATCAGCCTGGAAGCGAGCCTGGCCTGAGCCGGGTGCCGGCGCGCGCCGCGCCGCCGCGCCATGCCGTGCTGGTGCATGGCGCGGGCGGCGGCGGTTGGGAGTGGGAGCTGTGGGCGGCCGCGCTGCGCGCCCACGGCATCGACGTGCGCGCGCCCGATCTGCAGCCGGCGGCGGCCGGGCTGGCGGCGACCACGCTGGACGATTACCTGGATCAGGTGCGCGACTGGATCGCGGCAGCGCCGCGCCCGCGCGCGTTGATCGGCGCCAGCCTGGGCGGTTTGCTGGCCGCGGCCTGCGCGGAGGCCGCCGATGCGCTGGTGGTGGTCAATCCGTTGCCGCCGGCGCCGTGGGCGACGCGGTTGCCGCAGCGCGATTGGCCGGACGTGGTGCCTTGGCGTTGCGACGCGCGTCTGGCTTCTACCCGTCGCGCCTTGGCCGATGCCGACGAAGCCGCGGCGCTGTACGCGTTCCGGCGCTGGCGCGACGAATCCGGCGCGGTGTTGCGGGCGGCGCATGCCGGTCTGGGGATCGCGGCGCCCGCCTGTGCGGTGCTGTGCGTGGCGTCGGCGCAGGACGAGGACGTGCCGCCCGCGTTGACGCTGGAACTGGCGCAGGCCTGGGGCGCGACGCCGCTGCAAACGCTTACTCCCAGCCACGTCGGGCCTTTGCTCGGCCGCGACGCGGCGCGAACCGCGGCGCAGGTCGCGCGATGGCTGTCGGCCAGGTAAACGCCGCGGGCCGCGGCCCTGCGCAGGCGTCCGGATTCAGCCGGCGTTGACCGCCCCGGCCCGACGATGCGCCCACGCCAATCCCGGCGTGGGAGCCCTGCCATGAAGCGCCTGTCCGTCACCGCCCTGAGCCTGGTCCTGGCCGCCGTCACCGGCGTCGCCTCGGCGCAGTCCTATTCGAACGACGGCTACGGTTCGGGCTATCCGAATTCGTACCCCGCCTCGTCGGGCTCGCAGTACGACTACGCGCGCGTGCTGCGCGTGGACCCGGTGTTCGACAACTACAGCCAGTACCAGGGCGAGCGCTGCTACGAGCGCCCGACCTATGTCGACGGCCGCAACGACGGCTACTACGACGATGGCTACAACGACGGTTACGCGCGCCGCGACGACGGCTACTACGACCAGTACGGCAGCTACCGCCGCAACACCGGCGGCACCGAGACCGGCCGCACCGTGGCCACCGTGATCGGCGGCATCGTCGGCGCCGCGGTCGGCAGCCAGGTCGGCGGCGGCAGCGCCCGCTACGCCACCTCGGCGATCGGCTCGATGGTCGGCGGCATGGCCGGCCGCAGCATCTACGAGCAGAACAAGCGCGTGCGCCAGGACCGCGTGGGTTCGGTGCGCGTCTGCGACCCGGTGCGCAACACCGGCTACGGCGACGACCGCGCGGTCAACGCCTATGACGTGACCTACGAATACGCCGGCCGCAGCTACCGCACCCGCACCGCCTACCACCCCGGCGACAAGATCCGTGTGCGCGTGGACGTGCGGCCGGAGTAAGGCGGCAGGTCTTGCGCTTGGGTAAACAGAAGGGCCGGCGAAAGCCGGCCCTTTTTTATCCGATCACTCGGCGGGCTTGGGATAGCGCGACGACCACCAGTCCTTCCAGCGCGCTTCGAGTGCGGCGAAATCGGCGTCGGACAAGCCATAGGTCGTCAACAGCGCCGCGCCGCCGCCGTGCGGCCGCTCGGGCGAGTGGCCCTTGTCGGTGACGACCAGCAGGCCGGGGCCCCAGGCATCGACGGTCACGCCGGTTTGGAAGCGGTTGCGATGCCAGACCTCGCCCGAGGTTGTTTCGCCGCCGGCGAGCGTCGCGGTATACGCGGTCCCGGGCGGCAGCGCGCTCGTGGCTTCCAGCCCGAGCGCGATCGAGGGTTCGCCGATGCCGGCCTTGGCCGGCCCCGACAGGAAGATCGTGCGCCGCTGCTGGCCGCGATGCCGCTCCAGCGCCAGCCGCAGCTGCTGGAAGAAGGTCACCCAGCCCTGATCGATATCGTCGTACACGCTGTCGTCCAGCGGCGGCGCGCCGCTGCGCATCAGGCGCAGGCGCGTGCCGCCGGCTTCGGCCGCCAGTTCGATCGCATCGGATACGCCCTCCCATTCGCCGAATTGCACGCGGTGATGGGCTTCGTCGCCGGTCGCATGGTCGGCGAAGATGAATTTGATCTCCTCGGCCAGCGTGGGCGCGTCCCAGCCGAACCAGGACAGGATCTGCGCCGGATCGCGCAGCGCGCTCCACACGGTTTCGACGGGCGCGGCGATGCGCAGGTCGACGACGGTTTGCTGCGGCGTTTCGCTCATGGGGCGGTCCTTGCGGCGATCGCGGGGCCGGGGCGGCCGGAGCCTGGATTGGATGTGCGAATCGGTGCGCGCGCAAGTGCTTCGGAACCCGGGTCGCGGCCGCGCTTACGACGAAAGCCACACGTTCCCCTGTAGGAGCTGCGTGAGCTGCGACCGCGAATCCCGGCCACGTCGCAAGACCGGCTAGTAGCGCGAAACGCGAACGCTATGCATCGCGCTGTCGGACGCTTTGTTCGGAACCGTCGTAAGCATCGTGTTTCGCGCTCGAGGACCGAAGCGATCGCCACCGCGTTACCAGTCGATATGCCCGCTGACGATAGGGTGCACGCGGCCGCCGGACCAGACTTCGCCGTCGGCGTCCACGCGCAGTTGCAGGCGCGCGTCGAAGCCGACTTCGCGGCCCTGGCTGACGGTGTAGCGGCCGCCGTGGCCGGGCAGGGCGCCGTTGTGCTGCAGCCAGGCGGCCAGGGTGGCGTTGGCGGCGCCGGAGGCGGCATCTTCGAACTGGGCGGGGGCGCCGACGAAGGCGCGCACCACCAGGTCGTAGTCGCGGCCGGCGTCGGCGCGGGCGAAGGCGCACAGGCCCATGCTCTCGGTGCGTTCGGCCAGGGCGCCGATCGCGGCCCAGTCCGGCTGCGCGGCGCGCAGCGCGGCTTCGTCGCGCAGTTCGGCCAGCCACCAGCGGCGGCCGCCGTCCATCAGCGCCGGCGGCAGCGCGCCCAGCGGCAGGTCCCGCAGGGCCGCGGCCAGGCGCGGGTCGGCGGCGTCGGCGGTTTCGACCACGCGCGCGCGCGGCGTGCGCACGGCGATGGTGCGCTGCGCACCGTCGCCGTCCACCGCCAGCGGCAGCAGGCCGGCCACGCCTTCCTGCAGCAGCCGGCCGTCGACCGGCGCGGCCAGGCCGGCGCTGAGCACCACGTGCGCAGTGCCCACGCTGGGGTGGCCGGCGAAGGGCACCTCGCGGCGCGGGCTGAACATGCGGATGCGGTAGCTGGCGCCCGGCGCGGTGGGCGCGAACACGAAGGTGGTCTCGGGCAGGCGGGTCCAGCGGGCGATGGCCTGCATGGCCGCATCGTCCAGTCCTTCGGCGTCCAGTACCACGGCCAGCGGGTTGCCGGCGCCGGGGCGGTCGGCGAATACGTCCAGTTGCAGGTAGCGGCGTTTCATCGTCGGATCGAGGCGCGGCGTGGGGTCCGCTGGGTCGCGCAGCTTACCAATCGGCGCGGCCGCGGATAACCGCCTGCACCCGGCCGCCGATCCAGACCTCGCCGTCCTCGTCCACGCGCACCTCGATCCGGCCGTCGCGGCCCAGCTCGCGGCCCTGGCTGGCGACGTAGCCCGAGCCGCCGCTGGGCAGGGCGCCGGCCTGCGCCAGCTGCGCGGCGATGCTGGCATTGGCGCTGCCGGTGACCGGGTCTTCGGGGATGTTGTCGGCGGGGCAGAACGCGCGCACCGCCAGTTGGTGATCGGTGGCGTCGGCATAGGCGTACACGGCCAGACCGACCGCGCCGCAGGCGCGGGTCAGGGCGGCGATGGCGACCAGGTCCGGCTGCAGCGCGCGCACCTGGGCGGCGTCGGACAGTTCCAGCAACCACCAGCGCGCGCCGTTGTCCCATAGCGCCGGCGGGCGCTCGCTCAGGCGCAGCGGCGCGGTCACCGCGGCCAGCAGGGCGTCGATGGCGGCGGCGTCCTCGCGCGCGGCGGTGTCGATGCGGGTCGAGCGCGGCGCGCGCACCGACACGGTGGCGCGCGCGCCTTCGCCGGCGACCCGCACCGGCAGCAGGCCGGCGGCGCAGTCCTGGACCAGGGCGCCGTCGCGCGGTTTGGCCAGGCCGGCGTCGATCGCGGCCCAGGCCGCGCCCACGCTGGGGTGGCCGGCGAAGGCCAGTTCCTGGCGCGGGGTGAAGATGCGCACGCGGTAGTCGGCGCCTTCCACCGGTGGCAGCAGGAAGATGGTCTCCGACAGGTTGGTCCAGGCGGCGAAGGCCTGCATGGCGGCGCTGTCCAGGCCGTCGCCGTTGAGGACCACGCCCAGGGGGTTGCCGGCGCCGGGGCGGTCGGCGAACACGTCCACTTGCAGGTAGCGGCGCAGGGTCATCGCGGTTCTCGCCTAGGGCGGGCCAGTAGACCCGTTCCGGCGTGTCAGTTCCAGCGCCCGCGACGGCCCTGCTGCGCCGCCGCAAACCCGTTTAGAATCGAGGTTTCATGCCCGCGCCATGGGCGTGCGCGACCTCCGATCCCGGCCCCGGCTCCGCCGCGGGCCCGGCCGTCGCGCCCGCCGTCCGGGCACAGCCGCAAACCACGGGCCCGGCACGTCCGGGCTTAGACCAGAGCGCGATAGACAACCAGAGGACAGAGGCGGTGTCGGAAGCAACTCGTTGGGTAGTACTCAAGTTCGGCGGCACTTCGGTGTCCCGCCGCAACCGTTGGGACACTATCGGACGTCTGGCCGCCAAACGCATGCACGAAGACGGCGTGCGCGTACTCGTAGTCGTGTCCGCGCTGTCGGGCGTCACCAACGAATTGCAGGCCATCGCCAGCGCGGCGCCCGGCGACGATGCCGGCATCCACGCGCGCATCGCCGCCCTGGTCGAACGCCACCGCGGTTTCTGCGCTGAACTGGATCTGGACGCCGATGCGGTGCTGGGCGAACGCCTGGCCGCGCTGCAGGCGCTGGGCCGCGATCCGCGCGCCGCGCAACGCGCGCTGGACTGGCAGGCCGAGGTGCTGGCGCAGGGCGAGCTGCTGTCGTCCACGCTGGGCGCGGCGTACCTGCGCGCGCAGGGCCTGGACTTCGGCTGGTGCGACGCGCGCGACTGGCTGGACGCGGTGTCGCTGCCCAACCAGAGCCCCTGGGCCAAGCGCTTGTCGGTGAACTGCCGGCACCAGCCCGATGCGGCGCTGGCCGAACGCTTCTCCGGCCAGGCCGCGCCCATGCTGCTCACCCAGGGCTTCATCTCGCGCCATGAGGACGGCGGCACCGCCATCCTCGGCCGCGGCGGCTCGGACACCTCGGCCGCGTACTTCGGCGCGCTGCTGAAGGCGCAGCGCGTGGAAATCTGGACCGACGTGCCGGGCATGTTCAGCGCCAACCCGCGCGAAGTGCCCGAGGCGCGCCTGCTCACCCGCCTGGACTACGCCGAAGCGCAGGAAATCGCGACCACCGGCGCCAAGGTGCTGCACCCGCGCTCGATCGCGCCCTGCCGCGACGCGGGCGTGCCGATGGCGATCCTGGACACCGAGCGCTTCGATTTGCCGGGCACGCGCATCGATGCCAGCGCGGCCACCGTACCGGGGGTCAAGGCGATCAGCCGCCGCAACGGCATCGTGCTGGTGTCGATGGAAAGCATCGGCATGTGGCAGCAGGTCGGCTTCCTGGCCGACGTGTTCGAACGCTTCAAGCGCCACGGCCTGTCGATCGATTTGATCGGCTCGTCGGAAACCAACGTGACCGTGTCGCTGGACCCCAGCGAGAACCTGGTCAACAGCAACGTGCTCGAAGCGCTGTCGGCCGACCTGGCCGAGGTGTGCCGGGTCAAGGTGATCGCGCCCTGCGCGGCGGTGACCCTGGTCGGCCGCGGCATGCGCTCGCTGCTGCACCGGCTGTCGGACATCTGGGCCGCGTTCGGGCGCGAGCGCGTGCACCTGATCTCGCAGTCGTCCAACGACCTCAACCTGACCTTCGTCATCGACGAGGCCGATGCCGACGGGCTGCTGCCGCACCTGCATCACGAGCTGATCCGCGGCGGCGCCATGCCGGTGCGCGACGACAGCGTGTTCGGCCCGAGCTGGCGCGAGATCGCGCACGGCAGGCCGGTGCGCGCGCCGGCCTGGTGGCGCGGCGCGCGCGAGCGCCTGCTCGACGCCGCGGCCGCCGGCACGCCGCGTTACGTCTACGACCTGGACACGGTGCGCGAACGCGCGCGTTCGCTGCGCCAGACCGAGTCCATCGACCGCTGTTACTACGCGATCAAGGCCAATGCGCATCCGCAGATCCTGCGGGCGATCGCCGCCGAGGGCTTCGGCCTGGAATGCGTGTCGCTGGGCGAGATCGAGCGCGTGTTCGCCGCGCTGCCGCAGTTCGAACCGGCGCGGGTGCTGTTCACGCCCAGCTTCGCGCCCAAGCGCGAGTACGTGGCCGCGTTCGAGCGCGGCGTCACCGTGACCCTGGACAACATCGAAGCCCTGCAGCGCTGGCCCGAGGTGTTCCGCGACCGCCCGATCTGGTTGCGCATCGACCTGGGCCACGGCGAAGGCCATCACGAGAAGGTGCGCACCGGCGGCGCGGCGGCCAAGTTCGGCCTGCCGATGTCGCGCTTCGACGCCTTCGTCGAACAGGCCCGGCGCCTGGGCGTGCGCATCGTCGGCCTGCACGCGCACCTGGGCAGCGGCATCGACGATCCGCAGCACTGGCGCGGCGTGTATGCGCAGCTGGCCGGCCTGGCCGATGGCATCGGCACGGTGGAGACCATCGACATCGGCGGCGGCCTGCCCATCGCCTACACCCCGGAGGCGGCGGAGTTCGACCTGGCCGCCTGGCGCGCGGGCCTGGCCGAGATCAAGGCCGCCTACCCGCGTTACGGCCTGATCGTGGAGCCCGGCCGCTACCTGGTGGCCGAGAGCGGCGTGCTGCTGCTCAGCACCACCCAGGTGGTGGAGAAGGACGGCATCCGCCGGGTCGGCGGCGACGGCGGCATGAACGCGCTGATGCGTCCGGCCATGTACGAGGCCTACCACGGCATCCACAACCTCAGCCGTTTGGACGATGCCGATACGGTTGCGTTCGAAGTGGTGGGCCCGATCTGCGAGAGCAGCGACGTGCTCGGACGCGGCCGCCCGCTGCCGCGCGCCACCGCCGAAGGCGACGTGCTGCTGGTGGCCGATGCCGGCGCCTACGGCATGGTCATGGCGCATACCTACAACCAGCGGGCGCTGCCCGCCGAGCAAATCCTGCAAGAAGGTGATCTGTAATGACTCAGTGGCGTTTCCAGCGCGATGCGATCCGCGCGTTCCGGTTCGTGCGTTGCGGTTTCGACGCGGCGAGCGGCGTGGCGCAGCTGGTGTACGCGTTCGACGACGGCCCGGAGCTGATCGAGACGATCGCCGTGCCGGGCGCGCCGTTCGCCCTGGACGAGGCGCGCGCGGCGGCGGTCGAACGCGCGCTGCGCCTGCTGCACCTGATCGCCGGCGTGAGCTACTACAAGGCGGCGGTGCCCGAGCGGATCGACATCGACAGCTACGCGATCGATGCCGACACCGCGGCGCTGCTGGAGCTGATCTACGTCAACGGCCTGGGCGAGTTCGCCTACCGCAACGGCTTGAACCTGCACGGCAAGATCCACTTCCCGGTGGCCGCCGAGGCCGATCCCGCCGCGCCCGCGCTAGGCCTGCGCGAACACGCCCTGGTCGCCATCGGCGGCGGCAAGGATTCGCTGGTCAGCATCGAGGCCCTGCGCGCGCTGGGCGTGGAGCAGACGGTGACCTGGATCGGCGGCTCGCAGCTGATCGCCGCCTGCGCCCAGCGCACCGGCCTGGCCACCTTGAACCTGGGCCGCGCGCTGGCGCCGCAGCTGTTCGACTACAACCGCGAGGGCGCCTGGAACGGCCACATCCCGGTGACCGTGGTGAACTCGGCGATCATGGCGCTGGCCGCGCTGCTGCACGGCGTCGACCAGGTGGTGTTCTCCAACGAGCGCTCGGCCAGCTACGGCAGCCTGATCGAGGGCACCGGCGAGGTGAACCACCAGTGGTCCAAGGGCTGGGCCTGCGAGCAGGCGTTCGGCGATTACCTGCAGCGCCACGTCGCCGCCGACCTGCGCTACTACTCGTTGCTGCGCCCGCTCAGCGAGTTGGCGGTGGCGCGGCAGTTCGCGCGCAGCGACCGTTACGACGCGCATTTCAGCAGCTGCAACCGCAACTTCCACATCCTCGGCGAGCGCCCGGCCAACCGCTGGTGCGGCGTGTGCCCGAAATGCCATTTCGTGTTCCTGGCGCTGGCGCCGTTCATGCCCAAGCCGCGCCTGGTCGGCATCTTCGGCCGCAACCTGCTCGACGACGCCGGCCAGATCGGCGGCTACGACGCGTTGCTGGAGTACCAGGACCACAAGCCGTTCGAATGCGTGGGCGAGGGCCGCGAATCGCGCGCGGCCATGGCCGCGCTGGCCGAGCGCCCGGAATGGCGCGAGGACACCCTGGTCGAGCGCTACGCCCGCGAGATCCGTCCGCAACTGGATGCCGGCGAGCTGCGCATCGAACCGCTGCTGCAGATCGACGAGGAACACCGCATTCCGCCGCAGCTGTGGGAGCGCCTGCGTGCGTATCTCGCAGCTTGACGGCCGCCGCGTAGCGCTCTGGGGCTGGGGCCGCGAAGGCCGCGCCGCCTACCGCGCGCTGCGCGCGGCGCTGCCCGAACAGACCCTGACCCTGTTCTGCTCGCACGACGAGGCCGCCGACGCGCGCGGCCTGGGCGATGCGCGCCTGCTGATCGAGACCGCGGCCAGCGCCGAGCGCCTGGGCGCGTTCGAATTCGTGATCAAGTCGCCGGGCATCAGCCCCTATCGCGCCGAGGCCGTGGCCGCGGTGGAGCAGGGCGCGCGCCTGTTGGGCGGCACCGCGCTGTGGTTCGGCGAACACGCCGACGCGCGCACGGTCTGCGTGACCGGTACCAAGGGCAAGAGCACCACCACCTCGCTGCTGGCGCACCTACTGCGTGCGGGCGGCCACCGCACCGCGCTGGCCGGCAATATCGGCCTGCCGCTGCTGGAGCTGATGGCGCCGTCGCCGCCGCCGGAGTTCTGGGCGATCGAGCTGTCCAGCTACCAGACCGGCGATGTCGCCGCCGGCGGCGTGCGGCCGGAAGTGGCGGTGGCCTTGAACGTATTTCCCGAACACCTGGATTGGCATGGTTCGCACGCGCGCTATGTCGAGGACAAGCTGCGCCTGCTCACCGATGCCAGGCCGCGCACCGCGGTGCTCAACGCCAACGATGCGACCCTGGCCGCGCTGCAGCTGCCCGACAGCCGGGTGCTGTGGTTCGGACGCGAGGACGGCTGGCATCTGCGCGGCGATCTGCTCTACCGCGGCGACGCGCAGGTGATGGACACCGCGTCGCTGCCGCTGCCCGGCCGCCACAATCGCGGCAACCTGTGCGCGGTGCTGACCGCGATCGAAGCGCTGGGCCTGGACGCCGCGCCGCTGGCCGCGCACGCCGCCGGCTTCCGGCCGTTGCCGCACCGCCTGCAGACGCTGGGCACGCGCGACGGCCTGACCTACGTCAACGATTCGATCAGCACCACGCCGCACGCCAGCCTGGCGGCGCTGGACTGCTATGCCGGCCGCCGAATCGCCATCCTGGTCGGCGGCCACGACCGCGGCGTGGACTGGGGCGCGTTCGCCGACGCCATGCGGCGACAGGCGCCGCTGGCCATCGTCACCTTGGGCGAGAACGGCCCGCGCATCCACGAACTGCTGGCGCCGTTGGCGGCGCAGTCGGATTTCCGCCTGTCCGCCGCGCGCGATCTGGCCGACGCGGTCGCGCAGGCGCGCGCGGTGCTGGCCGGCGACGGCGTGGTGCTGCTGTCGCCGGGCGCGCCCAGCTTCGGGCCCTATCGCGACTACGTCGCCCGCGGCCGCCACTTCGCCGAACTGGCCGGCTTCGACCCTGACGCGATCAGCGCCATTCCGGGTCTGGGCGTGGCCTGATCCGGACGCGACCGCCTTCACATCTCGGCGTCATACCTGCGGGGTAGGCTGCGCGCTTACCTCCAGGAGCCGCCGCCATGCGCCATCGCCTCGTTGCCGCGATCGTCCTCGCTGCGTGCGTGTCGCCCGCGTTCGCGGCCATGCAGGCCAAGCCGGTGAGTTGGAAGATCGGCAAGGAGTCCTACACCGGCGTGCTGGTCTATGACGACGTCAACGCGATCAAGCGCCCGGGTCTGGTGATGGTGCCGAACTGGAAGGGCGTGTCGCCGGCGGCGATCGAGCGCGCCAAGCACATCGCCGGCAGCGACTACGTGGTGCTGGTGGCCGACGTCTACGGCAGCAAGGTGCGGCCCAAGGACGACAAGGCGGCCGGCAAGGTCGCCGGCCCCCTGCGTGCCGACCGGCCCAAGCTGCGCGCGCGCATCGAGCAGGCGGTGAAGGTGCTCAAGGCGCAGGCCGGCAAGGCGCCGGTGGACGCCGAGCGCATCGGCGCCTTCGGTTATTGCTTCGGCGGGACCACGGCGCTGGAACTGGTGCGCGGCGGCAGCGAGCTGGCCGGTGTGGTGTCGCTGCACGGCGGTCTGGCCACCGATCTGCCGGCGAAGGAAGATTCGGTGCGCACGCCGGTGCTGATCCTCAACGGCGCCGACGATCGCGGCATCAGCGACGAGGACATCGCCAGTTTCGAAAAGGAAATGGATGCCGGCGGCGCGGACTGGCAGTTCGTGAACTTCAGCGGCGCGGTGCACTGCTTCGCCGAGCCGGAGGCGAACAATCCGCCGGGCTGCGTCTACAACCCGCGCGCGGCCAAGCGCGCCGAACGCATGATGCGCGACTTCTTCGCCGAGCGCTTCGGCGCGCAGTGATCCGCCCTGGGGTAGGAGCGGCGTAAGCCGCGACCGCGGATGCTCACCTACGACGAGAGCGGCGCACGCCCGGTGTAGGAGCTGCGCAAGCTGCGACCGCGCATCCACCGTTGCGACCAAGCCCTCGGTCGGCGTGGGCTCTGCTCTGGCGCCTTGGGGTAGGAGCGGCGTGAGCCGCGATCCGCTCCGAACTCGCGAAGGTGTGTGGGTGTGTTTGTGGAAGCAACAGCAACAGCTTCCGTCCGCAAGCCAAAGAAAAACGCTACGCCAGAGCTCCCCTGCGAGATCAAGGCGCGCGCCGGGATTTTTCGATGGCACATCCTGTGCCTGCGAAAAACGGCGCACCTCCTGTGCGCCGCCCCCCGCCTTCGCGGGGGCAGGCTCTTCGGGTCTTCTATTGGAGCGGCGAGTTCGGTGCCCGAGCGAGGAGCAAGAGCATTCGCGCTGCGCGCTCACCCCCTCACCCTAGCCCTCTCCCGTAAACGGGAGAGGGCATGCATCCGCCGCCGCCTGCTGCTTTAGCCCCTCTCCCGCTTGCGGGGAGAGGGGTTGGGGTGAGGGCACGCGCCACCACGGCAGCCCGCGAACCTTTCGCCTGGCGCGATGACTCTGACGGCCGCTCCTGAACGAAGGAAATCCCGTGCGACGACGCTCCCGGCACAGGAGCGTAGCGCTACCTCAATGATCCCGACTCACCGCATACCGCGCCAAACCCCGCAGCGCGGCGGTGTAGTCGTTCTCTTCCAGGCCTTCCAGCGCCGCCTCGGCCGCATCGGCGTAATCGCGGGCGCGGCGGCGGCTGTAGTCCAGACCGCCGGTGGCGTGGATCGCGGCGAGCACGTCGGGTAGGGCGTCGGTGTCGCCGTGTTCCACCGCCGCGCGCAGGCGCGCGCGGGTGGTCTCGTCGGCGTGGGCGATGGCGTGGATCAGCGGCAGCGTCGCCTTGCCCTCGGCCAGGTCGTCGCCGAGGTTCTTGCCCAGGGTCTGCGCGTCGGAAGCGTAGTCCAGCACGTCGTCGGCGATCTGGAAGGCGTAGCCCAGGGCCAGGCCGTAGTCGTGCAGGCGCTGCTGGGTGGCGGCGTCGGCGCCCGACAGCAAGGCGCCCAGGCGGGTGGCGGCGGCGAACAGCACCGCGGTCTTGCGCTCGATCACACGCAGGTAGGCGGCCTCGTCGGTATCCGGATTGCGCACGTGCAGCAGCTGCAACACTTCGCCCTCGGCGATGCGGTTGGTGGTGTCGGCCAGGATCTGCATGACCTCCAGCCGCTCCAGTTCCACCATCAGCTGGAAGCTGCGCGAATACAGGAAGTCGCCGACCAGCACGCTGGCGGCGTTGCCCCAGACCGCATTGGCGGTCTTGCGGCCGCGGCGCAGGTCGGACTCGTCGACCACGTCGTCGTGGAGCAGGGTGGCGGTGTGGATGAATTCGATCACCGCGGCCAGCTGGTGGGCGTCGGGCCCGCGCCGGCCCAGGGCGCCGGCCGCGAGCAGCAGCAGCATCGGGCGCAGGCGCTTGCCGCCCGCGCCGACGATGTACTCGGCCACCTGGTTGATCAGGACCACGTCCGAGGCCAGCCGGCGCCGGATCAGGGCGTCCACTGCCGCCATGTCGTCTCGGGCCAGGGATTGGATGGTCGCCAGGTCGGGGACGGACAGGGGGGCGGCGCTGGAGGGCATGGGACGGCCTAACGGTGGGGAACGAAAGTATAGGGCGCCGTCGCGTTCAGCCGAACGGGCCAGCCCCTGGAGGCTGCATCCAATCCAGTTCGTTCTACGTATCTTTTAAGTGTATTCAGTGGCTTATAGGTGGAACTACTCATATACCTGGCACACAAAGTGACGCATAAGGGCGTGTATTGACCCCTGGGTCACTTATCGCAGGATCGGCAAAACCCAGGACAAGCTTTTGTGAGCCGGGTTGCCGTTCGAATGTGATGGATGGCACACTATTTGCAGCGTACCTCCGAAGCCAGGCTGACGGATGTGCGCGGTGCGGAAGGGGTCAGGGGGAAGGAGCACTCCTCGCGTCCGCACAGCCAGCACCCGGAACACGGATCGAGTGCGGCATTGGCGGTGAAATTTGGCACCCGTTTGGGGGCCATGGGGATTTCCAACAAAACCTGATGACGCAAGAGCGAGCGCTCGCGGCCGGAGGCTGCGTGCGAATGCTCGTGCGGCACCCGACGCGCGGATTTTTATGACCACAGCAGTCAACCGCCGGCTCTACGGCCGGCTCTACGGATCGACCGCACGCGCATGCAGCGCGTTGCTGGCCCTGCTGTTCGTCGCCGGTAGCGCCACGGCCGCGACCACCGGTACCTGGACCCCTGCCACCAACAGCGCGACCTCGCCGGCGGCGGGCGTCACCGTGACCTGGTCGGGCGCGCTCGGCGGCGGCAATGCGTATTCGAACGATACGTTCAACACGACCAACTTCTGGACCAACCCGTACTCGGGCACGGTCGTTGGCGCCAACTCGCTGAACATGACGCTCCAGCCGGGCAATCGCACCATCACCGTCACCTTCAGCAAGGCGGTGGACAACCCGGTGCTGCATATGGACCGCATCGGCGGTACGTCCGGCGGCCAGAACAACTCCTCGCAGTGGACCCTGACCAGCAGCGTTTCCACCGGCGGCACGGTCGGTTTGACCCGGCTCGGCGGCAATTCGGTGTTCACCGTCACCGGCAACAGCTTCCAGCGCACCACCGGCGGTACCGGCGCGGCCAGCACCGAATGCAGCACCACGGCCGCCAACGGCACCGGCTGCGGTTCGATCCGCTTCGACGGCACCGGCATCACCAGCCTGACCTTCTCCGTGGTCGCCATCGACCCGGGCGGCGGCAGCATCGGCGACGGCCTGGAAGTGATCTGGTCGCTGGCCGGTTCGGACCTGCGCATCGTCAAGCAGACCCTGGCCAACACCGGCAGCTTCACGTTCACCGGCACCAATGGCGTGGGTTCGCCGACGATCAACACCGCCACGCTCAACCCGTCGACCTCGGCGGCGTTCGCGATCACCAACCATGGCCAGCCGATCACCATCACCGAAAACGCGGTGGCGGGCTTCGCCCTGCAGTCGGCCAGTTGCGTGGATCAGACCAGCGCCACGGTGGCCTCGTCGCTGGCCGGCAACGTGCTGACCATCGCCACCGCCGCTTACCGCGCCAACCAGAACATCACCTGCACCTTCGTCAACGCGACCACGTCGGACCTGACGATCAGCAAGAGCGACACCGCCAGCAGCTACACGCCGGGCGGCACCACCAGCTACACCCTGATCGCGCGCAACTTCGGCAGCGTGACCATCACGGCCGCGCAGATCGCCGACGCGCTGCCCGCGGGCGCGACCCTGTCGGCGCAGTGGAGCTGCGCGGCCAGCGCCGGTTCCAGCTGCAGCGCCGCCACCGGCGGCACCGTCGGCGGCAACGCGATCAACCTCACCGTGAACCTGCTCGCCAACGGCACGGCCACCATCACCGTGCCGGTGGCGTTCAACGCCAACGCCGGCGCTTACTGATTCCTGTCTGGGCTTACGCATGAAGACTGCCAACCCCCGCACGTCCTCCCCCTTGCCGCGCAACGGCAGCGACGAAGGCCTGCGTACGCGTTTGTTCCGGACGGTGTCGCGCATCGCGCTCAGCGCCTTGCTGGCGGCCGCCGCGCCCCTGGCGCTGGCGCAGACCTTCCCGGCCCAGATCAACAACACCGCCACCATCACCCCGCCCAGCGGCGTGACCAATAGCGGCGCTTCGTGCACCGGCGCCGGACGCGTGTTCAACAGCGCCAACGGCACCTGCTCGTCCACCGATACCAACACCCTGGCGGCGTCGTCCGACCTGGCGATCAGCAAGACCGGTACCGCCACCGTCAACCAGGGCGGCACGGTCACCTACACCATCCGCGCCTGGAACAACGGCGTGAGCAGCGCGCTGGGCGCGACCATCACCGACACCGTGCCGGCCAACCTGACCTCGGTCAGCTGGACCTGCGCGGCCACGGGCGCCGGCACCACCTGCGGCACCGCCAGCGGCACCGGCAACAGCATCAGCCTGAGCGCGAACCTGGGCGTCGACACCGGCGCGGCCACCAGCGCCGACACCAGCTTCGTCACCATCACCGTGACCGGCACGGCGACCACGCCGGGCGCGATCACCAACACCGCCAACATCGCGGTGCCGGCCGGCGCCACCGACCCGACCCCGGGCAACAACAGCAGCTCGGCCAACACCACGATCACCGCGCTCAACGACCTGGCGATCAGCAAGACCGGCACCGCCACCGTCAACCAGAACGGCACCGTCACCTACACCATCCGCGTCTGGAACAACGGCCCCGCCGCCGTGACCGGCGCCGCGATCGCCGACACCGTGCCGGCCAACCTGACCTCGGTCAGCTGGACCTGCGCCGGTACCGGCGCGGGCTCGACCTGCAGCGCGGCCAGCGGCACCGGCAACACCATCGCCCTGACCGCCAACCTGCCGGTCGATACCGGCGCGGCGACGTCGGCCGACACCAGCTTCGTCACCGTGACCGTGACCGGCACGGCGACCACGCCGGGTGCCATCGCCAACACCGCCAGCGTGACCGCGCCGGCCGGCAGCAGCGACCCCACCCCGGGCAACAACAGCAGCACCGCCAACACCACGATCACCGCGCTCAACGACCTGGCGATCAGCAAGACCGGCACCGCCAGTGTCAACCAGGGCGGCACCGTCACCTACACCATCCGCGTCTGGAACAACGGCCCCAGCGCCGTGACCGCCGCGGCGATCGCCGACACCGTGCCGGCCAACCTGACCTCGGTCAGCTGGACCTGCGCCGGCACCGGCGCGGGCTCGACCTGCAGTGCGGCCAGCGGCACCGGCAACAGCATCAACCTGACGGCGAACCTGCCGGTCGACACCGGCGCGGCGACCTCGGCCGACACCAGCTTCGTCACCATCACCGTGACCGGCACCGCGACCACGCCGGGCTCGATCAACAACACCGCGACCGTCGCGGCGCCGGCGGGCACCAGCGATCCGACCGCCGGCAACAACAGCAGCTCGGCGGCCACCACCATCGCGGCGCAGGCCGACCTGGCCATCGTCAAGGGCGTGTCCAACAGCACCCCGACCGTGGGCAGCAACGTCACCTTCACCCTGACGGTCACCAACAACGGCCCCTCGGCCGCGGCGGCCGTGTCGGTGGCCGACCTGCTGCCCAACGGCTACACCTATGTGTCCGACAACGGGGCCGGCGCCTACGTGCCGGGTACCGGCGTGTGGACCATCGGCAGCCTGGCCAACGGCGCCTCGACCTCGCTGCAGATCGTGGCGACCGTGCGCGCGACCGGTACCTACGCAAACACCGCGACCGTCAGCTCGACCACCGGCGACCCGACCCCGGGCAACAACACCTCGACCTCCACGCCGACGCCGGTGGCGTCGGCCGACCTGGTCATGGCCAAGAGCGTGTCGAACGCCACGCCGACGGTGGGCACCAACGTCACCTTCACCCTGACGGTCACCAACAACGGTCCGTCGGCCGCCACGGGCGTGTCGGTCGCCGACCTGCTGCCCAACGGCTACACCTACGTGTCCGACAACGGCGCGGGCGCCTACGTGTCCGGCACCGGCGTGTGGACCATCGGCAATCTGGCCAACGGCGCGAGCACCTCGCTGCAGATCGTGGCCACCGTGCGCGCGACGGGCACCTATGCCAACACCGCGACGGTGAGCTCGACCACCAGCGATCCGACGCCGGGCAACAACACCGCGACCTCGACGCCGACCCCGGTCGCTTCGTCCGACCTGGCCATCGTCAAGGGCGTGTCCAACAGCACGCCGACCGTCGGCACCAACGTCACCTTCACCCTGACGGTGACCAACAACGGTCCGTCGGCCGCCACGGGCGTGTCGGTCGCCGACCTGCTGCCCAACGGCTACACCTACGTGTCCGACAACGGCGCGGGCGCCTACGTGTCCGGCACCGGCGTGTGGACCATCGGCAACCTGGCCAACGGCGCCAGCACTTCGCTGCAGATCGTGGCCACCGTGCGCGCGACCGGTACCTACGCCAACACCGCGACGGTCAGCTCCACCACCAACGACCCGACGCCGGGCAACAACACCTCCACGTCGACCCCGACGCCGGTGGTGTCGTCCGATGTCGCCATCGTCAAGGTCGCCTCGAACAACACGCCGACCGTGGGCACCAACGTCACCTTCACCCTGACGGTCACCAACAACGGCCCGTCCGGCGCGACCGGCGTGTCGGTCGCCGACCTGCTGCCGAACGGCTATACGTACGTGTCCGATAACGGTGCCGGCGCCTACGTGCCCGGCACGGGCGTGTGGACCATCGGCAACCTGGCCAACGGCGCGAGCACCTCGCTGCAGATCGTGGCGACCGTGCGCGCGACCGGCACCTACGCCAACACCGCCACGGTCAGCTCGACCAGCAACGATCCGACCCCGGGCAACAACACCTCGACTTCGACCCCGGCCCCGGTGGCTTCGGCCGACCTGGCGATCACCAAGGTCGCCTCGAACAACAGCCCGGCCGTGGGCACCAACGTCAGCTTCACCCTGACGGTGACCAACAACGGTCCCTCCGCTGCGGCGGCCGTTTCGGTGGCCGACCTGCTGCCTTCGGGCTACACCTACGTGTCCGACAACGGCGCCGGCGCCTATGTGCCGGGCACCGGCGTGTGGACCATCGGCAGCCTGGCCAACGGCGCCAGCGCTTCGCTGCAGATCACCGCCACGGTGAACGCGGCGGGCAGCTACGCCAACACCGCGACGGTCAGTTCCACCACCAACGATCCGACGCCGGGCAACAACACCTCCACCTCGACCCCGACGCCGGTGGTGTCGTCCGATGTCGCCATCGTCAAGGTCGCGTCGAACAACACGCCGACCGTGGGTACCAACGTCACCTTCACCCTGACGGTCACCAACAACGGTCCCTCGGCCGCAACCGGCGTCTCCGTCGCCGACCTGCTGCCCTCCGGTTATACCTACGTGTCGGATAACGGTGCCGGCGCCTACGTGCCGGGCACCGGCGCGTGGACCATCGGCAACCTGGCCAATGGCGCCAGCGCTTCGCTGCAGATCACCGCGACGGTGAACGCGACGGGCGGCTATGCCAACACCGCGACGGTGTCGTCGACCAGCAACGACCCGACCCCGGGCAACAACACCTCCACGTCGACGCCGGCGCCGGTGGCGTCGTCCGATCTGGCCATCGTCAAGACCGCTTCCAGCAACACCCCGACGGTCGGTACCAATGTCACCTTCACCCTGACGGTCACCAACAATGGCCCGTCGGCGGCGACCGGCGTGTCCGTGGCGGATCTGCTGCCCAACGGCTACACCTACGTCTCCGACAACGGTGCCGGCGCCTACGTGCCGGGCACCGGCGCCTGGACCATCGGAAATCTGGCCAACGGCGCCAGCGCTTCGCTGCAGATCACCGCCACGGTGAACGCGACGGGCACCTACGCCAACACCGCGACGGTGTCGTCCACCACCAACGACCCGACGCCGGGCAACAACACCTCGACCTCGACGCCGACGCCGGTGGCTTCGGCCGACCTGGCGATCGTCAAGACCGCGTCGAACAACAGCCCGACCGTCGGCACGAATGTCACCTTCACCCTGACGGTGACGAACAACGGTCCGAGCGCGGCCGCGGCCGTTTCGGTCGCCGACTTGCTGCCCAACGGCTACACCTACGTGTCGGATAACGGTGCCGGCGCCTACGTGCCGGGCACCGGTGCGTGGACCATCGGCAACCTGGCTAGCGGCGCTTCGGCTTCGCTGCAGATCACCGCGACGGTGAACGCGACCGGCACCTACGCCAATACGGCCACGGTGACCTCGACCACCAGCGATCCGACCCCGGGCAACAACACCTCCACGTCGACGCCGACGCCGGTCGCTTCGTCCGACCTGGCCATCGTCAAGACCGCTTCCAGCAACACCCCGACGGTCGGTACCAATGTCACCTTCACCCTGACGGTCACCAACAACGGCCCGTCGGCGGCGACCGGCGTGTCCGTGGCGGATCTGCTGCCCAACGGCTACACCTACGTCTCCGACAACGGTGCCGGCGCCTACGTGCCGGGCACCGGCGCCTGGACCATCGGCAACCTGGCCAACGGCGCCAGCACCTCGCTGCAGATCACCGCGTCGGTGAACGCGACGGGCAGCTACGCCAATACCGCCACGGTCACCTCGACCACCAGCGACCCGACCCCGGGCAACAACACCTCCACCTCGACGCCGACGCCGGTGGCCTCGTCCGATCTGGCCATCACCAAGGTCGCGTCGAACAACAGCCCGACCGTGGGCACCAACGTCAGCTTCACCCTGACCGTCACCAACAACGGCCCCTCGGCCGCCACGGGCGTCTCGGTCTCCGATCTGCTGCCCAACGGCTACACCTATGTCTCCGATGACGGTGCCGGCGCCTACGTGGCGGGCACCGGCGCGTGGACCATCGGCAACCTGGCAAACGGCGCCAGCGTCTCGCTGCAGATCACGGCCACGGTCAATGCGACGGGCGCCTACGCCAATACGGCGACGGTGACTTCGACCACTAACGACCCGACGCCGGGCAACAACACGTCCACGTCGACCCCGACCCCGGTGGCGTCGTCCGACCTGGCCATCGTCAAGACCGCGTCGAGCAACACCCCGACCGTGGGCACCAACGTCACCTTCACCCTGACGGTGACCAACAACGGTCCCTCGGCCGCAACCGGCGTCTCCGTCGCCGACCTGCTGCCCAGCGGCTACACCTACGTCTCCGACAACGGTGCAGGCGCTTACGTGCCGGGCACCGGCGCCTGGACCATCGGCACCCTGGCCAACGGCGCCTCGGCCTCGCTGCAGATCACCGCGACGGTGAACGCGGCGGGCAGCTACGCCAATACCGCCACGGTCACCTCGACCACCAGCGACCCGACCCCGGGCAACAACACCTCCACCTCGACGCCCACGCCGGTCGCCTCCTCGGACCTGGCCATCGTCAAGACCGTGTCCAACGCCAGCCCGAACGTCGGCGACAACGTCGTCTTCACCCTGACGGTCACCAATAACGGTCCGTCGGATGCGGCGGGCGTGTCGGTGGCCGATCTGCTGCCGTCGGGCTACACCTACGTGTCCGATGACGGTGCGGGCGCCTACGTGTCTGGCACCGGTGCCTGGACCATCGGCACTCTGGCCAACGGCGCCAGCACTGCGCTGCAGATCACCGCCACGGTGAACGCAGCGGGCACCTACGCCAACACCGCCACGGTCACCTCGACCACCAGCGATCCGACGCCGGGCAACAACACCTCGACCTCGACGCCGGGTCCGGTCCCGACCGCCGACCTGGCGATCGTCAAGACCGCGTCGAACAACAGCCCGACCGTGGGCACCAATGTCACCTTCACCCTGACGGTCACCAACAACGGTCCGTCCGACGCCACCAGCGTGTCGGTCGCCGACCTGCTGCCGTCGGGCTACACCTACGTGTCCGACAACGGCGCGGGCGCTTATGTGTCCGGCACCGGCGCCTGGACCATCGGCACCTTGGCCAACGGCGCCAGCACCTCGCTGCAGATCACCGCCACGGTGAACGCCACGGGTACCTACGCCAACACCGCCACGGTGACCTCTGCCACCAACGACCCGACCCCGGGCAACAACACCTCCACGGCCACGCCGGGCCCGGTGGCTTCGTCCGATCTGGCTATCACCAAGGTCGCGTCGAGCAACACGCCGACCGTGGGCACGAACGTCACCTTCACCCTGACGGTCACCAACAACGGTCCGTCCGATGCGACGGGCGTGTCGGTGGCCGACTTGCTGCCCAACGGCTATGCCTACGTGTCCGATAACGGTGCCGGCGCCTACGTGCCGGGCACCGGCGCCTGGACCATCGGCAACCTCGCCAACGGCGCCAGCGCCTCGCTGCAGATCACCGCGCTGGTGAACGCCGCGGGCAGCTACGCCAACACCGCTACGGTCACCTCGACCACCAGCGACCCGACCCCGGGCAACAACACCTCCACCTCGACCCCGACGCCGGTGGCTTCGGCCGACCTGTCGATCGACAAGGACGACGCCGGCGCTTCGGTGGTGCCGGGCAACAACGTGGTCTACACCCTGACCGTCGCCAACGCCGGCCCGTCCGACGCCGCGGCGGTGCAGGTGAGCGACGTGATCCCGGCCGGCCTGGGCTTCGTCAGCGCCGCCGGCACCGGCTGGACCTGCGCCAACAACGCCGGCACCGTCGAGTGCTCGCGTCCGACGCTGGCCGCCGGCGGCAACGCCACGATCACGCTGACCCTGTCGGTGCCGTCGAACTACGGCGGCGCGCCCACCGTCAGCAACACCGCCACGGTCGCCAGCACCACCTCCGACCCGAGCGGCGGCAACAACAGCGACACCGAAACCACCCCGGTGTCGATCAGCATCGACGCGGTCGACGATCCGGCGGCGGTGCTGCCGTTCGCCGGCGGCACCGTGCCCAACGTGACCGTCAACGACACCACCAACGGCGTCGCCGTGGTCATCGGCACCAACGCCACCGCGCCGACCATCGTCAACAACGGCGGTCTGACCGGCCTGGTCGCGAACCCCGACGGCAGCCTCACCGTGCCGGCCGGCTCCACCCCGGGCGCCTACACCGTCACCTACCGCATCTGCACGCTGCCGGGCACCACTCCGGCCACCTGCGACGATGCTTCGGTGCCGGTGGTGGTCGGTCCGGACGCAGTGGACGACACCGCGACCACGCCGCAGAACACCGTGCTCAACGGCACCGCGACCGGCGGCGACAGCGCGCCCGTGGGCTCGTCCTACGCTCTGGTCACCGGTACCAGCAACGGCACCTTGGTCCTGAACGGCGACGGCACCTACACCTACACGCCGAACGCCAACTACAGCGGTCCGGACAGCTTCACCTACCGCCTGTGCCTGCCGGCGCCGAACGGCACGGTCTGCGATACCGCGACCGTGTCGATCACCGTGGGCGCCAACACCGTGACCGCGGTGGACGACAGCGCCAACACGCCGCAGAACACCGCGGTGACCGTGCCGGTGATCGGCAACGACACCGTGACCGGCGCGCCGCTGGATCCGGCTTCGGTGACGGTCACCGTCAACCCGGCCAACGGCACCGTGACCTGCGCCGCGGGCCAGTGCACCTACACGCCGAACGTCGGCTTCAGCGGCAACGACAGCTTCGAGTACCGCGTCTGCGATACCTCCACGCCCACCCCGGTCTGCGACACCGCCACCGTCACGGTCACCGTGGCGCCGGCCGTGATCGTGGCCAACGACGACGACTACAGCGCCACGCCGGTCAACGGCGCCAATGGCTCGGCCAGCGTCGGCAACATCCTGGGCAACGACAGCCTCAACGGCGGCGCCGTTGATCTGGCCTTCGTGACCCTGACCGTCAACGACCCGAATGCCGGCGACGGCGTCTCGGTCGCGGCCGATGGCACGGTCTCGGTCGCCGCGGGCACCCCCGCGGGCACCTACGTCATCCCGTACCAGCTGTGCGAGACCGCGCGTCCGAGCAACTGCGACACGGCCAGCATCACCGTGCTGGTGGCCGCCGCGCCGATCGATGCGGTGGACGACCTGGTGGCCACGCCGGTCAACGGCACCACCGGTGGCACCGCCGTGACCAACGTGCTGACCAACGACACCCTGAACGGTGCTGCTGCGACCACCACGAACGTCACGCTGGCCCCGGTCACCAACGGCCCGCTGACGGTGAACGCCAACGGCACGGTCGATGTCGCTCCGAACACTCCGGCGGGTACCTACACGGTCACCTACCAGATCTGCGAGGTGCTCAACCCGAGCAACTGCGATACCGCCACGGTCACCGTGACGGTGAACGCTGCGCCGATCGACGCGGTGGACGACCTGGTGGCCACGCCGGTGAACGGCACCACCGGTGGCACCGGTGTGGTCAACGTACTGACCAACGACACGCTCAACGGCACGGCCGTGGTTCCGGGCTCGGTCACCCTGACGCCGGTCACCAACGGCCCGCTGACGGTCAACGCCAATGGCACGGTCGATGTCGCTCCGAACACTCCGGCGGGTACCTATACGGTCACCTACCAGATCTGCGAGGTGCTCAACCCGAGCAACTGCGACACCGCAGTGGTGACGGTGACGGTGAACGCCGCGCCGATCGACGCGGTGGACGACCTGGTCGCCACGCCGGTCAACGGCACCACCGGCGGCACCGCCGTGACCAACGTGCTGGGCAACGACACCCTGAACGGTGCTGCTGCGACCACCACGAACGTCACGCTGGCCCCGGTCACCAACGGCCCGCTGACGGTGAACGCCAACGGCACGGTCGATGTCGCTCCGAACACTCCGGCGGGTACCTACACGGTCACCTACCAGATCTGCGAGGTGCTCAACCCGAGCAACTGCGATACCGCCACGGTCACCGTGACGGTGAACGCTGCGCCGATCGATGCGGTGGACGACCTGGTCGCCACGCCGGTCAACGGCACCAACGGCGGCACCGCCGTGACCAACGTGCTGGGCAACGACACCCTCAACGGCTCGGCCGCGACCACGACGAACGTCACCCTGACGCCGGTCACCAACGGCCCGCTGACGGTGAACGCCAACGGCACGGTCGATGTCGCGCCGAACACCCCGGCGGGCACCTACACCGCCACCTACCAGATCTGCGAAGTCCTGAACCCGAGCAACTGCGATACCGCGGTGGTGACGGTGACGGTGAACGCTGCGCCGATCGACGCGGTGGACGACCTGGTGGCCACGCCGGTTAATGGCACCACCGGTGGCACCGGTGTGGTCAACGTACTGACCAACGACACCCTCAACGGCACGGCCGTGGTTCCGGGCTCGGTCACCCTGACGCCGGTCACCAACGGCCCGCTGACGGTCAACGCCAACGGCACGGTCGACGTCGCGCCCAACACTCCGGCAGGCACCTATACGGTCACCTACCAGATCTGCGAGGTGCTCAACCCGACCAACTGCGACACCGCCACGGTCACCGTGACGGTCAGCGCCGCGCCGATCGACGCGGTGGACGACGTGGTCGGCACGCCGGTCAACGGCACCACGGGCGGCACCGCCGTGGTCAACGTGCTGGGCAACGACACCCTCAACGGCTCGGCCGCGACCACGACGAACGTCACCCTGACGCCGGTCACCAACGGCCCGCTGACGGTGAATGCCAACGGCACGGTCGATGTCGCGCCGAACACTCCGGCCGGCACCTACACCGCCACCTACCAGATCTGCGAAGTCCTGAACCCGAGCAACTGCGACACCGCGGTCGTCACGGTGACCGTGGTCGCCCCGGCGATCACCGCCACCGACGACTCGGCCGGCGGCTCGGGCGTGACCCCGCAGAACACCCCGGTGACCACCAACGTGCTGACCAACGACACGCTCAACGGCGTGGCCGTGGACCCGGCGCTGGTCAACGTCACCATCGCCGGCAACCCGGCGCACGGCACCGTGGTGGTCAACCCGAACGGCACGATCACCTACACGCCGAGCAACAACTACAGCGGCCCGGACAGCTACACCTACACCATCTGCGAGAAGCTCAACCCGACCAACTGCGCCACGGCGATGGTGACGGTCACGGTGCAGCCGAACACGGTGGTCGCCAACGACGACACCGCGGCGACCAACCAGCAGGTGCCGGTGGCCATCACCGTGGTCGGCAACGACACCGCAACCGGCGCGCCGCTGGATCCGGCGTCGGTGACCGTGACCGTGCCGCCGGCCAACGGCACCGTGAGCTGCGCCGCGGGCGTGTGCACCTACACCCCGAACCAGTTCTTCGCCGGTACCGACACCTTCACCTACCGCGTCTGCGACACCTCGACCCCGACCCCGGTCTGCGACACCGCCGTGGTCACCATCACGGTGAACGCCAACGCGCCGGTGCTGCGCCTGACCAAGGTCTCGGCCACGCGCTCGGTCAAGGTCGGCGACCTGGTCCGCTACACCGTGACCGCGGAGAACGTCGGCGACTCGCCGGCGCGCAACGCGAGCCTGGTCGACACTCCGCCGGCGGGCTTCACCTACGTCGACGGCTCGCTGACCGTGAGCGACGACGACAACGCCGGCAGCGTGGGCGGCACTAGCCCGCTGCGTATCAACGGCATCGACGTGGGCATCGGCCGCCGCGCGACCATCGTCTACTTCCTGCGCGTGGGCGCCGGCGTGGGCAACGGCGTGCACACCAACAGCGTCAGCGCGCTGGACGTGAACGGCACCTCGATCAGCAACGTGGCCACCGCCGACGTCGACATGGCCGGCGACCCGCTGCTGGAAGACAGCCTGATCCTGGGCTCGGTGTTCGACGACCGCGACGGCGACGGCTGGCAGGATCCGGCCAAGGCCAGCGAGGTGCGCGTGCAGGGCGGTTTCGCTCCGGGCGCCTACGTCGCCGGCTCCACCACGGTGGATCGCGGCCAGGGCCCGCAGCCCGAGGCCGACGCCAGCGCGCCGCTGCTGCACGGCATCGCCCTGGGCGATCTGGGCGGCCGCAGCTCGACGGCGGCGCCGGTGAGCCAGGTGGTGGTGCGGCAGACGCTGCGCTCGCCCGACTTCAGCGACGACTTCGTGCTGACCACGGGCGAGGGCACCACGCTGCGCATGAACGCCGCCGGCCAGACCACGGTGGAACGCGGTCGCGGCGACGCGGCCAAGGGCCTCACCGGTCAGGACCTGCAGGTCAGCCGTCAGGTCAGCCAGACCGCGGCCGGCTACGAGGTGACCTACACCATCCGCAACGAGGGCGTCGACGAACGCGGCATCCCGGGCGTGCGCATCGCCTCGGTCGAAGGCCTGATCATGGAAACCGACGCCTACGGCCGTTACCACCTCGAGGGCATCCACGGCGGCGACATCGGCCGCGGACGCAACTTCATCCTCAAGGTCGATCCGGCCACGCTGCCGCCGGGCTCGGTGTTCACCACCGAAAACCCGCGCGTGCGCCGCGTGACCCAGGGCGTGCCGGTGCGCTTCGACTTCGGCGTCAAGCTGCCGGCCGGCGAGATCCGCGGCGGCCGCAGCGAGACCGACGTGGAGCTGGGCGAGGTGATGTTCGAGGCCGGCAGCGACCAGGTGAAGGACGACTACGCCCCGCTGTTCGGCAAGATCGCCCAGCGCCTGCGCGAGGCCGACGGCGGCAGCGTGACCATCGCCGCCCAGGCCGAAGCCGAGGCGCTGGCCTTCGCCCGCGCCCGTGCGGTGCAGGCCGCGCTGAGCCAGCAGCTCGATCCCGAGCTGGCCAAGAAGGTGCGCATCGACGTGGTCGCTGGCAGCGATGCCACCCTGGTGAGCCTGGATCAGGCCATCAAGCTGGGCGAGCTGCTGTTCGACACCGATCAGGCCACGATCCGCCCGCAGTACCGCGAGCTGATCGCGCAGATCGCGCAAACCTTGAACCGCGAAGGCCGCGGCACGATCGGCATCGTCGGCCGCGCCGACCCGCGCGGCGCCAGCGACTACAACGTGAAGCTGGGCCTGCGCCGCGCCAAGGCGGTGCTCGAAGCGATCTCGGCGCAACTGGACCCGCAGGTGAGACAGAACGTGCGCGTGGACATAACTGACGATACCAACGCCCCCGTCGGCGTGGGCGGCCGCTGAGGACATGGCCATGAAGATGAAGATGAAGCTTCTGGACATGACCCTGATCGGCCTGCTCTCGGCCGGCGCCGTCGGCCCCGCGCTCGCCCAGGACGCCGCCCAGGCGGGCGAGGGCGAACGCGCCCGCTGCGACGGCGATGCCTGCCGCAGCGACGAGGGCCTGCTGTTCCGCGTCCGCACCCGCGGCGAGGAACGGCCGGTGGCCGCCGGCGACGATGCCGACGCGCTGCAGCGCAACCGCCGCGTCGACGTGGTGCGCGAGGACGTGCGCTCCGGCAGCGCCCGCATCTCGGGCCGCTTCGCGATCGACCTGCCCAACGGCGGGGTGATCTGGGCGACCGAAGACCCCACCCTGGGCCAGCCCATCCTCAACGTGCAGGGCGGCTCCACGGTGCCGTTCGAGAACGGGCGCATCGCCAAGCCGCTGCGTTTCCACGGCTACACCAACTACGCCTCGTTCATCGACAAGCTCACCGTCACCGTCTACCGCGGCACCGACGCGGATCTGGTCACGCCGCTGGCCAGCATCGACCTGCCGGTGGCCAACGTGTCCGAACAGGAATGGGACGGCACGCTGCCGGCCGGCCTGAACCTGCAGCCGGGCGACGAGCTGATCTACGTCGCCCGCGCCTACGGCAAGGACGGCACCTTCGACGAGACCGTCGGCCAGCGCGTGCAGCTGGTGCGCCCGGAGGACTACGAGCGCGGCCTGCAAGTGCTGCGCGACGACACCCAGCGTTCGCTGGGCAAGGCGCTGGACAGCGGCGACGACGCCCAGGCCCAGGACATCGAGAACTCGATCTACGGCCGCAGCTCGCTGCGCATCCAGAACATCCCGATCTACGGCTCGCGCGTGCGCATCTATGGCCGCGACATTCCGCGCGAGACCCAGCTGACCATCAACGGCGAGACCTTCCCGGTCGACCTGGAACGCAAGTTCGTCGCCGAGTTCCTGGAGCCGGTCGGCCGCCACAGCTACGACGTGGCGATCCAGCCGCGCGGCGGCGCGCCGCTGCAGCACCAGCTGGACGTGGACGTGACCGGCAAGTACGCGTTCCTGGTCGCCCTGGCCGACGTCACCGTGTCGGAGAACAACGTCAGCGGCAACATCGAACCGCTGGCCGGCGACGAGCGCTACGACAAGGACTTCATCAGCGAAGGCCGCCTGGCGTTCTATTTGAAGGGCAAGGTCAAGGGCAAGTACCTGATCACCGCCCAGGCCGACACCCGCGAGCGCGAGATCAAGGAGCTGTTCAACGGCTTCCTCGATGCAGACGCCCAGGACGTGTTCCGCCGCCTGGACCCGGATCTGTACTACCCGGTCTATGGCGACGACTCCAATACCTACCGCGACGTCGACACCCAGGGCCGTTTGTACGTGCGCGTGGACTGGGACCAGAACCAGGCGCTGTGGGGCAACTTCGACACCGGCATCACCGGCACCGAGTACGGCCAGTACGACCGCTCGCTGTACGGCGCGGCGCTGTCCTGGCGCTCGCGCAGCACCACCCGGCTCGGCGATCCCAAGACCGAAGTGCGCGCGTTCGGCTCCGAGGCGCAGAGCGCGTTCGGCCACACCGAATTCCTCGGCACCGGCGGCAGCCTGTACTACCTCAAGCACACCGACGTGCTGCCGGGCTCGGACAAGGTCACCCTAGAGATCCGCGACCGCACCACCGGCCGCACCGAAAGCCGGGTGGACCTGCAGCGCGGCGCCGATTACGAGATCGACGAACTGCAGGGCCGGCTGATCCTGACCCGTCCGCTGGCCCAGGTCACGCGCGAGAACGTGCGCACCCTGACCCGCGACGCGCCGCTGGACGGCTACACCCAGCTGCTGCTGGTCGACTACGAATACGTGCCGCTGGGCTTCGACAGCGACGACGTCAGCGCCGGCTTCCGCGGCAAGCAGTGGCTGGGCGAGCACGTGGCCATCGGCGGCACCTACGTCGACGAGAATCGCCGCGGCGACGACTACAGCCTCAAGGGCGTGGACCTGAGCTTGCAGGCCGGTCGCGGCACCTACCTGAAGCTGGAACAGACCCGCAGCGAATCCACCGTCGCGCCGATCTTCTATTCCGACAACGGCGGCCTGAGCTTCATCCAGCGCAACCCGGTTTCCGGCGCGCGTCGCGGCGACGCGCGCGCGGTGGAAGCGCGCGCCAACTTCAAGGAACTGGGCTGGACCCAGCAGGACTGGAGCGTGGGCGCCTGGTGGCGCGACGTCGATGCCGGCTTCTCGGTCTCGCGTTTCGACACCGGTCTGGGCATCGAGGAATACGGCGCCGAGTTCCTGGGCTACTTCAGCGAGACCTTCAGCCTGTACGGCAAGTACTCGCGCGCCGAACGCGGCAGCGACGCGCTGGAGCAGAGCCAGCTCACCGCCGACTGGCGCATCACCAACGACGCCCGCCTGGGCGCCGAGCTGCGCCGCGTGCGCGAGGAGCGCCTGAGCGGCAACACCGACGCCCTGCTGGCGGCGCTGAGCTACCGCCATCGCATCGGCTCCTCGCTGGAGCTGTACGGCGTGGGCCAGATCACGGCCGACGACGACGGCGGCGCCTACGAGCGCAACAACCTGCTGACCCTGGGCGCCAAGTACCTGTTCGGCGATCGCTCCAGCGTGGGCGCCGAAGTCAGCGGCGGCAGCCGCGGCCACGGCGGCCGGGTCGAGGCCGAGTACCGCCTCAAGCCCGACCACACGATCTACGGCGCCTACAGCTACAGCACCGACCGCACCCAGCCGGACCCGTTGTTCAACAGCGACCTGCAGAACGGTTGGACCCTGGGCCAGCGTTGGCGTCTGACCAACCAGGTCAACGTGTTCAACGAAAGCCAGTACCTGAAGGACCCCACCGACAACAGCCAGGGCATCGTCCACACCTTCGGCATGGATTTCTATCCCGCCGAAGGCTGGAACGTGGGCTTCACCGTCATGGACGGCGAACTCGACGCCGCCACCGGCCGCGTCGACCGCCGCGCCTACAGCGTGAGCGGCGGCCGCACCGACGAGCGCGCGCAGTGGGCGAGCAAGCTGGAGTACCGCAAGGACACCGGCGCCGAGCAGCGCGAGCAGTGGGTGACCACCAACCGCCTGTTCTACAAGGTCAACGAAGACCTGCGCCTGGCCCTGCGCGCCAACTACGCCGACACCCAGGACGACCTGAACCCGGCCGAAGGCGCCAAACTGGCCGAGGCCAACCTGGGCTTCGCCTACCGCCCGCACGACAACACCCGCTGGGGCCTGTTCGGCAAGTACACCTACCTGTACGACCTGGCCACCCTCGGCCAGGACGGCGGCGCCACCTACGACCAGCGCTCGCGCGTGCTCTCGTTCGAAGGCGTGTACCGCCTGGACGACAAGTGGGAGCTGGGCGGCAAGCTCGCCAGCCGTTGGGGCGACTACCGCATCGGCCGCGGCGAAGGCGCCTGGCTGGACAGCCGCGCCGACCTGGTCGCCGGCCAGCTGCGCTACCACCTGATCGGCAAGTGGGAAGGCCTGGCCGAGTACCGCTGGCTCAGCGTCAAGGACGGCGGCGACCGCAAGGGCTGGCTGATCGGCCTGGACCGCCAGCTGGGCGACAACTTCAAGGTCGGCGTGGGCTACAACTTCACCGACTTCAGCGACGATCTGACCGATTTGAAGTACGACAATAAGGGTTGGTTCTTGAATCTGGCCGGCTACTACTGATCGATTTGCTTGGCTGGAATGCAAAGACGCCGCGATCTCGCGGCGTCTTTTTTTTGCAGGAGCGGTAGAGGCTAGGCTGGTGACGCAGGAGGCGATACGCACAGCCAAGATCGGGCGATGCAATGCGACATATGCTAGCCCTGGCGGTGCTTGTTTGCTTCGGCTAAGGAGGGGCTATGAATGAAGAAAGTATCGATATCAGCCCGGCTGAATTCGAGGTTGCAGTAAAGGCAATCCTGGATGCGGCTGCAGGTGGCTTGGTCGAATACAAGTCGACCCATCTAGAGAAGTTGGCTGGCGCGGACGGCGACTACGTCCTCGATGTTGTTGCCCGGTTCGTGGCGTTCGGCCAAGCAGAGTTCACAGTCTTGGTCGAGTGGTGGCGCGGAAAATTCAGTTCCGCGCCACACGTGATTAGTCCTTGACCGGTGTCGATGCCATCACCGACTTGACGAGGGCGATGCCGTCCTCGCAATCCGACTTCTTGTTGTAGCCCTCCGCCGAGTCGGCGATCTTCCGGTGGTTGGCGGCGTAGAGCGTCCAGCGCCAGTCGCCCTGGCTGTCCTTGTAGAGCTTGAAGTACATGGTGGGGAGTCCTTGTCCATGCGCCGGATCGGCGCGGGAGTACTTCAGCACAAGGCGCTTTTGTTGTTTAGTTCCTGCGGAGGCACACTTTGGTGCATGCTCCGCGTGCGTTAATATGTGTAGGATTTTTCTGATTGACGCGCCGCTGTTGCGAGTAGCAAAGTTCCTGCCCAAGGAGCTTCTAACTCCTCACACAGCGGTACCCGCCACCGAGTTTTGGCGGGTTTTTCATGTCCGTTGCTTTGGGCATGGCCGACGCTAGCGCTCTGCGTCGGGAGGGCGGTGAATACAACACCCGAAAGGGAAATAAGCCCGCCGGCTGTGTGCGGTTAGAACCTCCCGACATCCCGCTTGTGCTGCTGCGTGCAATGCGGGGATTCCGCTCAAGGGAAGGAGTGCTGCGTATGGCCCGCAAGACCCCACCGACCGCGCCACGCTCGGGCGTGGTGATCCCCGAAGACGCCTTTCACCAGCTGTACCGGTTCCACCAGGAACTGCAGGGCATCGTCCGCACGCTGCAGCCGGAGGTGCTGGCGCAGATCGGGTACCGCAACACGCGCCATCATCAGAACCTGCACCAGATCTTCACCGCGATGGCCCGGCAGCTGGACCCGGTGATGGACGCCTGCGAGTGGTTGCCGGCGGCCTGCGACCAGTGGTGCCTTGGGGCGGGCAAGCGGCTGCACTAGCGCGGTTGCGCCCCCGCGCCGCACGGGCTTTGGGGTAGGAGCGGCGTAAGCCGCGACCGCGCCACTGCGGCCGTCTGCGCGGGTCGCGGCTTGCGCCGCTCCTGCCCGGGAGGTGGGTGGCCTTTGCGGCGTGAGCCGCGATTGCGCTGCTAGGGGCGCCTGCGCGGGTCGCGGCTTACGCCGCTCCTACCCCAAGGCGGTTGCGGGCTCGGGCCGCTCTTTGTGCTCTGGCGCGGGCGCTGGGAAACCGGGGAGCGGGTGGGGTAGGGCCGTGCGCGGGGATGTTTGACGCGGGCGCGATGGGGGGAGCCGCAAGCGCGAACGTCATGGCCTGGAGCGTCGAGCCGCTCGCCCGGCCCGCGAGGTCGCGCAACTCGGCCGCAAGGCGTCAACCGCGGCTCGCAGAGCGCCGAGCCTTGCGCGCGACGTTCCGAGGCTTGCGCTCGCGAGCTGCCGAGCCTTGCGGGCAAGCCGCGGCGGGCGGGCGTGAACCGATTTGCCTTGCGCACGAGCCTTCAAGCGTTGCGCGCCGAGCCCGACGGTGCGCACGCGCAAGCCTCCACGGCTTGCGCGCAAGGTCCGCACCCGGGCCGGCCCGCCTTTTTGCCTTGCGATTGAGCCAGGGCGGCTTGCGCCCCGCAATTGGAGGCTTGCGCGTGTTGCGGACCCTTGCGCGCAGGCCGGCGCAGCTATGGCGGGATGGCCGTTGTGGTGCTTCATTGACAAGGTTGGGGGCCGGTCAGACCATTTCGCGGCCGACCGCCGTACACCCACAGGGGGTTCCATGTTCAAAGCGCCATGCATCGCCGCCGCGCTTGCGCTGGCGCTCGGTTCCGCCGCACAGGCTCAAGAGGTCCGGCACCCCACCGCCGACGAGTTCTCCCGGCTCAGCATCGCGGGCATGAAGCATGGGCTGGCGCAGAGCCACCCGGCCATGAAGGGCTGCCTCGACCAGATCAGCAACTACGCCTACAGCGAGGCCTACCAGGCCATCATCGCCCGGGTCGTGCCCGCCGCCGACCTGGTCGTGCTGGACGCGTTCTTCAGCACCCCGTTGGGCGCACGCTGGACCGACGACAACATCCTGTATTCGCGGACCGACGGCGCGTCCCATGGCGAGTTCGATCGGGAGGAACTGGAGCGCATCCGTGTCATCGTCAGCATGCCGTCCTACATCAAGCTGCAGGAGGTCGGCGGCTCGGGCGACCCGCTGATCCAGAAGGCCATGATGAAAGCCCTCGATCCCTGCCAGTAGATCCACCCAGCCAGGCCCAAGCTTCGCCCGCTCCCTGTAGGAGCTGCGCAAGCTGCGACCGCGAACCTACCCTTGCGACACAAGCTTCGACTGGAACGCCACGCATGGACCTGACCACCGTCGAAATCAAAGCCTTCGTCCCGGCGCGCGCCGTGATCTATGCTGGCGACACCCGTCGGTCCTCCAGGATGGAACCGTATGCGCCGCGACACCTACTTCGCCGTTCTCGGCCTGGGTCTCTGGTTCGCGACCGGCGCGGCCATGGCCGCCGAACCGGCGCTGTGCGCGGCCTTGCGCGCCAAACCGGCCGAGGCGGGCCGCCTGGGCGAGCGCTTGGAGGAGTTCCCGGATTCCAGCCGCGAAGGCAGCGTGCAGGTGCCCAACGTCGATCTGGACGGCGACGGCATCAGCGACCGCATCGTGCTGTGGCGCAGCGATTCGCCCAGCCGCTTTCCCGCCGACTTGGCCGAGGCCCAGGTGGTCTTCTCCGCCAGCGGCCGGAACGAGGAGCGTGCGTTTCCGCATATCGCGGTGCGGCGTTACCGCTCGCAGGTGTACCTGACGGGCATGAGCTACGCAGACGACGCGAACAGCGCGCAGCTGGAGGTGCTGCTGTTGGATCGGCGTGGCGTCACCAATGCTTGTTCCGTCGTTATTCCGGTGAAGTAGCCCTGGCAGGCGAGCCTTCGCGCTCGAGGCGGAATTCAGGGCAGGAATCCGCGCGGCGCCCGTTTGCGTATGGCCTGCTCGGACGAGCGCACCCCTGCCGAGAGATTCCTGGCGAACCACCAGGTGAGCCAGGCCGCCAGCAGCGCGCCGAGCAGGCTGTCGACGTTGATGTCGGTGACAGCCCGATACAACAGGAATACGCCCAGGGCGGCCACGTAGGTCACGGTGGCCACGCAGATCGCTTTGAACCAGCGCAAGCTGCTGGTGAGGGTGTCCTCGCCGTTCTCGTTGAGCTCCTGGGGCTTCTTGGATTCCTGATGGATGCGCTCGAACAGGATCAGCATCGCCAAGCCCGGCGGCAGCAAGAGCAGGAAGGGCCCGAGCGTGTCCCAGAACGAGGGGCCGGAGTCGTCGACGGGATCGCTCGTGGCCTGCCTGTCCTGAGCGGTCATTGGAAAGTCCGCCATGATCAGCGGCCTGTCGCCGTAGCCGGCGGGCGCGCAGTCCAGGTCGCGCATGCAGTCCTGATCGCGACTGCTGGCGATGCCGGCCGGCGCGATGTTCCAGTGCGGTAGCGGAATGCGCCATTCGTCGGCGGGCCTGGTTGCGTTCGGCGGCAGCACCGGGAACAGCCCCTGCATGGCCAGGGTGATATCGAAGATCAGGGTGATGCGGTCGCCCGACAGGCGCTGGTAGATGTCGCCATAGGTGGCGATGTCGCGAGCGAACAGCGCGGCGATGCCGGCTTCGGCCTGCTCGGCCTTGATCGGGCGGTGGGTGCCCAACGGGCTGGACGCCGCGGTCGCGCAGCCGAGCAGGAACACATGCACGGAGCTGGCCTTGGCGGCTTTCATCAGCAAGTCGACCGGTACTTGCACGGTGCGGCCGTTTTCGCTGCCTATGGAGACGTGGCTGTTGTGCTCGCCGGTGCCGGCTTGATGGTGCGCGACCAGGATCAACAGCTGCCCGCGAAACGGGCTGAGCGCTCGCTCCAGGGCGAGGTTCCAAGAGGCGGTGCCTTGCTGGGCGCCGTCTCCCAGTGCCCGTTCTATCGCCAGCAGATCGGCGTCGGTCCTGGCATCTGTCCGGCTCGATCGGCGGATGCTGGCTACCGTGGGAGCGGACAGGCCGGTGGCCAGCACCTTGACCTGGTCCAGGCGCCACGGCTGGCCGAACAGGCGCCGGGCCACGGCCTGGCTGTGGGCGCGCAGTTCGCCATCGATCTGGCGCTGGCCAGTGGCGCGCATGCTGAGCCAGGCCAGATCGTCCGCTAACGCTTCGACTCGGTCGCTGCGTTTGGCTTGGGCGTAATGCGTGGCCAGGCGTTGCACGGAAGGCTGATGAGACGCGTTGCTGGGCTTGAGGCCCTGCGCGGACAGCCTTTCCAAGGTGTGCTGATAGGACAGCAGATCCTCGATATACCGCAAGCGGGACGTTGCGGGGGCCGCAGTGCCGGTTACGGCCTCCGCATGCGGATCGCGGAGCGGTTCGCGCACAACATCGGTGTGGATTGGCGGCCGTGATGCGTGCGGCGAAGGGCGGTACTTCTGCGCGCCCACCGCCAACGGCGCCAGCAGCAGCGCCAACGCGACGGCGCAGGCAGCGCGGCGCATGCCGGCGCCTCAGCGGCTCAGGCTGGGCAGGGCGTCGAGCAGGGCCTGCATCTGGCCGATGTGCTCGTTGGCGCGGCGCAGCGCGTCCTTCAACGCCTCCGGATCCTCGCCGGCATCGTCGGATTGCAGGTGCGGCATGAACTGTCGAATGTAAGCCGATGCGGTCGCGGCGCCGGCGGACAGGTCGCGCATGCGGTCGGTGAGCGCGTTGTCGCCGCCGTACAGGTCGCGGCGCAGGAACTTCTCGATCAGGCCGATCAGGCCGCCGGCCAGTCCGACCGCCGCGGCCAGCGGTACCGCCAGGCCGGAGGCTTTGCCCAGCATCAGGCTCAGCGCCGAGCCGCTGCCCAAGGTGGCGATCACCGCGCCCCAGAACGACCAGCGGCCCGCGCGCTCCAGGCGCGCGCGCAAGGCGGCCGAGCGCTCGTTCCACGTGGCCAGAAAGGCGTTGAGCGCGGCGACGGTGATTTCGAGTTGGGCCTTGAGCAGCGGCGAGACCGGTGCCAGTTCCTCGTCGAGCAAGGCGCGCTCGGCCGTGCCGGTGTAGGCGCCGCGCATGCGTTCGAGTTCGTGGCGGTCGTGCGCGCGCAGAAAACCGACGGCATTGGCGGCAATGGATTCGCTGGACATCGCTGCTCCCGAGAGTGGTGGGTCGGGGTTCCGTTCCGTGGACAACGGTGTTCGCAGGAAATGGACAACGAAATCCCGATCCCGGGACAGCGCGTTTCGATTTCCCCTGTGCTGCGGTTATACACGATGCTGCGCCGCCGTATCGGCCGCTGCATCCGGGCAACGATGTGTTGATCCCATGCGCCTGGATCGCGGCCGCGGCGGTCACTAGCGTATGCCCACCGGCCGCACCGCCCGTCGCCGCATCGGCGCGTCGCTGCGGCCGTACCCCACACCGGAGCAACTCATGTCGCAGAGCGATACCGTCAACCGCCGCGTGGTCCTGGCCGCGCGGCCGCAGGGCCTGCCTACGCCGCAGAACTTCCGCATCGAACAAGGCGAAGTGCCCACGCCCGGCGAAGGCCAGGTGCTGCTGCGCACGCTGTACCTGTCGCTGGACCCGTACATGCGCCAGCTGATGAACGAGATCGGTCCGACCTATGCGCCCGCGGTGGCCTTGGGCCAGCCGATGGCCGGCGGCACGGTCAGCCGCGTGGTCGAGTCGCGCCATCCGCAGTTCCGCGCCGGCGAGGTGGTGCTGTCCGGTGCGGGCTGGCAGGACTACGCGCTGTCCGACGGCGAAGGCCTGGCGCCGCTGGGCGACATGGCGCAGCCCTCGCTGGCCCTGGGCGGGCTGGGCATGCCGGCCTTCACCGCCTACGTGGGCTTGCTCGACATCGGCCGGCCGCAGTCCGGCGAAACGGTGGTGGTGGCGGCGGCCACGGGCGCGGTGGGGTCCATGGTCGGGCAGATCGCCAAGCTGCGCGGCGCGCGCGTGGTCGGCATCGTCGGCGGCGCGGACAAGGTGCGTTATGCGCGCGAGGAGCTGGGCTTCGACGACTGCCTGGACCGGCACGATCCGCCGTTCGCGCAGCGCCTGGCCGCGGCCTGTCCGGACGGCATCGACGTGTACTTCGAGAACGTGGGCGGCGAGGTGTTCGACGCGGTGCTGCCGCGGCTCAACATCGGCGCGCGCGTGCCGGTGTGCGGCGTGATCGCGCACTACAACGACCAGGACGTACCGGCCGGTCCGAACCGCCTGCCGCTGCTGACCACGGCGATGGTGCAGAAGCGCATCCTGATGCAGGGCTTCGTGATCCTGGACCACTACGGCACGCGCTACGAGGAGTTCCAGCGCGACATGCAGGCTTGGGTGGCGCAGGGAAAGATCAAGCTGCGCGAGGATCGGGTGGAAGGTCTGGAGCGCGCGCCGGAGGCGTTCATCGGCCTGTTGCAGGGGCGCAATTTCGGCAAGGTGGTGGTGCGGGTCGGGGAGGAGTGATGTTTGTAGGGCTCGAAAGCTACGAGCATTCGCGCTGCGCGCTCATCCCCTCACCCTAGCCGCTCTCCCGCAAGCGGGAGAGGGGAGCAGAAACACCGTTTTGCTGCGTTTAGCCCCTCTTCCGTTCACGGGAGAGGGGTTGGGGTGAGGGCCGCTGTCAATACGGCCGCGGCGTCAGCTTCAACAGCCGCGCATTGGTGCTGTCTTCCAGCACCCACAGAGCACCGTCGGGCCCCTGTTCGATCTCGCGGATGCGTGCGCCCATCGGATAGCGCGCATGCTCCACCGCGCTGGTGCCGTCGAAGCGGATGCGCACCAGCGCCATCGAGGCCAGGCCGCCGATGAAGCCGTGGCCGCGGAACGAAGGGAACAGGTCGCCGTTGTAGATCACGAAGCCGGCCGGGGCGATCACCGGCGTCCACCAGGTTTCCGGCGCGTTGAATTCCGGGCGGGTGGGGTGGTCGGGGATGGGCGCGCCGCCGTAGTGGTCGCCGTTGGAGACGATGGGCCAGCCGTAGTTGGTGCCGCGTTCGATCAGGTTGAGTTCGTCGCCGCCCTGCGGGCCCATCTCGTGCGTCCACAAACGGCCGGCATTGTCGAAGGCGATGCCGAGCAGGTTGCGGTGGCCCAGGGTCCAGACCTGCGCGGCCACGCCGCCGCTGCTGGCGAAGGGATTGTCGGCCGGCACGCTGCCGTCGTCGTTGAGCCGGATCACCTTGCCCAGGTTCTGCGACAGGTCCTGGGCGGGATCGAACTTCTGCCGGTCGCCGGAGGTGATCCACAGCTTGCCGTCGCCGCCGAAGGCGATGCGGTGGCTGTAGTGGCCTTCGCCGGTGACCTTGGGCGTCTGCCGCCACAGCACCTGCATGCCCGACAGATGGCCGCCGTTGCCGTCGGCGTTGAGGTTCAGCACCGCGCGCGCGACCACCGCGCCGCGCACGTTGTTGGCGCCGCCTTCGGCGTAGCTGAAGTAGACGTAGCGGTTGCTGGCGAACTGCGGGTGCAGCACCACGTCGCCCATGCCGCCCTGGCCGCCGTAGGCCACGCCGGGCAGGCCGGTGATCTCGCTGGTCTGGCGCGAGTTCGTATCGAACAGGCGCAGGCGCCTGTTTTTCTCGGTGACCAGCAGGCGGCCGTCGGGCAGGAAGGTCATCGCCCAAGGTTCGTTGAAGCGGGCGAACTCGCTGGCCAGGAACGGCGGGTTGGGCTCGACCGCGGCCTGGTTGGGCCCGCCGGTTTGTGGCGGCGTATCGGCCAGCGGTTGCGGATCGGCGGCGGGCGCTTGCGGGTTCGTTGCGGCCGGCGTCTGCGCGGGCGGGTTGCCGTAGACGGCGACGAAGCGCGCCGGCGCGTCGGGATCGTCCTTGCGCTCGGGCGCGAGTTCGGCGCTGATCGGATTGCAGGCGGCCAGCAGCAGCGCCAGCGCGGACAAGGCGGTCGGGTAACGGACCATGGGGGGCACTCCGTCGCGAACTAGGCGCGGTTGTAGCGCAGCGGCGGCTAAATAGACGTGACGGCGGCGGCGGTTCCGGCGGGCGACGGACCGATGCGCCCGCGGCCGGTGACGAACGGCTTTCCTCGCGCCCGGTCCCGCGTTAAGTTGCGGGCGGCGTTCGCAGGGCTCCCAAAGGATAAGACCATGCAAAAGACCGTCCCGGCCGCTCATCCCGATGCTTACGTGGCCGCGCTGGACGGCTGGCGCCGCGATTGCGTCGAGCACCTGCGCGAGCAGGTGCGCAAGGCCGCGCCGCTGGAGGAGGTGGTGAAGTGGGGCCACCTGGTCTACTTCAGCAACGGGCCGGTGTTGTTGATCCGCGCCGAGGCGCAGCGCGTGCTGTTCGGGTTCTGGCGCGGCAAGCGCCTGCAGGACATCGAGCCGCGGTTGAAGCCGGGCGGCAAGTACGAGCTGGCCACGGCCGACCTGCGCGAGGGCATGCAGCCGCCGTCGGCCACGATCGTGCGGCGGCTGGTCAGGCAGGCGGTGGAACTGAACCGCAGCGTGGGCCATCCGGCCAGCCGCAGCGATTGAGGCGCACGCGGATTACACTGCGCCGCTGCCGCAACGACCGAGTCCCGAGAAAGCCTTCATGCGCCTGACCAAGTTCCTCTTCGGCCTGTCCGACCTGTGCGCCTGGATGCTGATGACCGTCGCCGTGCTCGGCGTGGTCGCCCTGCTGTTCATCGGCCCGGGCCCGGACGGCGTGCAGGGCGCGCCGGTGTCGTCCACCCGGACCATGCTGCAATCGGCGCTGTGGCTGCTGGCGGCGCTGGGCGCTTATCTGCTGACCCGGCGCCAGCCGCTGGGTGTGTTGCTGGCGCTGCTGCCGGCCGTGTTGGCGGCGGCACAGGGCCAGATCGTCGCGGCTACGATTTATGCGGCGCTGGTGCTGGTGGTGTTCGGCACGCCGCTGCTGCTGGTGTGGCTGGAGGTTCGTCGCAACCGCTGAGGCGCTGCGGTCCGCTGTACCTCTTCGCCGACGAGCGGCGCGCCGGGCGGCCAGCGGCTGTGCTTGCCTAGTGCCGCGTCGAATGCGCGCGCGATGCCCAACAGGAGGTTAGGCATGAGGACCACGACTCGGACGCGCCTGCGCCCTGCGATCGCGCTGGCCGTCGCCTTGCTCGCTACGGTGTTCGCTGCCCGCGCGCAGGACAGCTGCGCGGCGCTGGTGGATTGCGCCGAGGGCACGGTAGCGGTCGGCGAGCCGCCGAACTGCGGCTGCGAGAAGATCGCACCGCCGCGCGTGCCGCTGACGTGCGAGGCCAACTTCGGCTGCGCCGACGGCAGCCAGATCGGCGTGGGCGAGTGGCCGGACTGCGGGTGCCGCGATCTGAGCACGCCCGAGCCTGCGCCTGGACGGGGTCTGCCCGATCCGGACCGCAGCACCGGACCGCTGGACAGCCTGGGCGGGATCGAGACCTGCAAGCATTTTCTGAAATGCGCGCCGGGGTTCGAGATGCTGTTGTGGAACGGGCGCTGCGTGTGCGGGGAGACGATGTTGCCGCCGCCGGTGAGGTGATCTGAGATCAAGTGCATTCGCGCTTCGCGCTCACCCCCTCACCCTAACCCTCTCCCGTAAACGGGAGAGAGAACGGATCCAAGGTTGCGGCTTCGAGCCCCTCTCCCGTTTACGGGAGAGGGGTTGGGGTGAGGGCCGCTGCGAGCCCCGGCGCAAAAGAAAACGCCGCGATCGCTCGCGGCGTTTTCGTCATTGCATGCAGCGCGACTTACTTGCGTCGCATCAGCAGGATCAGCACCAGCAGGACCAGCAGGGCGATCAGCCACACCCACCACTGCATCCACACCGGCTTGTCGCCGCCGTTGCCGCCGTTGTCGCCGCCGATGATCGTGCCGCCGCCCTTGCCGCCGGTACCGACCGCGTCGGGCAGGGTCAGGGTCTGGCCGTCGATGCGCAGCACCGGCGGCGGCAGACCCTTCTTGTTGTAGCCGACCACCACGGTGTAGCTGCCGTTGAGGTTGTCCTTGACCTCGCCGACGATGCCGCCTTCGAACGGCTGCACCAGCTGGAAGCTCGGGCCCTTGCCGGGGCCCACGCGGTTGCCCTGGGTGTCCACCGGGGTCAGGGTGATCTGCACGCAACCGCCGCGGAAGCTGCCGGGGCAACTGGCGGCCGGGCCGTGGGTGATGGTCTTGGCCGTGGCGGCCGCATCCGGCGCCACCTGCACGTAGTGGTCGGTGGTGTAGATGCGGGCGAAGCCGCCGTTGTCGGGGCTGGTGCTGTCGATGCGGTAGGTGACCTGATACACGCCCTCGGCCAGGGTGGCCGGGTATTCGGCGGTGTACACGCCCGGGCTGGTTTCCTTCAGTTCGATGCCTTTCTCGGCGCCCAGTTCGAGCGCGGCCAGGATCTTGTCGCGCTGCGCCGGGTCCTTGAGCATGGCCTGCACCTTCAGGCCGGCCGCGCTCAGCGCGTCGCCCTGCGGCGCTTCGCCGGCCTTGGCCTTGCCGTCGGACAGGATGTTGCCCAGGCTCTGCGAGGGGCCGGAGATGAAGGCGCGCACGGTGCCGGCCGGCAGGCCGGCCAGCGGCTTGCCGCCTTCGGTCAGGGTGGCCTTGAGCTGCAGCGGCTCGCCGATGCCGGCCTTGGCCTGGCTGACGTCGTAGCTGGAGACGATGCTGGCGTTGTCCGCCATCACGAACAGGTTCCAGTGACCGTTGCCGCGCGGCACGGTGCGGGTGACCTGCATCTTCCAGTCGCCGTCGGTGGACACGCACTTGCCGGCCTTGTCGCAGAACGGCGCGCGCAGGGTCAGGGCCACGTGTTCCTGGTTGCCGCTGACGCTGAAGCGCGGGTTGTTGAACGGGTCGAAATCGACGCCGTCCTTGTGCAGGACGATGTTCGGACGGCCGTCGGCCTGGAAGGCCTTGTCCCAGCCCAGCAGGATGGTGAAGGCCAGATCCTTCTTGCTGGTCTTGAACGTCATGTCGATCGGCGACACGGGGCCGGTGGTGGCGGAAGACTGCTCGCCCTTGGCGGCCTGGATCAGTTCCAGCTTGTCGCCGATCAGGGTGTCGGCCAGCACCTGCAGGAAATACTGGATCGCGCCGGCGGGCGGATTGTCCAGCGTGGTTTCGATGTTGAGCGCGCCGCAGCCGCTGTAGTTGGCGACGTTCTGCAGCAGCGAGCTGGAATCCGGATCGCTGGGATCGTCCAGGCGCAGGCGGAACGGGCACAGGCTCAGCTGCTTGCCGGCGGGGCGCACCGCGTCGCCGCCGATCGGGCTGTTGTTGGCGTTCACGCGCAGGTCCAGGCCATCCCAGACCAGGAACTTGCTGGTGTTCTGCGCGCCGTCGGTGAACAGCAGCATGGTGTTGTTGAAGTTGGCGTTGTCGCCGCCGACCAGGTCCGCATTGAGGTTGGCGATGCCGTCGCCGATCGAGGTGCCGCCGCCGGGCTGGTGCGCCGGCTTGTCGATCTCGGTGAGCACCGCATCCAGATTGACGCTGGTCATCGCCGCCAGACCGCCGGTGTTGGTGGCGTCGTTATCGAAGAACACCACGCCCAGCTTGTCGGCCGGCAGCTGATAGGCCTTGGCCACCGAGATCATCTGCGCCGTCGCGCGGCGCAGCACGGTCCAGCGCTTGCAGTCGGGGTTGGGCGAGTACAGCGCGCCGCAGGTCGCATCGCCGTCGAGCTTGGACGACCAGGCCATGGAGCCGGACTTGTCGAACACCAGCACCAGGCGCGCGGGCAGGCGCGACAGCGGCGGGCCGGCGGCGGGCGCCGGCGGCGTGCCGGGCAGCACCGTGTCGCTGTCGTAGTTGTCGACGGTGTTGCCGCCGCTGGCGCCGATGCCGGTCGCGGTCAGACGGATGTCGCCCGACAGCAGGCCCAGATGGAACACCTCCAGGGTGTCGATCTGGCCGGCGGTGTTGATCATGCGGAAGGTGCAGGTGCCGCCGTTGGTGCCGCTGAGCACCGGCACGCCGGCGTTGAACGTGCAGTTGATCATCGGCCCGCCGCTCTTGGCGCGCAGCTGCACGGTGGCGCCGGCGCCGTTGAGCGGGTACACGGCCAGGTCGTCGGCCAGGTAGAAGACCTTGATCGACTTGCTGGAATTGGGGAAGCCCAGCGCGTTGCTGAAGGGCTGCCAGGCGTCGCCGGTGCCGTTGAGCTTGGGCTCCGACGTGCTGGCGGAGGTGACGTTGGGCGTGCCCGTCGCCGCCAGGGCGTCGGTGGCGACGAACAGGGCGAGCAGCATCGCCCCGATTCGCCACAGCGGAAGTTTGGGTTTCATGAGGAGCTCCTTTTCGCTCAGATTTGCTGGACCAGGCCGACCTGCTGCAGCAGGGAGCCGTTCTGGATGTAGAGGCCGGCGTTGCCGGCGGCGTCGACCGCGAGACTGGGGAAGCGTGCGGTCTGCTGCGGCGGCAGCAGCTCGCGGGTTTCGGTGACGCCCAGCACCAGCCGGCGCGCGCGCAGGGTGCTGAAGCCGGGCGTGCTCACCGTGGAGTAGAACAGCCACAGCGAGCCGTCGGCGGTGTAGCCCGCGGCCAGGTCGATGAAGGTGGTGACCGGGATGGTCAGGGTGGTGTCGGTGAAGTTCGCTTCCCAGGCGTTGGCGATGTAGCGCTTGCTGAACACCGCCCAGTTCGGGCCCATCGGGTTGGGCTCCTGCACGTACACCAGCTGCGGCGCGCCGGTGGGGTCGATGACGATGGAGTGATCGCCCGGGCGGGTCATGGTGCCGGCGTTGGTGACCGCGCCCGGCGCGCCGCCCAGGGGGTAGCGGATCGACTGCGCGGTGAGCACGCCGCCGGTGTCGCGCTGCCAGACCGCGATGATGGTGCCGGTGGTGTCGGTGACCGCGCTGACGCGGCTGTTCTGGTCGACCGAATCGACCAGTTCCTCGGCGCCCCACACGCCGGTGAAGGCGCGGCTGAAGATGCGGTTGTTGCCCGACAGCGCCGAGTAGAACACCCGGATGGTGCCGTTGGATTGCGCGGCCGCGGCGATGCTGCTGACGCTGAGCACGCCGGTGAACTGGAAGGCGTCGGCGGCCGCGGTCCACACGCCGGCGATGCGGCGGCTGAAGGACAGGAAGCGGTTGGGGCCGTTGACCCGCACCCAGAACACCCAGGGCACGCCGCTGGAATCGATGATCGCGCTGGGGGTGTTGTAGGGCCCGGCGTTGAGCGCGGTGGTCGGGCCGACCGCGGCCGGGCGCTCGCGCAGCATGGCGTTGATCACGTCGCGGATCGGGTAGGGCAGCTGCGGCACGCCGCTGCCGTTGACCGCATAGGCGCCGCCGAAGGTATCGGACAGGACCTGGTTGAAATCCATCTGCGACGGCAGCGAGATGCCGCGGCGGCGGCGGTCGGTGACCGCGGCGGCGTCGATGATGCCGGCCGAGGTCTGGACGATGGTGGCCAGCGCGGCGTAGCTGTGGCCGGCGATGAAATCCGGGTCGCCGCTGACCGGCGGCGCGTTGCCGGTGCGCACGCGCACCGCCCATTCGCGGCGCAGGCGCGAGCAGGTTTCGGTGCCCAGGCCCGGCAGCACCAGCGAGGGATCTTCGGCCAGGGTGACCAGGCGTTCCCACACGTCCAGGTAGACGGTGAGGGTGCGCGTGGCCGGCGCCACCGGCGGCGCGGGCAGCGCCGCGATCACCGGCACGCCCCAGCTGGCCGCGAGCGCGGCCGCGCCGGGCTGGCTGCTGTGCAGCGCTTGCGCGCTGAAGCCGACGTTGGCGGTGATGAAGGCCTCCAGGCCGTCGACCAGCATGCGCCCGGCCTGCAGCGGCTGCGGGCCGCCGCCGGCGACGATGTTGAAGCTGGTGGCGGAGTTGATCGCGGCGATGCGGAAGCCGTCGTTGCCGACCGGCACGCCGTCGCCGACGAACCAGCGCAGGAAGGCGCGCAGCTCGTAGCGGCGCATGTCGTCGCCTTCGTTCCAGTCGGCGTCGGCCAGGGGCACGCCCTGGGCCAGGCGCACGCTGACGTAGCGGCGGATGGGATCGAAAGTGTTGGGTGAGATGATGGCCATGGCGTGTCCCCGTCGTTAGGTCGTGTCAGAACACGAGCCAGATGGTGCGTTCGAGCGTGCTGGCCGGGTCTTTGGCGACCACCGGATGGCGCACGAGATTGATCTGCGTCGGCGCGCCGCCGAGCTGGGCGATCAGCCCGAACTCGCGCAGGTTGCCGCTGGCATGGCTGCCGTTCGGCCACGGCGGCACGTTGGGGCCGAGCGTGGCGACGATTTGCAGACGGTTGGTGGGCGAGGCCGAAGGCACCGGCCCGTCCATGAAGGTGAAATCCAGGTTCGCCGCCGGCACCACGAAGGGCGAGGGATCGGTGAGCCCGGTTTCGTTGCCGGTGGGCGGCGGCGGCGGAACCTGGTCCCAGGACGCGAGCCCGGCGCCCACGGCCAGGCCCTGGATGCCGAGCGTGGCGCCCGGGGTGCCGCCCATGAAGGCCGCGAGCAGCCGGCGGCAATCGGCCAGGATCGCGTTCTTGGACCAGCCGCGATCCCAGATCACGCGCCCGTCGGCGTCCTTGAGCACGTCGCGGTACATGCCTTGCGGCAGTGGAATGCGGGTGTCCGTTTGCATGTTCGATTCCTTCGATGAGCGTGATTCGCAAGCAGGCGTGATGCGATGGGTGAGGCGCGCGCCGTCATACCGGCGGCGGGAAGTAGGTGCGTCGTCGCAGCGTGCTCAGGTTGGTCGGGTCGGCGGTGCGGCCGGCGACCTGGTTGCTGAGCAGCAGCACCCAGTCCGGCAGCGCGGCGGCGCTGGAATCGGCCAGGTCCAGGAACTGTTCGACGAAGGGGTAGTCGTCCAGGTAGCTCTCGCCGATGTCCGCGCCGGGCGGGTACAGCACCTCGGTGGTCAGCGACGGCGCCAGCACGATCACCGCGCGCATGTTCACCGGCAGGAATTCCGCCAGCAGTTGCTTGAGCCGCGCGGCATTGGTCGCGGTCAGCGCCTGGCCGAAACGGCCGCGGGTGACGTACAGGCCGAGCGTGCCGCGGGTGAAGAACTCGTTGGGCGACAGCGGCGGTTCGTCGTCGCCGCCCAGCGGTCGGTGCGGGGTGTAGGCGAGCAGGTCGCCCCATTGATGGTGGCGGCTGTTGCGCGCGGTGTCGGCCATGCGCGGGGTGACGGTGTTGCAGTGCCGGCGCAGGGTGGCCGCTTCGGGCACGCGCGTGGGCGCGGCGATCGGCGCGGCGCCGGCCAGGATCGGCGGCAATTGGTCCAGCGCCAGCGAGGCGTCGCAGCGGTGCAGCAGGGTCAGCCCGGCCACCGGCAGCAGCAGCGGCAAGGGCGCGATGCGCGCGGTTTCGTCCCAGGGCAGGGCCGCCGGCGCGCCCGCGACCAGGGCCGCGTTCAAGCTGACTTCCCACAGCCCGCGGCCGCCGTTGCGGTCGCTGCTGAAGAACACGCGCGCGCCGCCGCCGCCGAGCGCGAGCGCGGCGGGTTGCACGTCGGCGGCGCCGGCCAGCGGCGGCGCGGTCACGTCGGCGATCGCGCCCCAGTTCATGCTCACCGGGTCGTAGCGGCGCGCACGCAGGGCGCGGCGGTCTTCGCCGGCCGCGCCGGTGAGCCAGCGCGACCACAGCAGCAGGATGCTGCCGCTAGCTTCGCGCAGCAGGCAGGGATCGCGGTCGCCGCGCGCGCCGCCGTCGCTGAGCGCGATCGCGCCCGACCAGGGCGAGCACCAGGCGCGCACGTCGTTGCTGGGCAGGCCTTGCGCGCTGCGCACCGCGAGCACGCTGTCGTTGCGGGCGATGCGCGCGGCGCCGCCAGCGGTGGCGACCCAGGCGTTGCCGGCGCCGTCCACGCCGACGCGGCGCGCATCCACGCTGGGCAAGCCGTCGGCCAGCGCCCAGCCGCGCCAGGCGCCGTCGGAGCCGCGGCGCCAGACGCCGCTGGCCGCGGCGATCCACAGCGCGTTGTCGGCCTGGGCCAGGCCGCGCACGTCGTTGCCGATCGGCAGCGGCGGCGCGAGCACGGTCCACACGCCGGCGGCGCTGCGTTCGCCGATGCCCGCGGAGGTGGCGACCCAGACCCGGCCGTCGGCGGCCACGACCACGTCGCGCACGTCGTCGCCGGGCAGGTCCGGCGCGAAGGTGTTGGCGAAGCTGCCGTTGCGGTCGCGGCGGCTGAGGCCGCCCGCGGTGGCGATCCACAGCGCGCCGTCCGCGTCGAGGGCGAGCGCGCGCACGTCGTCGTCGGCCAGGCCGTCGCCGCTGTCGAAGGTGGAGATGCTGCCGTTGGGCGCGATTCGCGACAGGCCTGCGGCCGTGCCCACCCACATCGCGCCGTCGGCGGTCTGCAGCAGGCAGCGGCAGTCGTCGCTGGACAGGCCGTCGCCGCTGTCGAAGCTCTGCCAGGTCAGATCGCCGCGGCGGCGGGCCACGCCGGCATCGGTGGCGACCCACAGCGTGCCGAAGCCGCCGACCAGCGCCTGGCGGATGTCGTCGCTGGGCAGGCCGTCGGCGCTGTCGAGCACGTTGATCGCGCCGTTCTCGCCGCGCAGCGCCAGGCCGGCGGCGGTGGCGATGGCATCGACCGCGCCGAGCCAGGCGCTGGAGCGCAGGCGCCAGCGGCCGTCCTGGTGTTCGCTCCAGGCCAGGATCGCGCCCTCGCCCGAAGCCAGCGCGCTGAGTTCGGTGGGACGGCCGGGCGTGAGCGCGGGGAGGGTCTGGGTGGCGCTGAGATCGAGCGTGTCGTCCCAACTGCCGAAGCTGGGCGCGGTGGCATGGGCGAAGCCGAGCGCGCGCGCGCAGCTGGACAAGGCCAGATCCACCGACAGCCGCGCGGTCGGGCCCAATGCGGTGCTGGTCAGGCGGATCGAGCCGTCGCCGGCCGGGCTGGCCACGGCTTGGGTCAGTTGCGCGTTCATCGCCGTCACCACTTCGGCGGTGCTGGCTTGCAGCGGGTCGGCGTAATCGATGGCGTTGACCTGGAACACGTTGTTGCCGCCCGCGGTGCGCAGGGTCAGGCGCGTGCCCACGGTCAGGCGGAAGCGCGGCAGCTGCCGGCCTTGCAGCACCGCCGGCAGACGCGGGCGCGAACTGCCCAGGCTCCAGCGCACGCGCGCATCGGCGCTTTCGGCCGCTTCCACGCGCGCCAGGAACACGCGGCCGTCGGCCAGCGTGCACGCGGCCGGGTGCGCGACCGCGGCGTCGTCGGCCGGACGCGTGGACAGCAAACGGGTGGCGCCGCGCCATTGGCCGGCGTCCCAGGTCTTGCACACCAGGCCGCCGTAAGGCGCGCGTTCGCCCTCGCGTTGATCGGGATCGGGCGCGCCGAAGGCGTCGCTGGCGAACACGCGCACGCGGCCCAGCGCGTCGGCGGCGGCGGTCAAACGGTCGGCGCCGGCGGCATCCAGGGTCAGGGCTTCGCTTTCGCGCGCGCTGACGGTGATCTGCGCTTCCGGGCCGACGCTGCGCGTGCGCAACCGCACCTGGCCGCCGACCGCGTCGGCGACGATGTCGCCGGCCACCGCGGCGATCGCCGCGGCGACCTCGGCGGCGGTGGCGGCATTGGGATTGGCGAAGGACGACGAACCCAGGCGCACGCGGAACGCGGCGCCGCCGTCGACGGCGATGCTGAGTTCGGCGCCGGCGAAGATCGCGTACGGGCCGGCGACGTTGCCGACCAGGGTCGCGGGCGCGGGGCCCACGCCGAAGGCTTCGTCGTTGCCGCCGCCGAAGCCCAGCAGCGCGGCCGCGTCCAGCGGCGAGCGCCAGCCGGCGCCCGCGGGCACGCTGGCATGGATGTGGTAGCGCGGCGCGTGGTTGCTGCGCGCCAGGTGCTGGACGAATTCGGCGGTGCGCGTGGTCCAGCCGGTGTAGCGGGTGACCAGGGCGCCGACCGCGGTGACCGTGCCCACCGATTCGTACAAACGCGGCGTGGCCTTGAGTTCGTTGCGCGCCAGCGGCAGCGCATCGGCGTCGCCCAGGCGCCAGCCCAGCCAATCGGCCAGCAGCGGCAGGCGACGGCCGTCGACCTGGTCGACGTCGTGCAGGGTCCACAGGTTCTCGGCCGAACTGCGCGCGCTGTCCATGGCCGCGCCGTACACGTCGAGCAGGCGGCGCAGCTGGCCCGAACGCGCGGCCATTTCCGGAATCGCGTTGGAGCCGGGCGTGACCGGGCGCAGGTTGACGTCGAATTGGCGGTGCACGGCCGGCAGCAGGTCGTACATGCTGCGGTTGAGGCCGTGCGGCGCCGAGGGCGTGGCGATGGCGCGATGGCGCTGCGCCTCGACCGGATCGAAGACCGGGCTGGACAGCTGGTAGTAGCAGGCATCGCCGGGCGTGAGCGACAGCGGCGTGCTGCCGCCGTCGACGATCTCGATGCGCCGGCGCAGCGGCTGGCCGTCGGCGCCGTAGGTGGTGGCGACGATGCGGCGCATGCGCTCCAGCGGTTCGCCGCCCACGTCCTGGGCTACGCTCACGGCTTCGTGCACGGTGCGCTCGGCGCCGTCGCGCACTTCCCACGGCGGCAGGTCGATCACGCTGATGCCGCCGCCGGGGATGGGCGGGAACGCGGCGCTGTCGTAGACCAGATAGGGGTCCGGCGCCAGCGGCGGCTGCGGGAATTCGAAGTCGCGGGTCTTGCGCCGCAGCGTCTGCCGCGGCGCGTCGGCCAGCGTCTCGCCCGGCGCCGGCGTCAGCGTCCACGCCACCCGCACGCGGCGGGCGACCAGGTCGGATTCTGCGCTGAAGCGGTCGATGATCACCCCGGCCTCCTCAACCGACCTGCAGGCTGATGTCGAACTGCGACAGCACCGGCAGCTCGTAAGGGCCCACGTCGACGCGGCTGGCCACCGCGCTGCGGGTCAGCAGCGCGTTGCGGATGAAGTCGGGCAGCTCGGCCATCGACGGCAGGTCGTGGCGGCGCAGATCCTCGTCCAGGGTGGACGCCGGCTGGTCGGCGCGGTTGAAGCGGTAGATGTCCAGCGACAGCACGCCGGGGATCGCCTCGATCAGCGCGAACAGGTCGCTGGGGTACAGGGCCTGGCCGAAATCGACCGCGTCGTAGGCCAGGTAGCGCGCCACCGTGTCGGAGATCTGCTGGCGCAGCGGGTCGGGCTGGTAGCGCGCGTCGTAGCGCACGCTCATGGCGATCGACACCGGCGCGGGGCTGGCGTCGAGCACGCGCAGCTGGGTGCCGGCCATGCGCTTGTCCTCGAAGTAGGCCAGCAGCGCGGTGCGCAGCGCTTCGGGCACCGGCCGCCAGCTGTCGCCCTGCGGCGCCACGATCAGGTCGATCTGGTTCCAGTTGCGGCTGCGCGCGCGCGCCTTGGCCACGCCGCCGGCGCGGTAGGCCAGGGCCACGCAGTCGTCGGGCGTGACCGCGCGGCGGCCGCTGCGGTAGACCATGGGGCCGTTGCGCACCGCGGTCTCGCTGCTTTCGGCGGCGCTGCCGCCGGCGGCGGGCGCGGGGTTGTTCACCGACAGCAAATTGGGCAGCGCCGTGACCGCGCGGGTGATGGTGTTGGCCGGCACGTTGGCGCGCACGCCGCCGCCGACGCGGCAGGTCGCGCGCACGTTGTTGGTGCCGCGCGGCGGCACCCGGCCGAAGACGTTGTCGCCGAACAGGATGCTGCAGGCGTCGTTCTCGTCGAACTGGCAGACGTAGTCGCGCGAATCGCGCGTGGACAGCAGGGTGCGGCCGTCGGGGCCGGTGCTGTAGAGGAAGTTGTCGCGGCGGTCCCAGCGCACCCAGCCCGCGCCTTCGTCCACTTCCACGACCAGGCTTTCCAGGATCGGCGGCTTGTGCGGCAGGCGGAAGCTCTGGTTGGGCTCGCCGCTGGACGAACCCAGCAGGGTCGGCGGCAGGCTGCGGCTGTGCGACACCGGCAGCACGAACTGGGCCTGGCCCGCGGCCAGGCCGGGCAGCACCTGATCCGAATGCAGGTCCAGCGACAGCGCCGGGCCCAGGTATTCGAAGGTGGCCGGATCGTCGCTGGGCTGGGTGGCGATGAACTGCGCGCCGCTGGGGATCACGATCACCGCCGGCCCCACCGGCACCGAGAAGGTCAGCAGCAGGTCCGCGCGCGCCGGCAGCGGCGGCGTGGGTTCGTAGCCGATCAGGCGCAGCAGCTGCAGCACGCTGCGGCGTTCGCGCGCGGTGCCGGGGAACAGTTCGCTGGCGATGCGGTCCTGGTAATACAGGATCACGTCGCCCACGTAGGCGACCATGTCGGTGAGCACCACGCCCAGGTCGGACGGGGTGTGGTCGGTCCATTCCGGCAGGCGCAGGCGCGCCAGGTCCAGCATGGCGCGGCGCAGGGACGCGTAGTCCTTGTTGGTGTAGTCGATCGCCGGCGGCAGCGGGTCGGTGACGGCCATGTCGTCGCTCCTGAGCGGTCCGCCGGTCAAGCCAGCGGAACCAGCAGCGAATCCGTGCTCGGTTCGCTGGTGTGGGTGTAGTCGAGGCGCACGTAAAGCTCGGCCTCGCGGCGTTCGAACGAGATGTTGGTGACCAGCACGCGCGGCTCCCAGGCCAGCATGCATTCCTGCAGCTGGCGCTTGACCAGCACGGCCATGGCCTCGTCGTTGGGGTCGTGCACCAGCGAGTGGATGCGGGTGCCGTATTCGCGCAGCATCACCCGCTCGCCGAAACGCGTGGCCAGCAGCGCGCGGATGTTCTGGCGGATCTTGTCGTGGCCGTCGGCGCGCTTGACGCCGCCTTCGGCGAGGGCGAAGGGAAATGCGAAACCCATGACCTTGTCCATGTCGGTGGTTCTCCTCAGCTCAGTCCGACGTCGCCGGTCTGGGTGGCGCTACCTATCACCACGTTGCCGTTATCACGTACTTGCGACTGCACTCCGGTCACGCGCGCGGCGCTGACGTAGGCATGGACCACGTCGGCGATCGCCTTGGCCATGGCATTGGCCGCGTCGTCGCCGCTCCATTCCTCGTCCACGCCCTTCTGGAAGTTGGTGCGCAAGACACCGGCCAGCGTGCTTTCCATGGTGTTGCGGTCCAGGGCCATGGCATCAGTCCAAAGGGCAGGGCGGCAGGGTGGGCAGCGCCGGCAGCGCGGGCAGCGAAGGCGGCACGGGCAAGGGCGGCAGCGGCGGCAAGGTGATCGCGATCGGCAAGGTCGGCAGCGCCAGACCGGGCAGGTCCGGCAATGCCGGCAACGCGGGCAACGCTGGCAGCGCAGGCGGCACCGGCAAGGGCGGCAGCGGCGGCAGGCTGATCGCGATCGGCAGCGTGGGCAGCGCCAGGCCGGGCAGGGCGGGCAGTTCCGGCAGCGCGGGCAAGGCCGGCAGCGACGGCGGCACCGGCAGCGGCGGCAACGGCGGCAGCGACAGCGGGATCGGCAGTTCGGGGAAGGTGCAACGGCTCATGCGCGCGCGCTCCTCACTTCACCAGCACCGAAGCGCTGAAGTGCTGTTGCGGCACCAGCAGCGCCGGCGGCGTGGCCGGGCCGGTGGGGCCCATCGCCGAAGGGTGAGTGTGGAACATGAACTGCTTCCACAGGAGGTCGAACTGCTTGGCCAGCAGGGTCGGTTCGCTGGCGCCGGAGCCCACCGACACGGTGGTGCCTTCGAGCAGGATGTTGGCGGCGGTGATGCGCACGGTGTCGCCGGTGAGGTCCAGGCTGGCGCCGTCCTTGTTCATCAGCACCACGCCGTCGGCGTTCATCGCCAGCACGTGCCCCTGTTCCGACATCAGCGAGGCTTCGCCCTTGTCGGCGTTGAGATAGAGGGTGGAGCCGCTCTTGTTCGACACCACCACGCTGCCTTTCTCGTCGATGGCCAGGAACGAGTTGTCCTTGTGCCGGATCACCACGCGCGCGGTGTCGCTGGTGTCGTTGAGCTCGATGGTGTGGCCGCTGGCGGTCTGGATCACCCGGTTGTCGGGCGGGGTGACGCGGCTTTCCTCCGGCGTGGCGGTCTTGGGGTACCAGGTGCCGACCCAGATCGCGAACTCGGGGTCGCCGCCCTCGAATTCCACCCAGACCTTGGCGCCCACCGGCGGCACGAAGAAATGGCCGTAGGGGAAGCACGGACGCGCCTTCACCGCCAGCTCGGGCCCGAAGATCGCCGGTACGGTGACCATGACGCAGCCTTGCTTGTCGTCGTCCTCGTTGCCGGTGACGGTGCCGCTGTATTTGCCGTACCAGCGTTCGGCGTGGCGGTGGATGGCGTTCATGGGCGTCCTAGCGGGTGAGCTCGAATTCGGAGGTGTAGCCGGGCGACATGCCGCCGCCGGACACGGTGCGCACCGCATGCTTGACCTTGCGCACGTACCAGCGGCCCGCGCCCCAGCCGCTGACGCCGGCCACGTCGACCGAGCCCTTGGCGCGCAGCATCACCGTGCCCACGCAGGCGCCGCGGGCGGTGAAGCCCAGCGACATGGTCGGGTCCTGCGCGGTGTCGGTGGCGGCGCGGTCCGGGCTGGACGGCGTGCCGTGGGCGAAGGTTTCGGGGCGTTGGCTCTGCGGCGTCTCGGTGGCTTCGCCGGCCACGCTGAGCGCGCTGTCCAGCGCCGCGCCGCCGGTCTCGGCGGTGGTCGCGCTGGGCGTGTGCGCCGGCTCGGCCGGCGCCGGCGGTGCGGTGGTGGTCACGGTGTCGCCGCTGATCGGATCGACCGTGGAGGTGCCGCGCCGCGCCGAAGCGGAACTGGCGGTGCGCTCGTAGGAAAAACGGGTGATGCGCCCGGCCATGCCGGTGGCGGCCAGGGTGCCCATGGCCTCGCCTTCGAGCAGGCGCGAGACCGGAATGAAATAGAACTTGGACGCGCCGCCGTTGTACTCGACGAAGGCGCGGCAGGAATAGCGCCGCGCCAGCAGCACGATGAAGTCCCAGTCGTTCTGGGTGGTCTGGCGCAGCGGCGCGGCCTCGGTGAATTCCGGATCGGTGGCCGGTTCGATCTGGCCGACCTCGATGCCGGTGGTGGGCTCGCGGGTGACGATGCTGCGCAGGATCGCGCTCAGCGTGCCCACGTGGTGGGTGGCGCGGAACGGGCGCTTGCGGATGCGGTAGGACAGGTCCAGCGCGGTGATCGTGACTTGCTTGGGATCGCAGCCGGCGGCCGAGTTGGCGATCTGGGTGACCTCGCCTTCGAACAGCACCGCGTGGTTCTCGCCCCAGCCCAGGTCCACCAGCAGGGTGTTGCCCTCGCGCGGCGCTTCGCTGCCGCTGCCGCTGGGGTCGTTGAGCACCACCACCGCCTTGTCGATCAGGCGGTCGTTGTCCTCGACCTCGGCACTGCGCACGTTGGCGCTGATGTCGATGCCCTGCAGGTGCACGCGCTTGTACGGCTGGCGGCTGTCGCTCATGGCCGGTCCTCAGAAGCGCCGGTCGCGGGTGACCAGGCCCGGCGCGTTGCCGCCGGAGGCCACGTCGAGCTGGTCGCCGGGCCGCCAGTCCAGCGGAAAGCGCAGCGGGTTGGCGTCGGCCAGGCGCCACCAGCCTTCGCTGGAGCCCTGGTAGCGCCAGGCCAGGTATTCCAGCGATTCGGCGCCGGTGACCAGGTGCGCGTAGCGCGCCGAATTGGCCGGCACGCCCTCGTGGCGGCGGATCGGCAGGGCGGTGCGCGGCTCGCCTTCGGCGTCGGGGGCCTGCATCGGCGCCGACAGGGCGTATCGCGATCGTGCGGAAACGGGCATGCGCTTAAGTCCTCACAGATCGAAGATGTGCTTGATGACCGACGCGCCCGGCAGCACGTTGACGTAGTCCATGCCGTAGCCGGAACGGCCCATGGTGCGGGCGACGTTGACGTAGCGTTCGATGGTTTCCACCAGCGGCGAGATCGCCTTGGTCTGCTGCTTCAGGCTGACGCTGATCTCGGCGCGCGAGGGCGAGGTGTCGGGATTGAAGCGGGTGATCTTGATGCTCAGGTTTTCCATCACGCAGTCGGTGTTGACGCCGCCGTAGATCAGCGTGCACAGCGGCGGCGAGAAGGTCTTTTCGAAACCGCTGCTGATCCACTCCACCAGGCTGCCCACGTCCACGCCGGGGTTGACGAAGGAGCGCAGCAGGGCCAGGTCGGGCGAGATGTCGCCGTCGTAGAGGTTGCCGACCTCGGCGGTGGAACCTTCGGGCTTGACCTTGCCGTCGAGGACGAAGTCCAGGGCGAAGGTGCGCGGCTCGCCGCAGCCGGCTTCCAGCGGATGGGTGCGCACCAGCTGCGGGCCGAATTCCTTGAGGTCTTCCAGCGCGCCGGCCGGCGCCGTGGCCAGCTTCACGTACCAGGGCTGGCTGGCGCTGAGCGCGGCGGAGGTCTTGTCGAAGGCCCAGTTGCCGAAGTTTTCGACGTCGGTGTACTTGTAGCCGCGCTTCTCGGTCAGCGACTCGGGGTTGAACTGGAAGCGGAACACCAGCGGCGGCAGGCTGTTCCAGCAGGCGAGATATCCGTAGGCCATGGCGGGCGTCCTCAGGCGGGCAGGAGCATGGGGTCGTCGGAGCCGCGCTGGGCCAGCTCGCGCTGGTACTGCAGCAGCTGTGCGTACATCAGTTCCGGCGAAGGCAGCGGGCCGACGCCGCCGTCGCCGCCGCCGGGCGAGGCCGCGGTCAGGTCGATGATCACTTCCTGGATTTCGATCGAGGCGCGCGGGCGATCGACCGCTTCGCCGACGATGCGGCCGGGGATCGAATCGCCGGCGGTGGCCGGGGTGGAGGAGAACTGCTGGGTGATCTGGTCCAGCAAGGTGCGAAGGCCGTCGCCGGACAGCCAGGTTTCGTAGGCGCGCGCGATCGCTTCCAGGCCGGTTTCGGGACGTTCGCGCACCGCGCGTTCGGCTTCGGCGAAGGCGGTGGCGAACTCGCTGGAACGCGCGCGCACCGCTTCCAGGTTGGCGGCGTAGTCGCTGCGGCTGCGGTCCAGTTCGGTGGAGATCATCGAATCGAAACGCGCCGACAGCGCGGCGAAGCCGGTGGCCACGCTGCCGGTCAGCGCCGACACGCCCGCGAGCAGGCCGGTGCGCAGGTCGTTCATCTGCGTGCGCAGCGTGGCCAGCGCGGCCGGCGGCGCGGCCAGCGCAGCCGGGTCGGGCATGGCCGGCAGCAGCGAGGACGGCAGCGCGGTGGACGGGGTGACCGGCGGCGGCAGCGGCAGCGCCGCGGCCGCGCTGAGGTCGGCCAGTTGGGTGGGCGTGAGCGGTGCGCTCACCGGCGCGCCGCTGGCGGTGGTGCCCTTGTTGCGCAGCAGTTCGTACAGCGGCGGCAGCACCGCCGGCATCACCTGGATCAGGTGGGTGATCAGGCGGAACACGCGCAGGTCGCTGAAGCGCGCCAGGGTGATGAACAGCGTATCCACCAGCCAGCGCAGCATGCCGTTGACCACGCGTTGCAAGCCGCCGGCCAGGAACTGGAACACCGCCAGCGCGCCCTCCAGCACGGTGCCGGCGATGTCGAACAGGCTGGTCAGGATGCCCTGCAGCATCTCGCCGATGATCTGCGCCAGGCCGGCGGCTAGGCGCGCGACCACGCCCAGCAGGTCGAACACGGTCACCAGCACCACGCCGCGCAAGAGCAGCACGTTGCGCACCAGGAACTGCAGGATCTCGACCACGGCCAGCTTGAAGGTGTCGAGCTTGGAGAACAGCAGGGCCAGGCTGCCCACGATCATCGGCACCAGGATGATCAGGCCGTTGATGATGCGGGTGACGCCGCCGACCACGTTCTCGACCGAGCGCAGCATCGCCATCCAGCGCTCGTGCTGCGGCGTGAGCGAGGCCTGCACGCGCTCGGGCGCGGGCGAACCGCCGCCGCCGCTGCCGCCGCTGCCGGCGGCCTCGAACAGGCCGGTGAGCAGGCTGAGGATTTCGCGGAACTCGCCGATCTGATCGGTCAGCGGTTCGCCGGCGACCGAAGCGGTGGGCTGGGACCGGGCCGCGGTCTCGGCGGCGGCGTCGGTGGGCGTGGTCGCGCCGGTGCCGGCGGCGGCCGGTTTGTCCTTGCCTATGCCCAGCCGCTCGAGGATGTTCTGCAGCTTGGAGACGATGGATTCGATCTTCCAGATCATCACCGGCAAGGCCACGCCGGCGATGGTGCCGCCGATGAGCCCGCCGAACAGGCCGCCGAAGAAGCGGCCGATGCCGCCCAGCAGGCCTTCGAAGAAGCCGGCGATGCCGCTGCTGGCGACCAGGTCGCGCAGGTTGTTCACGTGCACCAGCAGGGCGCCGCCGCGCATCGGCGGCGCGCCGAAGCGGCCGCCCGGCGTGAACGCCTCGGCGAAGGCGAAGCCGGCATAGCGCACGGTGGCCTGGGCGACCTGTTCCAGGGTGCCGTGCAGCCCCTTCATCTGGGTCAGCATCAGCCCCATCTGGGTCACGATCTCGTCGTGGGCGGCGTCGTCGGCCATGGCTCAGTGCGCTCCTGCCGCGATTTCGTCGAACTGGCGCTGGCCGTCGACATAGGCCCGGCCCACCGCCTCGCGGAAATGCTGGGCCAGATCGCGCACCAGCGACTCGTCGTGGGCGCGGCCTTGCGCGCGCAAGGTCAGGCGCGGCACCCGCACCCGGCCCAGGCGCGCGCGGCGCGCGAGGATGTGCGGCGAGGTCGGCGTGAACTCGACGTAGTTCTCTTCGCCGGCCATGGCGCGCTCGCGCCACCAGCGCCGCATCTCGCCGATGTAGAGCGGGATCGCCGCTTCGATCAGGCGGAAGCCGTTGCCGGCCAGCCAGCGCTCCCAGGGCCCGATCGGCGTGGCTTCGATACGATCGCCCAAGGCGCGGATCTGGCCGTCGTAGAGCCCGTTGGCCAGCTCGGCCGATTCGCGCGCGAAGCGCTGCATGCGGTCGGCCGGGCCGGTGCGGGCGAAGTCGGTGGCGGTGCGCGAGAACACCTCGCCCAGGTGCGCCAGCGTGCGCGAGATGTTCTCGAACAGGCCGCGGATGTTCGCCCCCAGGGCGCGGCCGAAGCTGCCCATTTCCCGGCCCAGGTCGCCCGGGCGCACCCCGATCAGCAGGTCGTAGAAGTTGGGCATGCGCCGAATGCGCGGCTTCGCGGTCTCGACCATGGGGCCGCCGGTGTCGCGGAACAGCGCGTCCACGATCTGGTCGATCAGGCCCAGGTCGTGCAGCAGGCTCGCGCGCAGCGCGTCGAGCTTGGAGCCGACCCAGGGCAGGTCGTTGATGACCGGCATGAAGTCGGTGGACACGATCGCCGCGCGCGCGGCCAGGATGCCGGCCTTGAGCGCGCCGTACAGGGTCCAGTTGATGACCGTGCCGGCGGCGTCGATCACGTCCTTGACCTGCAGCTTGACCCCGATCATGTCGATCAGCATCGCCGTGGGCCCCAGGAAGGGCTTGATCAGCTCGAGCAGGTCGAAGTCCATGATCGCGTCGATCATGGCCAGCACGTAGTCGACGATGATGATGATCTCGTTGACCTGGCGCTGCAGGTCGCGCAGGAACACGGTCAGCGAGAACAGCACCGTTTCCAGGTAGATGCGCGCGACCACGGCGAAGTAGTTGATGCTCCACTGCAGCATGGTGCCGATCGCGCCGACCAGCGCCGGCACTTCGCGCAGCAGCTTGGGCAGTCCTTCGAAGAAGAACGACAGCACCTCGCGGCGCGCGCGGAACACCCGCGCCTCGACCCGGCGCAGCACGTCCACCACGGTCAGGCGGATGCGCAGCCAGATCGCGCTGGCCAGGGTGCGGATCCAGTCGGGGATGATCGGCAGGATCAGCATGGCCGCGGTCATGCCGCGCAGCACCAGGTCGATGGGGTCGCTGCCGAAGCCCGGGCTGGCCGGTTCGGCGGCGGCGCTGGCGGCCACCGCCTCGGCCGGCGTGGCCGGTCCGGACGGACCGTCGTGAGCGGGCGGCGGCGGCGCGAACACCGCTTTCGCCTTACCCAGGTCGCCGACGATGATGCGCAGCTGGCCGGTGCTGGTGATCATGCCGCGCCAGGCCATGGCCAGCAGGCCGAACAGGTCGCCGGCGCGCGCGTTGCGCGGATCGAACGTGCTCGGCTGCGGCTCGATCAGGCGGTCGATGGAGCCGGCGATGCCGGTGATGATGTTCTCGATCATGCCGATCAGGTTCGGCAGCACCATCTCGTCTTCCACCGCTTGCGGGATGCGGGTGAAGCCGCGGCCGAAGGCCACGAACGGCGCCGCCCAGGCCTGGCCGGCGTTGCGGTAGGGGCGCAGCGCGCCGTGCTGCTGGGCGTCGATGGCCACCGACAGCGCGCGGTTTTCGAAGGCGAAGATCGGGAACGCGCGGGTGCGCTGCTCCAGCTCGCCCATGCGCGCCAGGCGCTGGGTCAGCCAGCTGTGCAGCGCCGCCGACAGGCCGCCGATGCGGCGGCGGACGTTGTCGAAGGCGGCCAGCCAGTCGGAGGTGATCGGGAGGAAGTCGATCGGCATGCCCGTCACTCCGCCGGTGCCAGGTAGGTCTGCTCGCGCAACAGGCGGGTCAGATCGTTGGCGATGTTGCGCACCGACACGGGGTCGGCGCCGGGCGCGCGCACGGTGATGCGCCGCACCACCGGGCGCAGGCGGCCGTTGTCGGGCAGGTCGCGCACCGGAAAATCGGGATCGCGCTCGGGCACGTCGCGGCCGTAGACGTGGCGGTCCAGGGCGTCGAAGGCGTCCAGCAGCATCGGAATGCGGATCTGGATCTCCGGCGGCAGGATGCGCGCGGCCACGGCGTAGAGCAGGTCGCGGTAGCGCAGCTCGTGGGTGCGCAACTGCTCGAAGGCGGCGTCGGGCGTGTCCACGCCGAACTCCGCCGTCATCATCGGGATCTCGTCGCGGAACACGCTGGGCGGCGTGGCCATCAGCTGCTGCGCGAGCGCGTCGGTGGCCGGGTCCAACGCGAACGGCGCGGCCATGTCGGTGTCGAAGTCCGGCCCCCAGGGGTTGGTGACCGTGGTGCCGCCGCGCGCGGTATCGACCATGCCGCGGGCGTAGCCCAGGCTCGGCGTCGGCGGTGCGACCAGCAGTCCGGACAAGGCACGGCCCCGGCCGACGCCGGTGCTGATCGCGCCGCCCAGGCCGCTGGGCGCGGATGGCGGCGCCGCCGCGGCCGGCGGCGGGGTCGGCGCGGCGGCGCCGGAGGCGCCGGAGGAAGCGAAGATGCTGCGGATCACGGTCACCATCCGCGCGGTGGCGCGGAACATGCGGATCATCGGCAGGTCTTCGATCAGCGAACGCGCCATCGACACGTTCAGTTCGATGTAGGCGCGGGTTTCGTTGACGATCGAGCCGAAGCCGTCCTTCAGCGACACCGCCATCTGCGCCAGCATCGCGCCCGCGCTCTCGATCAGGCGCCGGGCCATGGCCACCACGTGATCGATCAGGCGCATCAGGATCGCCAGCGGCGAGGACTCCGGGTCGGCGCCTTCCAGCGCGGTCACGGTGCCGCGGCCGATGCGCTCGACCACGTCCCAGATGCCCTTGGCGAGTTCGATCAGGGCGTGGAACTGGATCGCGGTGGGCAGCAGCATCCGGCCGAAGCGGGTCAGCAGCCAGGCCGCGGCGCCGACCAGCTGCGCGAACAGCGCGGCGATGCGGTCGACCAGTTCCAGGATGCCGCGCAGCAGCGGGTTGCGGATCGCCTCGCGCGGTCCCATCAGCAGGTTGATGAAGCGGGTCAGCGCCTGGATCGCGCGGGTGGCGTCGCCGATCAGTTCGAACACCAGCACCATCGAGCTGTTGGTGCCGCCGGCCGCGGCGATGATCGCCACGACGAAGCCGCCCAGCAGCACCAGCGGGAAGGCGATCGCCGCCACCGCCGTGCCCAGGCCGGTGATTTCGGCCAGGAAGATCGGGCTGTACAAAATGGTCAGCAGGCTGGAGACGATCGCGCCCGCCGACTCGCGCAGGCACGAGTACAGGTACATCAGCGCTCCGCTGGGGCTGATGAACATGCCCGCCGCCATGCCGGCCAGGCCGGCGACGGGTTCGAGCAGGTTGGGGCCGGTCTGTCCGCCCATGGAACGCGAGCGCGCCTCCCGATAGCGCTCGCCCAGGGCGTCGATGTTCTCGATCACCACACGCAGCCGGGTGCCGATGCGGGGCAGCGCGGCGCCGAACCATTCGACCAGGAACGCGCCGCGAGCGCGGTCGATCACCACGGCTTCCAGCCGCAGCACCGCGTTCCAGCGTTCGAACGCCGTGGCCATGAGGGCCAGCGGCGCCGAGAGTCCGGTCAGTAGCAGCCCGATGGGCATTCAACGGCTCCGTGAGGATTCGATTTCGGCGTTTTCCCGCTCGATCTGCTCGATCAGCAGACGCGCGAAGCTGCGTCGGTCTTCGGTGGGCATGTCCATCAGCTCGCCATGCGGCCAGTGCAGGTGGTATGCCAGGAAGAACACCTCGCGACGCAGGTCTTCGAGCGTCAGTCCAATGCCAAAAAATGGGACAGATCCAGGCTGGCCTTGAACTCGTGACCGCAGGCCGGGCACTCCAGCGCGCGGATCAGGTCCACGCCCGGCGCGGCCGAGTTGAGCGCCCGGTCGATCAGGCGCCGGTCGGTCATGGTCAGCTCGGCCAGCAGCTTGGGTCCGATCGCGTTGAGCCGGTGCTGCGGCACGTCGCCCAGCGATTTCAGGCAGCGCGCGAGCAGGGCGTTCTTGCCCAGCGAGGCGTTCTTGCGCATCTGCGGAGCCACCGCCGACTCGTCCGCGCCGGTGGGCAGGCGCATGACCATGGCGTGGTGAGCCGCGCCCTGGTTGTCGATGTAGCCGTCCTCCAGGCGGATGCGGATCTCGCCCGGCGACTCCTCCTCGCCCATGCGCTTGACCGGCAACGCGTCGAGCTCCTCGGTGACCTCGTGGGCGTGGCCGCAGGACGGGCACTTGTAGGTCGCCTGCAGCTCGTTGCCGAAGGTCGCGCCGCGCAGCCGCAGCAGCAGGTAGTTGCGGTCGGCCGAGTACATCTCCGACACCAGCGACGGGCCGGTGGACTTGAGTTCGCCCAGGCTGACGATGCAGCTGGCCAGCAGCTCGGTGACCAGCTTGCCGCCGTTGCGCTGGTTCTGCGGGTCGGCCAGGATCGCCTCGTCGCGTCCGGTCATCTTGCGCAGCAGGCCGTGGCGGTGCAGGCGGCCCTCGTCGTCGTAGACGCCGATCGGCAGCTCGAACTCGTAGGTGCGGTGGGTCGTCGACGGCGGCGGCGCCAGCGGGACCTCGCGCAGTGCGGTGGCTTCGGTTCTCATTCGACACGCTCCAGTCCTTCGTGCTCGAGGACGATGGTCTGCTTGAAGTGGTTGGTGGACCCGGCTTCCAGGTCGGTGAACTTCGACGACTTCACCCAGGCGCCGTAGAAGGCGAAGGTCAGCACGTCGGCGCCGTTATGGCGCTTGATGATCATTCCGTCGCGGCGGGGCGTGGACGCGCCCTGCTCGTCGCGGTTGAGCTTGAAGCACTCCTGGAACCAGTCCTTGAAGCGCTGGTCCTCGGGGCTGCCGTCGACGTAGCGTTCGATGGTGAGCGGGTCGAACTTGATCTTCCCGCCCGCGGTCTTGAACACCCGGAACGAGCCGCCGTGCGGCTGTTCCACGGTTTCCAGTTCGCCCTCGCTGAGCCCGCCGATCTTGCTGACGCCGGGGCTTTCGCGCCCGTCGATGACCAGCACGAACTCGCCGGCGCGATAGCTTTCCCAAATGTCTCCAACTTGTGGCATGACGCCCTCCTGCGTGCGCTAGTGATGAATTCAGCCTTCGGACGCTGACGCCCCGGAGGGCTGCTGGCCGACGGTGATGACGATGGTTTCCGCCGGCTTGGACGGATAGAAATAGACCTCGACGTTGAGCAGGCCCTGATCGACCTGGTCGGGCGGGTTGTTCGACGCGTCGCAGATGACGGTGAACACTTCCTCCGGCGAGCCGGTGCCGAACGCGCCCTGACGCCACAGCCCCAGCAGGAACGGGTTGACGGCGTTGAACTTGACCGCGTTCCACAGGGTGGAGCGGTTGGGTTCCTGGCGGACCCAGCGCAGGCCGTTCTTCAGGCTGCTCTTGACGAAGTTGAAGAGCAGGCGCACGCCCACGTACATCCAGCGCGGGTCGGTGCTCAGGGTGCGCGAGGAATCGACCACGATGCCCGCGCGCGGAATCGCGCGGATGCCGTTGACGCTGCCGTCCCTGACCAGCTGGGTGTGCTCGGCGTCGGTCAGGCGGTAGGTGACGTCGAGCACGCCGGCCAGGTTGGCCTCGTCGCCCGCCGGCGCCTTCCACACCCCGCGCGTGCGTTCCACCCGCGCGTACACGCCCAGCACGTGACCCACCGGCGGCAGGTTGCGGCGCGGGTTGTCGCCCACACCGGCCGGATCGGCGACGGTGATCCACGGCGCGTACAGCGCGCCGTAGGCCTTCTTGGCCTGGAACGACTGGCCGTAGGCCACGGCCTGGCCGGCTTCGGTGAAGCCTTCCGGCACCGCGCCCACGTACATGCAGTCGCCGCGGTTCTCGCAGTAGGCCAGCGCGCCGGCCACGATCGCAGGGTCGGTGCGTTCGCAGGTCAGCAGCTGCACGTCGTGCGGATCGAAGGCGAAGAAGCCGCTGCGGGTGGAGGCGTCGCCGTTGAAGTGGCCCGAGGTCGGGGTGCCGTCCAGGCCGGAGGCCAGCGGCGTCCAGGCCAGCACCGCGGGACGGTCCGCGCCCACCGCGCTGGCGTTGAGCAGGTCCTCGGCGATGATGTAGCGCGAACCGCGAATGGCGTCGTTGATGCGCGCCGGCGCGTAGTTCGGCGTGTCGGCTTCCATCGACAGGTCCGACCAGGTCTCGCGCACGTTCTCCGCTTCGGTGCCGCCTTCGGCCACGGTCACGCTGAAGCGCAGGTTGCGCACGCGGATGTTCTGCGCGGTCCAGCCGGCGATGCCGGCGATCGGCGGGCCCCAGGTCACCGCGCCGGTCTGCGGATTGCGCGAGAGCAGCTTGACCATGGCGGTGTTGGCCGGCACGGTCGGGTCGTAGACCTCGATCGCGTCGCCGAGATCGAAGTCCTCGGTGCGGCGCAGGCTGGCGCCGGTGGTGGCCACCGCGCTGGCCGTGCCCGGCACCGCCGCGGCGATGGCGAAGCCCAGGGTGGCGTTGGCGGCGATGACCTGGATCGAGGTCCAGCCGTCGCTCATGCGCGCCACTTCGCCGGTGGAGGTCAGCACCAGGTTGCCCGGGCCGGTCAGCGAGGCGACCACGCGGCTCTGGCGGCCGTTGATCGCGTCGCGGATCTGCGCCGGCGTGGCGTTGACCGCGCCGCCGGGGAAGTCCGCCGGCAGGAAGGTGATGACGGTGTTGTCCGGCGAGCCGTCGATGCGCAGGGTCAGGCTGGGCAGGGTGCTCATGTCCACCGGCGCGGTCAGCGCGACGCTGCCGGTGATGGTGGCCGCGGCCGCTTCGCGCAGGCGCGTGGTGGTGGGCGTGGAGCGCTCCACGCGCACGCGCAGGTTGTTGCCCCAGCTGCCCGGATCTTCGCTGCCGCGGAAGCCGCCGGAGATGCGCAGGGTATCGGCGGGGCTGCCGTCGCGCAGGACCAGGGTGCCCGGCGCATGGCCGGTGGCCGGGTCGTCGGAGACCACGCGGTTGACGTAGGCGACCTGGCCGCCGTTGTCGAAATAGCCCTTGACCAGATAGGCGCCCAGGCCTCCCGGGAAATAGCCGCCGAAGCGCTCGACGAAGCGAGCGTAGGAATCCACCATCACGGCCTGATTCGGCGTGCCGCGCCGGGTCAGGATGTTGAAGCCCGCGATGGAGGTAGGCGCGGCGGCCAGTACCGGCGCGCCCGTTCCGTCGACTTCCCGCACATTGATGCCGATGAAGCTCATGATCCTTTCTTCCTCTTGGGTGGTTGCGGGGGCCGCGCGGTTCCATCGGCGGCTCCCTGGCCGCGCTTGCGCGGAGTGGTTGCGATAGCGGCGGCCTGATCGGCCTCCGAGGGCGACGCGCTGCGTAACGCCAGCGCCTTGCGAGCGAGCAGGTGGGCCAGTTGCGGCGACGCCAGCGCGGCGGCGTCGAGCTCCAGGCTCTGGCCGGACGCGAGGACGTGCACCGACGAACCCAGATGCAGCTCGACCGGCTGCGAGCGCGTGTTGATCAAGCGCACACGCTCGTCGGCCTTGTTGCCAGCTGCCTTGTCTTCAGCCATGGCCGGACTCCTTCCAATCGATGTGGGTGACCAGGCCTTCCACCGGCTGCACCGACGTCGGCGTGTCGTGGTCCTGCCACGCCAGCACCCGGCAATACAGCCGCTGGCGCGGCGAGGGGTTGAGGTTGGGGTCGTACTCCAGCGCGGGCGGCGGCAGGGTCTCGAGCGACCAGCTCTGCGCCGCCACGCGCAGGGCGCCGCGCGGGGCGATCTCGCGCAGCAGGAAATCCATGACCGCGCCCTGGTCGGCGCGGTCGGCGGCGACGGCCTCCAGCGCGTACAGCGCCTCGAAGGCCACCGCCGACGGGCGCACGCGGTAGCCGTCGGCGACGAAGTCGCAGCGCTGCGCGGCGCCGACACTGCGCTCGGGCAGGTCGCGCACGCCCATCGGCACGATGGCGATGCAGGGCACGGTCGCCGGCCAGGCGCCGCCGGCCAGCACCAGTTCGGCCGGCACCGGATTGCCGGCCAGGCTGGTGCGTTCGTGCAGGCGCGTGCGCAGCGCCTGCTCCAGGTCGGCGAGCATGCTCGGCCGCACCGCCAGCGCTTCGTCTATGGCCAGCTGGAAACCTTGGCCGGCGTCGATGCAATGCAGCTGCGCCACCGTGACCGCGCCGCGCACGGCGGCGGGCAGGTCGGCCAGCGAGAAGCGCACCACCTCCCAGCCCGCGCCGCCGGACACCGGCACGCGGCGGTGCCAGCTGTTGCCGGGCGCGCCGATCGCCAGCGCCGCGCTGCCCAGGCGCAGCTCCAGGTAGAAGCCGGGCGTGGAGCTGCGGTCGCCGCGCAACACGAAGCGCAGCTCGTCGAAATTGTTGAGGTTCAGCGCGGCCAGCGGCTTGCGCGCGATATGGTTCAGCGCGGCGCCGGAGTAGCTCAGGGTCAGGCTGCGGCGGTCGCCGCTGGGCGTTTCGCTGAGCACGTCCTCGGCGATGGCCACGGCCGCCGATGGCGTGACGCCGTCGGCCTGCAGCGGCTGCCAGCCGGCGGGTTGGGTGAAAGCGGCGAGCGTCAGCGACGGCACGGGCGGCTCTCCTGCATCCTTGCGCGGGCGCACGTCATGTCAGTCGGCGCCTCGACAGTTCGCTCAGCACACCGTCCAGTTGCTCGGCGCTGGCGATGCAGCGGTAGCGGTCGCCGGTGCTGTTGGCGCTGAGCATTTCCAGCAGGCCGCGTTCGCGCATCCAGTCCAGCGCATCCATCAAGGCGCGGCCGTCGACCACGCTGTGCTCGCGGAACCACCACGTGGCGATGCCTTCCGCGGTATCGGAACTGTTCGGGTTCGCCCGCAGGTAGCGGGCGAGTGCTCTCACGATCGCGAGCATTTCGGGATAGTCGTCCATGCGTCCCAGCCTTGTGCTGGTGAACGCAAGCGGCGTGCCAAGCGTGTGGCGCGCGCAAACGATTGATTTTGCGAGGGTGTCGACTGGCGCCGCGCGGTCGCCGCGCGCGCTTTTGTCCTGCGTCCGCGCGCGCATGCAAGCGGCAAAGCCTGCAACGACGGGCTTGCTGCGGGAGGACGTTTTTGTCCTGCAAAGCGGATCGATCTGTCCGCGTACGAAGCGTTGAGGCTCGCTAGCGCGGCCTAAGCCGGCATCGAGGCCGAACGCGGCGTGCAGCGGGCTGACGGCGACCAGCGCCGTGGTGGCGGGCGTGGCGTTCATCAGGGGCTGTCGTTGAAGCGTCGCGTGTCGATTTGGTGCTTGCGCACCAATTCGAAGAATGCGCGCCGGTTCTTCTTGGCCGCGTGCGCGGCGTGGGTGAGGTTGCCGTGGTGCAGCGCCAGCAGGGTCTCGATGTACTGACGCTCGAAGCGTTCGACCACGCGTTTCTTGGCGGCCTGGAAGGATTCGCCGGCCGGGTCCGGCGCCTCGGCCTGCGCGTCGGCGTCCAGGGCCGGATCGATGGCGATGTCGTCGGCCTCGATGCGCGCGCCGGCGGCCAGCAGCACCGAGCGTTCGATCACATGGCGCAGCTCGCGCACGTTGCCGGGCCAGTCGTAGGCCAGCAGCTTCTGCAGCGCCTGCGCGCTGAGCCGGCGGCCGTCGCCGCCGCGCGCCTGGTCGAACTGGCGCACGAAGTGCTCGGCCAGCAGGGCGATGTCCTCGCGCCGCTCGCGCAGCGGCGGCAGCGCCACCGGCAGCACGTTGAGGCGGAAATACAGGTCCTGACGGAACGCGTTCTGCTTGACCATCACCCGCAGATCGCGATTGCTGGCCGCGATCACCCGCACGTCCGAGCGCTGCACCGTGTTGCAGCCGACCGGGCGGTACTCCTGCTGCTGCAGGAAGCGCAGCAGCTTGCCCTGCGCCAGCAACGGCAGGCAGTCGATGTCGTCCAGGAACATGGTGCCGCCTTCGGCTTCCTTGACCAGGCCGTGGCGGGAGCTATGCGCGGTGGTGAACGCGCCTTTGACGTGGCCGAACAGTTCGCTCTCGATCAGCTCCACCGGCACCGCCGCGCAGTTGACCGCGACCCAGGGGCCGTCGGCGCGCCGCGACAGGTAGTGCAGCGCCTGCGCGCAGATTTCCTTGCCGGTGCCGGTCTCGCCGACGATCAGCACGCTGGAATCGCTGCCGGCGATCACCGGCAGGCGCTGCGCGATCCGGGCGCAGGCGTCGCTGGCGTACAGGAACCCGCGTATGTGGGGCGTTCGTCCTGGCGCTGTTCCTTGCGGCATGGGGGCTCCTTCCTTGGGTCGCCGAACCTGGGCGGCGTGATCGCCGCGGGCCTGCTTGGCCGTTCCGTCGTTCGGGTACAGGTAGAGAACGACGATGGCGCGCGTTACAGGACACGCGGCGCGCGCGTCCTGCGCGGCCGGTTGCGCGCAAGTCTTGCGTACGCGCGCGTGGTGCACGCGTGAGCGTGCGTGCTATCGGATCGCCGATGACTGAGATGCGCGCGCTAACCGGTTAGTGGCGATGCGTGCGAACGCAGCGCTCAACCGCGTGCGAGTGGTGTCGCACAAAATTCAGCGACGGCCCAGCGCCCTGCTTTGGGGTAGGAGCGGCGTCAGCCGCGACCGCGCCACTCGGAAAACCGCGCCTGATCGCAGAGCCCGTCTACTTCACCCGCATCCAGCGGATATCCAACCCTTCACGCCGATCCACGAAGCCCACGATCGCGCCCGTCGCATCGCGCTGAAAGATCCGCCGCGTGCGCGGCTGCCCCGGCAGGAAGAACACATCGGCCAGCTCCGCGCGGTAACGCGACGGCGGCCGGCCTTCGCGCTGCGCGACGAGCGCATCGCCGTCGCATTGCAGCGTGGCCTCGATGGCGTCGGCCAGACGGTAGCGGCCGTTGTAGTCGCACAGCCGCACCGTGGCCGGCGCGGCCGCGGGCGGGTCGTTCTGCAGCGCCAGCACCTGCGCGCCGATCAGCTTCCAGCCCGCGTCGGTGCGCAGCCAGGTATCGGTGTTGCGCCAGCGGCTGACCAGGGTCTGGCCGTGGTAGTCCAGGGTCTCCAGATCTTCGTGGCTGACCAGCGCGGTGTCGCCCAGCACCACCGCCGAGAACCGGTCCACCGCCAGGCGTCCGCTCAGGCCCGGCGGCAGCGGGCGGAACTCGGCCAGCAGCTCGGCCTTGCTGCGCACCTGGCCGTTCTCGTCGGTGTGCAGCAGCCGCTCGTGGGCGTTGCGCTGCCAGACCTCGACCCGGCCGGGGGCGATGGCGTCCAGATTCTCCTGGGTCAGTCGGCGCAGCTCGGCCTCGTCGGAGGTTGCCGGGGCCGCGGCCGCCAGGACCGGGGCGGCGGCCAGGGCCAGGGCGAGCAGCAGGCGGGCGGGGCAGGGGCGCATGGCGGGCTCCGGGGCAGGGCTGACCGGCCGATGCTCGGCGCTGCCGGGCCCGGCCGGCAGTGCCGAAGGCCACGCCGGGCGGGCGTTGGCGCCCACCCGGGACTGCGGCAAAACCCTACCCGGCGCCGGGGGGCCGCCCGACGGCCTCCGAGGGGGGCGGTATACTCCAATGTCTATCGCCCGCTTCCGGCGACAACCCCAAGGAACCGCAATCTCATGGCACGTGGCATCAACAAGGTCATCCTGGTCGGCAACCTCGGCAACGACCCCGAAACCAAGTACACCCAGGGCGGCATGGCTGTGACCACGATCAGCCTGGCCACCACCAGCGTCCGCAAGGACCGCGACGGCAACACCCAGGAGCGCACTGAGTGGCACCGGGTCAAGCTGTTCGGCAAGCTCGGCGAGATCGCCGGCGAGTACCTGCGCAAGGGCCGCCAGGTCTATATCGAAGGCTCGATCCGTTACGACAAGTTCACCGGCCAGGACGGCGTGGAGAAGTACTTCACCGACATCATCGCCGACGACATGCAGATGCTCGGCGGCGCGGGCGGTGAAGGTGGTGGCGGTGGTGGCGGTCGTGAGTTCCGCGGTGGCGGCGGGGGCGGCGATCGTCCGGCGCGCCAGTCCGGCGGCGGTGGTGGTGGTGGCGGTTACGGCGGCGGTGGCGGCCGTCAGGACTCGCAGCGCCGTGAGGCGCCCCCGGCCAAGTCCAACGACTTCGGCGACGATTTCGCCGACGACGACATCCCGTTCTAAGCCTCCCGCGGCTCAGGCTTCGATTCGCAGATGGCAGGAAACCCAGCGTTTCCTGCCATTTTTTATGCCGGTCCGGCTCGGGTCGCCGTGCCCCGGCAGCTTTCTGCAACCGCTTCCCCACCGTCATTCCGGCTTGCGCCGGAATGACGGTGGGTAGTGCTCGTTGGAAGGTGCCCGGACCAGCAGGTCAGCTTCACGCGCGCCGGATGCGTTCGATGTAGGCCAGGAACATGTCGGACATCGCGTCCGCGTAGGCCCTGATCTCCGGCGCCGTGCGTTCGGATTCGGAGAACTGCTTGCCCACCGTGCTCAGCGTGGTGCCGATCAGCTCGCCCGCGCGCGCCCGCGCGGCCCTGGGCGCGTCGGGCAGCACCTCGCGCATGAAGGCGCGCAGCGCGCGATCGCCGTTCGCGCGCGCCGCCTTGGCCTCGGGCGCGTCGCGGTACAGCGGCGCGGCGTCGCTGAGCGCCACGCGCATGCGCGCCTCCTCGCATTCGGAGCGCAGGAAGGCATGGGCCAGGCTGCGCAGCCGCGCCTCGGGCGACCGCACCACGTCCTTGAGGATGGCGCCGAGCAGGTCGCTGGTCTGCTGCCATTCGTCGCTCTGCAGGCGGAACAGGATGGCGGCCTTGTTGGGGAAGTACTGATACAGCGAGCCGACGCTGACGCCGGCGCGTTCGGCGACTCGTGCCGTGGTGAAGCGGGACGCACCTTGCGCGGCCAGAACTTGCGCCGCGGCCTCCAGGATCGCGGCGACGAGTTGGTTCGAGCGCGTCTGCTGGGGCTGTTTGCGCGTGGAGATCTTCGGGGGCTTGGGCTTGACCATGGCGGTGCTGGGCGCAGTACGGGGTGCCGGGAACCGATCGCATCATAAGCGGGCCGGGTTCGGTGGGTATGCGCGGCCGTTAAATGCGAATAGCGGAACGTGAGAGCGTAGCGGTTGTCCGATGCCGTGTTCGGTAGAGCGCGTGATTGCAGGAAAAAACGGCAGTTCGCGCATCGCATAACCAATGCGAGTACGAAACGCGACGATTTATTCGTATTGTGTCCGGGCCGGCAAACACCTCCCACACAACACGGATTTCGCTATGAATACGCTTGCCATCGAACCCCTTGCGCCCTTGCTCGATCGACTCTTCCGCGAGTCGGATGCGGCGCGCAGCCCCGCGGCCGAGGCGCTGTCCTCCGACGAACGCGACCGCCTGCTGCGCAGCAAGACCGAATACCTGGATTTCTACGAGCGGGTGAAAGACCTGTGGCTGCCGGTCTCGCGCGAAACGGGCCGTTTGCTCTACATGCTGGCGCGCTCGTCCCAAGCGCGCAGCGTGGTCGAATTCGGCACCTCGTTCGGCATCTCCACCCTGTACCTGGCCGCGGCGGTGCGCGACAACGGCGGCGGGCGCGTGCTCACCACCGAATTCGAGCCCTACAAGGTCGCGCGCGCCCAGCAGCACCTCGCCGAGGGCGGCCTGCTCGACCTGGTGGAGATACGCGCGGGCGACGCTCTGCAGACCCTGGGCGCGAACCTGCCCGATTCGATCGACCTGGTGCTGCTGGACGGCGCCAAGGCGCTGTATCCCGAAGTGCTGGCGCTGCTGGAACCGCGGCTGCGGCCGGGCGCGTTGATCGTGGCCGACAACGCCGACTTCAGCCTCGAGTACCTGGCGCAGGTGCGCGCGCCCAGGTCGGGCTACCTGTCGGTGCCCTTCGCCGAAGACGTCGAACTGTCGATGCGGCTGGGCTGAGCGGACGCGCCGACGGTTGCGTCTCGGCGACCAGACTTGCGGCCATCGGCATGCCGGTGGCCGCGGCGCAGTTCTCAGCGCAGGGCGATATCGCGCTGCCTGCCTTCGGCCAGGGCTTTGCGCGCCGCCTCGTAGCCCGCGTCGATCGCGCGCTGCTGTGCGGGGCGATCGGAAATTCCCGGTGCAATCACCTCGGGAGCGATGCGGATATCGGCTTCTGCCAGCTCCGGCTCCGCGATCAGGCAGGACTGGCGGTGCATGGTTTGCCGCAGTACCGACGGCGCGCTCAGCCCGGCCGCCTCGCTGCTGCGGCAATAGATGTCCACCGCGATCACCACATCGGCGCCCAAGGCTTTGGCCGCGCGTACCGGTACCAGGCTGGCGACGCCGCCGTCGACCAGGTGGCCTTGGGCGTAGGGCACCGGCAGGGTCACACCGGGCACGGCTGCCGACGCGCGCACCGCCTCGCCGGCATCTCCGCGATCCAACAGCATGGGCCGTCCCTGCTGCAGATCGGTCGCCACCGCGGCGAAACGGATCGGGAAGGCGTCGATGGGCTGCGCGCCGACGGTGGTGTCGACCCAGTCGGCGATACGGTCGCCGCGCATGAGCCCCTGGGTGCTGAGGGTGAAATCCACGAACGAGCCGATCTCGACCTGCTGCGCCAGGCGCGCGATCTCCTGCGCGTCCTTGCCGCTGGCGTAAATCGCGCCCACCAGCGCGCCGGCCGAGGTGCCGACGATCAGGTCCGGCTCGATCCCGGCTTCCTCCAGCGCCTGCAGCACGCCGATGTGGGCCAGGCCGCGCATGCCGCCGCCGCCCAGGGCTAGGCCGATCACCGGACGGCGGTCGTCGCCGGGGTGCGCGCGTTCGGCCCGCGCGAGCGGCAGCGGGCGCGCCTGCACCGGCGTTGCAGACCGTTGCGCGGAGCTGGCAAAACTCATCAGCGTGGAGCCCAGCGCGATGCCGCCGGCGAGTGTGAGCAAACGTAGCTTGGTGATCTTCATGGTCGTAACTTCCATCGGCAGCGCGGTTGCGGTGCCGGCCGTTGAGATTCGGCTCGCGCGGCGCAGGCTCAGTTGTGGGCCGCCAGCGCCAGGCGTTTGGACGTCGGCGGGCGTACTTCCACGCCGCTGAGTCGGCCGCCCACACCGAGCACCGCCGCCACCACGTCTTCGTCGCGGAACCAGCCTTCGATGTCGATGGCGCCGCGCGCGGTATCGGGTTTGATCCGCGCGCCCAGGTCCACGCGCAGCAGGGCGTCCATCAGCGTGCGCACGCGCTCGCCCAGGTTGTCCACTTTCAGCAGCAGGTGCCGGTCGGGCGTATGCATGGCGGCGGGTCTCGGGTCGAGGGGCTCAGGCCGCGCCGGCCAGGGCCACGGCGTCGGCGCCGGCCGGGTAGCGCAGCCGGTCCGAGGCGTCGTGGGCCGCGTGCCACACCGCTGTGGCCACGTCGCTTTCGTGCGTGTGGGCGCGCAGGTCGGCCATCGACGCGAACACCTCCTGCGCGTAGGCCTCGTAGGCGTGCGGGATCAGACCCTGCATGCGTTGCTGGCCGTTGGCGGTGAAGCCGGTGCTGGGGCCGTAACCCGGCTGGACCAGCCTGACCCGCACGCCGAAAGGCCGGAGTTCGTGTTCCAGCGAGGCGGTGAAGCCTTCGATGGCGGTCTTGCTGGCGGTGTAGGCGGCGACCAGCGGAAACGGCGCCAGCACCGCGCTGGACGTCACGTTGACGATGGTGCCGCCGCGGCGCTCGCGGAAGCGCGGCAACACGGCTTGGCACAGGGCCATCGTGCCGAAGGTGTTGGTTTCGAAGATCTCGCGCACGGTGGTCATCGGCGTGGCCTCGAACGCGCCGAACAGACCGATGCCGGCGTTGTTGACCAGCACGTCGATGGGGCCGGCCGCGGTCAGGGCGCGGGCGATGCTGTCGGCACGGGTCACGTCCAGCTCCAGCACCTGCAGGCGGTCGGAGGCGGGGAGCAGGTCGTGGCGGGGCGTGCGCATGCTGGCGACGACCTTCCAGCCCTGAGCGAGGAAGTGGCGGGCGGTCTCCAGGCCGTAGCCGGAGGAGCAGCCAGTGATCAGTGCGGTCTTCATGTGTAGCTCCAAGGGGTGAGGGACTCGGAGCGAACATTAGGGGGCGATGGCTGGATGATCGATAGCGTATAGTCCTAATAATATTATCCAGAGTCCGGTATGGCCGATCCCTTATCCGACGTGGTGCGACTGCTGCGCCCGCGCGCGGTGCTGGCCAATCCGATCAGCGGCAAGGGCAACTGGGCCGTGCGCTACTCCGAATACGGCCAGCCCGGCTTTTGCATCGTGCTGGAGGGCAGCTGCCGCCTGGCCGTGGACGGCGAGGCGCCGATCGCGATCGCCGCCGGCGACTTCGTCCTGCTGCCGACGACGCCGGCCTTCACCCTGTCCAGCTTCGTGCCGGCGCCGCCGGTGTTCATCGATCCCAAGCGGGTGCCCGGCGGCGACGGCGAGCGCCGCCACGGCGAACAGCAGGGGCCGCCGGACATGCGCTCGCTGGGCGGCGCATTCGCCTTCGACACCGCCGACGCCGGGCTGCTGGTGTCGCTGCTGCCGCGCGTGGTCCACGTGCGCGGCTCGCAGCGGCTGATGCTGCTGGTGCAGATGGTCGGCGAAGAATACGAACAGCGGCAGCCGGGCAACGAGTACATGCTCAGCCGCCTGGTCGAGATGCTGCTGATCGAAGCCATGCGTGCCAGCAGCAGCGGCGACGCGCCGCCGGGCCTGCTGCGCGGCCTGGGCGACGAGCGCCTGGCGCCGGCGTTGAAGCAGCTGCATGCACGCATCGAGCACGCGTGGAGCGTGCACGAGCTGGCCAGGCATGCGGCGTTGTCGCGCTCCAGCTTCTTCGAGCGCTTCAGCCGCATCGTCGGCGTGGCGCCGATGGAATACCTGCTGCGCTGGCGCATGGAAATCGCCAAGGACCTGCTGCGCCGCGGCGAGCTCAACGTCGCCCAGGTGGCTGAACGCGTGGGCTACGGCTCCAGCGCCGCCTTCAGCACGGCCTTCAGCCGCCAGGTGGGCCGGCCGCCCAGCCGTTATGCGCAAGCCGCGGCGAGCCTGGCGAAGTCGTGACAGGCAAAAGCGCGGCCGGCGGAGCGGTTCGAGCGCAGGCGGCCGCGTGGGGAAAATGGTTCGGGCACCTCGCCAGAGCGCGAGCGCCGCTCAGTTCGGCGCCGGCTTGACCTTGCGGACGGCCTTCACCGCCACGTCGATCAGGCTGATGGCGGCGATGACCGCGAGGCAGAACTTGGCGACGCTGTCGCTGCGGTCGGTCATCATCATCGGGCCGTCGAACACCGTCCACAGCATCGCCGCGCAAGTGAGCGGCGTCAGCACCCACTGCATGCGCTGCAGCGACGCCGGCCAGCGACCGCGCGCGATGGCGATCAGCAGCATCGGAACATTGAACAGCACCAGCAGCAACAGCACCGGCCCTTGGCGTTGGCGGAAGGTGTCGGTGTAGGTCAGCGCCTCGTACGCGGCCGGCGCCGCGCGCCCGCCCCAGAACAGGTCCAGGATCCAGCGCGGCTCCAGCATCGCGGCGATGCCCAGCACGATGCCGATCAGTCCCAGCACCATCGCAGCGCGCCCGCCGGGCAGGTGATCGGCCGCGCGCGGCGTCCACGTCGCGGCGCTGTCGGGCGAGCGCCGCCGCGACCAGGCGGCCATGGCGAAGCCCACCACCAGCACGCCCGGCCACCACAGCGAGCCGACCACGGTGCCGCCCAGCCATTGGCCGATGGCGCCCAGCGCCTGGCCGGTCGTGTCCATCGGCTGGCCCAGCTTCTGCAGCAGGCCCAGGCCCCAGATCGCAGCCATGCCGATGACGGTCGCGCGCAGGAAGCTGCGGCCGTCCTCGGGGTCGATGATGGTCAGCGTGGGTCGGTAGCGCGCGGCCACGTCGCCGGGCCGGCCGAAGGCGCGCGCCAGCGCGATGGCCATGTCGGCGTCGGCCTCGCGACCGGCGGCGTCGGCCTTGGCCTGCAGTTCCTCGTTCAACAGCATGCGCAGTTCGAAGGCCACATCGCTGCGCTGCTTGCGCGGCAACCGCAGGGCCACGTCGGCGACGTAAGACTCGATCACTTCCTGGGCGTTCATCGTCAGTCCTCCAGCAGGAGTCGGTGCATGGCGTCGTTCATGCCTTGCCATGCCAGGGTGAGTTTTTTCAGCAGCGCGCGGCCGTTGGCGTTGAGCGCGTAGTAGCGCCGCGGCGGGCCGTCCTGGGTGCGCCATTCGCTCTGCAGCAGGCCCTGGGTTTCGAGCCGGCGCAGCAGGGGGTAGAGGGTGCCTTCCTCGATCGGCATGCCCTTGTCGGCCAGGGCCTGGCGCAGCTCGTAGCCGTAGCGCGGGCTGCGCAGCTGCGACAGCGTGGCCAGCACCACCACGCCGCGGCGCAGTTCCAGTTCGAGCTTGGCGTAGGCGTCTGAGTCGACCATGTGGCGCACAGTACTGTGCACTGCACAGTAAGTCAACAGGGCCGTCGCCGAGCCGGCCGGGAGGGCGGCGGTCGATACAAAACCTATCGTTTGAAACTGGCCGGACTGTGCGCCCGCACTCTTTCCCTTGGCGCACACTGCGGCCATGACCCAGCGCACCCAGGCCCGGCCGTTCCATGCGTAGCAAATTGTTCGTGCCCGGAGCGCGGCCGGAACTGTTCGCCAAGGCCTTGGCCGGGCCGGCGGACGCGCTGTCGTTCGACCTGGAAGACGCGGTGGCGGCCGAGCGCAAGGACGCCGCGCGTGCCGCGGTGGCGCAGTTCGTGGCCAGCGACGCGGTCGCCGCTTCGGGCAAGACCGCGATCGTGCGCGTCAATGCGCCGGACTCGCCCTGGTTCGCCGACGACATCGCGGCCGTAGCCTGCGCCGGCACGAGCCTGCTCAATCTGCCCAAGATCGAATCGGCGCAAGCGCTGCAGGCGGCCGTGCGCGCGATCGAAGCGGCGGAGTCGGACAACGGCGTGCAGCGGCCGATCGGCTTGCTGGTCAACATCGAAACCCCGCGCGCGCTGGCCGCCGCAGCGCAGATCGCCGCCGCGCATCCGCGCGTGGCCGGCCTGCAGCTGGGCTTGGGCGACCTGTTCGAACCCGAAGGCGTGGACCGGCGCGATCGCGCCAACGTGCACGCGGCGATGTTCGCCCTGCGCATGGCCGCCGCGCAGGCGGGCGTGTTCGCGCTCGACGGCGCCTACGCCGATCTGGACGACGAGGACGGCTACCGGGCCGAAGCGCTGATGGCGCGGCGGCTGGGCTTTCTGGGCAAGACCTGCGTGCATCCGCGCCAGGTCGCGCTGGCCAACGCCGTGTTCGCGGCCACCGAAGCCGAACTGGCCTCGGCGCGGCGCATCGTCGAGGCCGCGGCGCAGGCGCCGGGCCGCGGCGTGTTCGTGGTCGACGGCCGCATGATCGATGCGCCTTTCCTCAAGCGCGCGCAAGCGCTGCTGGCCACGGCGGGCCGGCCGTGAGCGCGGGGCAGGGCGGTATACGCGGTTTTCTGTCGCGGCTGGTCCGCGACGGCCGGTTCGCGCCCGGGGTTGCGACGCGCCTCCACCGCAGCGCGACCGCCCGGCGATGTGCGGGCGCGCTGGGGTGCTTGCTGCTGCTGGCCACCGTGGGCCCGCTGCATGCCGAGGCGCTCACCCCGGTGCGTCCTACCGAACTGCCGGCGCTGCAGCATCGCGCGCCGCTGGCAGGACTGGCGCGCGTGGATGGCCGCGCGTTCGCGGTCGCGGCCGACGGTGCCTGGTCGCTGGAGGAGGGGGCGCGCGCCTGGACGCCGCTGCGCTGGCCGGCCGATGCCCAGCCGGCCGACGTGGTCGCCGTGGTCGAGGACGGCAAGCGCGCGTATGCGCTGCTCGCGCAAGGCGCGGACCGCGCGGTGCGGGGCGTGGCGCAACTGGGCATCCGCGACGGTGCGTTGAACCTGCAGAAGCTGCCGCCGTTGCCGGAGGCGCTGCACGATCCGCGCGGGGCCTTGTCCGCCGACAGCTTCTACCTCAGCGGCCGCGGCGCCGACGGTCACGGCCGCCTGCTGCGTCTGGACTTCGCCGACGAGCGCCCGCACTGGACCGCGATGACGTTGTGGCCCGGCGGCGCGCCCGCGCTGTCGCTGGTGGCGCAGACCCGCGCGCTGTTCGCGGTGGTGCCCGAGGCCGATGGCGAGCGCGTGCTGCGCTGGTCGGCCGATAGGGGCTGGACCCGTCCCAGCACCGTGCCGGGACGGCTGGTGCCGGGCTCCGGCCGCGCCACCGGGCAGGCGCATATCCTGTACTTGGTGCGCGACGCGGCCGCCGCCGACGCGCCCGCGCGCGTGCAGACCTACCAGACCGTGACCGCCGCCTGGGCCATCTTGCCCGGTGCGCAGGCCGTGGCCGCCACGCGCTCGGCGGCCTGGACCGACGGCCTGGTGTGGGCGCGCGCCGCGCCCGGCGGCAGCGCCTTCACCGCCGCCCAGGTGCAGTCCAGCAAGCTGCGCCTGCACTGGCTGGATTGGGTGGTGATCGTGGTCTACCTGGCCGGCATGATCGGCATCGGCCTGTACTTCTATCTGCGCGAGAAGCGCGGCTCCACCGCCAACTTCTTCGTCGGCAACCGCAGCATTCCGTTCTGGGCGGCCGGCATCAGCCTGTACGCGGCCAATACCAGCTCGATCAGCTTCATCGCCATCCCGGCCAAGGCCTTCGAGACCAACTGGCAGTACATGGCCAACAACATCATCGCCGTGTTCGGGCTGATGTTCGTGGCGGTGTGGATCGTGCCGCTGCTGCGCCGGCTGGACCTGATGTCGGTGTTCTCCTACCTGGAGACGCGCTTCCACCCGTCCATCCGCATGCTCGCCAGCGCGCTGTGCATCTTTGTGCAGATCGGCAGCCGCATGAGCGTGATCCTGTTCCTGCCGGCGCTGGCCATCGCCACCATCACCGGCATCAGCGTGTTCTGGAGCGTGCTGCTGATGGGCGGCTTCACCATCGTCTACACCGCCATGGGCGGGATGAAGGCGGTGATCTGGACCGATTTCGTCCAGGTGATCGTGAAGATGGGCGGCGCGGTGTTCGCGATCGTGTTCATGATCTGGAGCCTGAAGGGCGGCTTCGGCGAGTTCTGGTCCACCGCCATGGCCGAGAACAAGATGCACACCTTCGACTTCAGCTTCGACCTGACCAAGGCCACGGTGTGGGGCTTCATCTTCCTGGTGCTGTTCGAGGTGGTGCTGACCTTCCCCAAGGACCAGGTGCTGATGCAGCGCACCTTGTCGACCAAGTCCGACCGCGAGGCCGGGCGCTCGATCTGGGCCTTCGCCGCGATCATGATTCCCGGCGGCATCATCTTCTACACCATCGGCACCGCGCTGTTCGCCTATTACCGCTCGTTCCCCGAGCGGATGAATCCGCTGCTGCCGATCGACGCGACCTTCCCCATGTTCATCGCCGCCGAACTGCCGGTGGGGGTGACCGGACTGATCATCGCCGGCATCTTCGCCGCGGCCATGGCCACGCTGTCGGGCATCATGAACTCGGTGGCCACGCTGATCTCGGTGGACTTCTACGAGAAGCTGGCCAAGAACCGCACGCCCAAGCAGAGCGTGTTCTTCGCCGAGATCATGACCGTGGTGGTGGGCCTGGTCGGCATCGGCACCGCGCTGCTGCTGTCGCGCTTCGATATCCATTCGCTGTTCGACGTGTCGATCGAGCTGGCCGGCCTGCTCGGCGGCGGCTTCGCCGGCGCCTACACCCTGGGCATGTTCACCCGCCGCGCCAACTGGCAGGGCGTGGCCATCGGCATCGCCGGCAGCATCGTGCTGACCCTGGGCATCTGGACCCTGCGCGCGGTGCACCCCTACTACTACCTGGCGATCTCGATCGCGCTGTGCATCGTGATCGGCTACCTGGCTAGCTATGCGTTCCCGCCGCCGTCGCAGTCGCTGGAAGGCCTGACCATCTACCGGCGCAAGCGCGGCAGCGAGCCGGCGGTGGCCGAGCCGATGCCGCTGCAAGGCCGTTCGGACGTCTGACCGCACCGAAGAGTGACCAACGGACGTGGTCCGCCCCTCCCGCCTGAGGTAGCGTTGCCCGATCCAGCCCGCGAGCCGCCGTGGAAACCCAGTTCCTCAACACCTTCGTGACCGTCGTCGACCAGGGCTCCATGGCCGCGGCCGCGCGCGTGCTCGGCATCACCCCGGCCGCGGTGGCGCAGCAGATCCGCACCCTGGAGCGCGAGATCGGCGCGCCGCTGATCGCGCGCGTGGGCCGCACCGTCAGCGTCACCGAAGAGGGCGCGCGGATCCTGCCGCGCACGCGCGAGCTGCTGCGCAGCGTGTCGGACCTGCGCAGCGTGGCCAACGAAAGCGACGTCTCGGGCGAATTGCGCCTGGGCGCCTGCCCGACCGCGCTGGCCGGCATGCTGCCGGACGTGCTCGCGCGCATGGTCGAGACCTTTCCGCAGATCAACGTGTTCATCAAGCCCGGCTATTCGGCCGACCTCTACCACGCGGTGGAGAAGGGCGACCTGGACGCGGCGGTGGTGCTGCAGGCGCCGTTCCCGCTGCCCAAGACCTGCGAATGGCAGCTGCTGCGCGAGGAGCCGCTGATCGTGCTGGCGCCCGCCTCCATGGCCGGACGCGATCCGCGCGAATTGTTGGCGAGCGAGCCGCTGATCCGCTACGACCGCAACCAGTGGGGCGGCCGCCAGGCCGACGAGTACCTGCGCGCGGCCAACATCGTGCCGCGCGAGCGCTTCGAACTGAACGCGCTCAACGCGATCGCGGTGATGGTGGACCGCGGCCTGGGCGTGTCGCTGGTGCCCGACTGGGCCAAGCCCTGGCCGGAGGGCCTGAACCTGGTGCGCCTCCCGCTGCCCGACGCCACCGCCACGCGCCGCATCGGCATCGTCTGGTCGCGCTCCAGCGTGCGCGTGCGTCTGGTCACGGTGCTGCTGCAGGAAAGCCGCAAGGCGATGCAGGCGCAGAAGGCCTGAGCGTCGCCGTATCGCGGGCGCATGTTGCGCCGCAATATTTTTCCTGCGCACTCAAGCAACAAAACCTAGTCTCTGAACATAGTCCGCGGCGGTTCTATGAGCGCGGCCTTGCGCATAGGCTCGTTCGAAATCCAATGGACGGGCCGGCACGTCGGGGGGCGTGGTCCAGGCTCAGCGCGAACAGCGCGGACGCACCCAACACCGATCGCGGGCAGAACCGAAGACACCGGCACGCCCGCCGCCATCCGCATCCATCACGAGACACGACATGGTCAAGCCACTTACCGCCGCGATCGGCAGCATCCTGCTGCTGTCCGCCATCTCCGGCCAGGCCCGCGCGCAGGACGCCGAAGCGGTCGCAGACAGCGAGAAAACCGATCCCTCGGCGGTCGACCTGGACGGCGTCGTCGTCACCGGCACGCGCAGCCCCAAGGCGGTGGACAAGATCCCCGGCGCGATCACCCTGGTGTCGAAAGAGGAGGTGCAGCGCAGCCTGGTGCTGACCGAGGACGCCACCGCGGTGCTGGCGCGCTCGGTGCCGGGCTACGCCGAGTCCTCGCAGGCGATGAGCAACACCGGCGAGAACCTGCGCGGCCGCGTGGCCCTGCGCCTGTTCGACGGCGTGCCGCAGGGCTCGCCGCTGCGCGAGGGTACCCGCAACGCCACCTTCACCGACATGGGCATCGTCGGCCGCATCGAGGTCATCAACGGCCCGTCCGCGTCGGAGGGCATCGGCGCGGCCGGCGGCATCATCAATTATCTTTCGGCCATTCCCAGCAAGGAAGGCAACGAGTTCACCCTGACCACGCGCTACACCACCCAGTTCGAAGACGATAGCGACGGCTGGAAGGTGGGGCTGAACTTCGCCCGCAAGTCCGGCGACTTCGACATGCTGGCCAGCGCGGCCATGATCGACCGCGGCATCACCTACGACGGCAACGGCCGCCGCATCGGCATGAACACCAGCGGCTCGGTGGCCGATTCGGAAACCCGCAACCTGTTCCTCAAGGCCGGCTACAACTTCGGCACCGACGGCAACCAGCGCGTGGAAGGCTCGTTCAGCCACTTCCGCATCGAGGGCAAGGCCAACTACATCCAGGTGCTGGGCTGCCGGCCGGAAGAGTTCGCGCTGTGCGGCGCGACCCGCACCAACACCTCCGAGCGCGGCCAGATCTTCGGTTCCAAGGCCGCGTTCAACGACTTCAAGCAATACCAGCTCAGCTACAGCCATTTCGACCTGGGCGGCGGCACCTTGCTGATCAACGCCTACAAGGCCGACCAGGCCATGCGCTACCTGGTGGAGAACACCTCCGACCGCCAGGATCCTCTGATCGCGCCGATCGGCACGATCTACGACCAGTCCGAGATCGTGACCAACAAGAAGGGCCTGCGCAGCTCGTGGACGCGGCCGTCGCTGTTCTCGGTCTCCGGCTTGGAACTGCGCGTGGGCCTGGACCTGGTCGAGGACACCGCGCAGCAGCGGCTGGCGCTGACCAACCGCATCTGGGTGCCGCCGATGGAGTACAAGAGCCAGGCGCCGTGGCTGCAGCTGTCCTGGGACGTGGGCCCGGTCACCCTCAGCGGCGGCATCCGCCGCGAGGACGGCGAGCTGCACGTGGACGACTACACCACCACCTGGTTCCGCGACCGCCGCTTCGTCAACGGCGGCACCGTCGACTATCAGGAAAACCTGGTCAACGCCGGCATCGTCTGGCGCATCAACGAGACCTTCTCGGTGTTCGGCTCCTACGGCGAGGGCTTCACCCTGGCCAACGTCGGCATCCCGCTGCGCAACATCCAGTGCCCGAACGATCCGCTGGACAACAAGCCCGACGGCTGCCCGGGCGATCCGGCGATCGGCGTGGGCGACATCCTCGATCTGGATGCCATCGTGGTCGACAACACCGAGTTCGGCTTCAACTGGCGCGGCGAGCGCGGTTCGCTGAGCGCCTCGCACTACGACTCCAAGTCCGACTTCGGCCAATCGCTGTCGATCGACCCGGTCACCAACGACTTCGTGCTGCTGCGCGCGCCGGTGCGGATCAAGGGCTACGAGCTGGCCGGCGACTACCGCTTCAACGAGGCCTGGAAGGTCAGCGCGGTGTATTCGCACACCCGCGGCAAGACCTCGTTCTGGTCCGCCGACGCGGCCGGCCGCTATCCGGCTGGCGGCCTGAACCGGCCCATGGGCGTGCTCGACATCAACCCGGACAAGTTCGCCTGGTCGGTGACCTGGAACTTCGTGCCGCGCGGCGACATCACCCTGGGCGCGACCACGCTGTTCTCGCGCACGCTCAACGGCACCGACGTGCGACCCTTCGACGGCCAGCGTTTCAGCTTCACCGAGAAGACCGAGGGCTACACCCTGTTCGACCTGGGCTTCAACTACGAGACCGAGCGCTGGGGCAAGTTCTCGCTCGGCATCGAGAACCTGCTGGACAAGCAGTACATCCTGAGCTGGTCGCAGCCGCCGGGCGGCTTCCAGAACTACTGGGCCGGCCGCGGCCGCACCATCTCGCTCACCCACACGATCAAGTTCTGAAACGTACGACGTGGCGCATCACCCTCGACTGGCCGCTGCGGATTCCCGTGTCCGCAGCGGCGTTTTTTTCCTGACGCTGCTGGCCCTGGCCTGCGCCGGACCGGCGGCGCGAGCGGGCGAGGGTGCGTCCTTGCCGGTCGCCGCGCCGGAACGGCAAGGCTACTCCGCGCAGCGCCTGCAGCGGCTGCACGCGTTCATGCGCGAGGCCACCGGTGCCGACGGCTACCTGGGCGGCGTGGTCCTGATCGCGCGCAACGGCCGCGTCGTCGACTGGAGCGCCTACGGCTATCGCGATCTGGCGCGCAGCGAACCCTTGCGGCGCGACGACATCTTCCGCATCTACTCGATGAGCAAGACCGTGACCTCGGTGGCGGTGCTGATGCTGCTGGAGGAGGGCAGGCTCACGCTGGACGATCCGGTCTCGCGCTACTTGCCCGAATTCGAGGCCCCGCAGGTGCTGGCCGGCGGCGCCGTGGCGCGTCCCGCGCAGCGGCCGATCACGCTGCGCCATCTGCTTACCCACACCGCTGGATTTCCTGCTGGCCGGCCTGGCGACGAGGCCGCAGGACGCGCGCAGACGCTCGCGGACCCGCATGGCGCCCGCGATCTGCGTGGCTTCGTAGAGCGCCTGAGCCGCGCGCCGCTGGCCGCCGATCCGGGCACCCGTTTCGGCTACGACGGTGCGGCCACCGAAGTGCTGGCGCGACTGGTGGAAGTCCGCAGCGGGCAGAGCTTCGAGGCCTTCCTGCAACAGCGCCTGTTCGCGCCGCTGGGCATGCGCGACACCGGCTTCAACGTGCCCGCGGCGCAGCGCTCGCGCGTGGTCGACATCACCACGATGGGCGCGGACGGCAAGCTGCGCCTGGACGACGGTCCCAGCGCGCGCGAACCCGGCGCGCCGCTCAACGCCTACCCCAGCGGCGCCGGCGGCTTGTACTCCACCGCCGGCGATTACGCGCGTTTCTGCCAGATGCTGTTGAACGGCGGTCGGCTCGACGGCCACACGGTGCTGGGCCGCAAGACCGTCGAGCTGATGCTGCGCAACCACCTGACCATGCTGGACCCGCCGGTGAACCAATACAGCGACGCCGAGGGCTTCGGTCTGGGCGGCTACGTGGTGCTGGACCCCGCGCGACGCGGCCAGCTCGGGTCGGTCGGCCAGTTCGGCTGGTCCGGCGCCGCGTCCACCAGCTACACGATCGACCCGCAGGAGCGGATGCTCGCGATCCTGATGCTGCAGCACCTGCCGCGCGAGGACCGCGCCGACCTGCCGCGCCTGGCCAAGCGCTACTACGCGCTGGTCTACCAGGGGCTGACGCCATGAGCGGCGCGGTGCTGGTGGCCGGCTCGGCCAATCTGGATTTCGTGGTCCGCGCCGCGCATGTGCCGGCGCCCGGCGAAACGGTGCTCGGCTACGACTTCGCCACCTATCCCGGCGGCAAGGGCGCCAACCAGGCGGTGGCCTGCGCGCATGCGGGCGGCGCGCCCACCCGGTTGCTGGCCGCGTTCGGCGACGACGGCCACGGCGCCGCCATCGAAGCCTCGCTGCGCGATGCCGGTGTGCGCCTGCACGCCTTGCGCGTGCGCGGCGCCACCGGCACCGCCTTCATCTGCGTGTCCGACGCGGGGGAGAACGCGATCACCGTGGCCCCCGGCGCCAACGCCGCGCTGCGTCCCGAGCATCTGCCCGCACTGGAGGGCGTCAGCCATCTGTTGTTGCAGTTGGAAACGCCGTTGCCGACCGTTACGGCCTGGGCCCGGGCCGCGCGCGCGGCCGGCGTGCAGGTCGTGCTCAACGCCGCGCCCGCGCAGCGCCTGCCCGCCGAACTGCTGGCCGCGGTCGACGTGCTGGTCGTCAACGAAGGCGAACTGGCCGTGCTGACCGGCGTCGATGGCGACGTGGATGCCGCGCTGGACCGCCTGGACGTGCCCAACGTGATCGTGACCCTGGGCGCACGCGGCTGCTGCGCACGCCTGAACGGCCGCCGCTGGCGCCAGGACGCGTTCGCCGTGGTCGCCGTGGACACCACCGCCGCCGGCGACACGTTCTGCGGCACACTGGCGGCGGCGCTGGCCGCGGGCGAGGACGGCGCTGCGGCGCTGCGCCGCGCCAGTGCGGCCTCGGCCCTGGCCTGCACCCGCGCCGGTGCGCAGACCAGCGTGCCCAGCCGCGCCGAGGTCGATGCCTTGCTCGCCGCCGCCACGGCCTGAGTCCTTACCGACACCTCCCCTGCGAACCCTGCCATGAGCCCCACGCCCGATTCCCCCCACGACACGCGGCGCGACGACGGCGACGAACGCCGCGTGGTCCGCCACGAGTACAAGTTTTCGCACGTGACCACGCAGCGCTACCTGCCGCTGCCGGGCAAGGCGCCGGGCTGGCCCTTCGCCGAGATCGGCCATTGGAAGATGGACGTGGACGGCAGCGTCGACGACTGGATCGCCGAGCTGGTGGATTGGCGCCGCGAGCACCTGATCCGCATCGGCTACGACGACCGCCATTACCGCCGCCCCGAACTGCAGTGGGCGCAGCGCAACTTCGTCCATGCGCAGATGATGGCCGAGGACCGCTACTTCTACGATCCCGTCGCCGGCCGCTACACCGTGGACCGTTACCTGGACGACCTGGAGCGCCGCTACGGCGGCATCGACAGCGTGCTGATCTGGCACGTCTACCCGAACATCGGCATCGACGACCGCAACCAGTTCGACCTGGCCGGCGACCTGCCCGGCGGCCTGGAGGGCCTGCGCGGCGCGATCGCCGACTTCCACCGTCGCGGCGTGCGCGTGCTGCTGCCGACCATGCCCTGGGACAACGGCACCCGCGACGACGGCCGCCAGGATTGGGAGTCCATCGCCGAGCTGGTGGTCGCCGTCGGCGCCGACGGCATCAACGGCGACACCTACAACGGCGTGCCGCGCGCGTTCTTCGACGCCTGCGACGCGCTGGGCCACCCGGTGGTGCTGCAGCCCGAATCCACGATCAGCGCCGAGGAGGCCCTGATCTGGAACGTGCAGAGCTGGGGCAAGAAGGCGCCCAACGAAGTCGTGCCGCCGGTGGCCAAGTTCAAGTGGCTGGAACCGCGCCACATGATCAACTACGAGAACCGCTGGGGCCGCGACCGCAACCACGACCTGCAGTACATCTTCTTCAACGGCGTGGGCTACAACGCCTGGGAGAACATCTGGGGGCTGTGGAACCAGCTCACGCCGCGCGACGCCGAATCGCTGCGCCGCATCGCCGCGATCGAGCGCGGCTTCGCCGCCTGCATGGTCAGCCCCGATTGGCGACCCTACGAGCGCACTCTGCAGGCCGGCGTGTTCGCCAGCCGCTTCCCGCGCGAGGGCGTCACCCTGTGGACGCTGGTGAACCGCAACGAGTACGAGGTAGGCGGCGAGCAGCTGTCGGTGCCGCATACGGACGGCGCGCGCTACTACGACGTCTGGAACGGCGTGCCGCTGTCGCCGCGGCTGGACGGCGAGCGCGCGGTGTTCGAGTTCGCGTTGGAAGGCCGCGGCTTCGGCGCGGTCGCCGCGCTGGCGCCCGGCGCCACGCTCGCAGGCCTGGACGATCTGCTCGCGCGCATGGCCGCGCAGGCGGCCACGCCGCTGCGCGACTACTCCGCGCAATGGCGCGCGCTGCCGCAGCAGTTGTTGCCGATCGAGCGTACCGCGCCCGCGGCCGAAGCGCCGGAGGACATGATCGCGGTCCCCGGTGGCGATTTCGATTTCATCGTCGGCGGCGTCGAGATCGAGGGCCAGACCTGGGACGGCGTGGACGTGCAATACCCCTGGGAGCCCAGCGCGCGCCGCCATCACCGCCGGCGCATGCGCATGACGCCGTTCCATATCGACCGCACGCCGGTGACCCACGCGCAGTACCTGCGCTTCGTCCAGGCCAGCGGCTACCGCCCGCGCGACGCCCACAACTACCTGCGCGACTGGGTCGACGGGGCGCCGCCGCCGGGCTGGGAGCGCAAGCCGGTGACCTGGGTCTCGATCGAGGACGCGCGCGCCTATGCGCACTGGGCCGGCAAGCGCCTGCCGCGCGAATGGGAATGGCAGTACGCCGCGCAGGGCGGCGACGGCCGCCGCTACCCCTGGGGCGACGACTGGCGCGCCGACGCGGTGCCCGCGCCCAACCGCGGCCGCCGCCTGCGCGCGCCCGACGACGTCGACGCGCACCCGCAAGGCGCCAGCCCCTACGGCGTGCTCGACCTGGTCGGCAACGTCTGGCAGTGGACCGACGAGTACCACGACGAGCACACGCGCGCGGCGATCCTGCGCGGCGGCAGCAGCTACCAGCCGCAGACCTCGCACTGGTATTTCCCCCAGGCCTATCGCCTGGACCAGCACGGCAAGTACCTGCTGATGGCGCCGAGCAAGGACCGCTCGGGCTGCATCGGCTTCCGCTGCGTCGTGGACGCGGGCTGAGCGCATGACCGATTCCAAGTACGAACCGCGCGTGGACGTGCAGCTGCAGGGTCTGCTCGGCGAAGCGCTGTCGGCCAACCTCAATGGCCGCCTGTCGCATTTCATCGTCGACGAAACCAGCCCCGCGATCGCGTTGTTCGCACCGGCCGCGCGCGCGGCCAATCGCGAAGGCGACTGGTACGGCGAGCACGCCGGCAAATGGATGGTCGCCGCGGCCAAGGCCGCCGCGCGCTCCGGCGACGCCGCGCTGCTGGCGCGCCTGCGCCGCGTCGCCGATTTCCTGGTCTCGACCCAGGAAGACGACGGCTACCTGGGCACCTACGCCCCCGAGCGCCGCTTCATGCGCAAGCAGCCGCCCAAGCCGGTGAGCTGGGACGGCGCGCCCAGCGTGCGCACCTGGGACATCTGGACCCACGCGTATCTGATCCTGGGGTTTCTGGAGATCCACCGCCACTTCCCCGAACCGCGCTATCTGCAGGCCGCGCGCCGCATCGGCGAGCTGTGCGCGCAGGCGCTGGACCAGGGCATCGACATCACCGATCTGGGCAACCACCACGGCCTGTCGGCGACGGTGCTGATGGACCCCGCGGCCGAGCTCTACTTCGCCACCGGCGAGCGGCGCTACCTGGATCTGGGGCTGAACGTCCTGGTCCAGGCCGACCGCCACCCCGAACTGGCGCTGCTGCCGCGCGCGCTGGCCGGCGCCGACGCGGCCGAGATCGCGACGGGCAAGGCCTACCAACTGGCCTGGAATCTGGTCGGCCTGGCCAAGCTGCACCGCGCGACCGGCGTGCCCGCCTACCGCGAGGCGGTGCTGGGTTTGTGGCGCAGCATCCGCGAACGCCACCTCACCTTGGGCGGCGGACCTTGGGGCGGCGTCGCCCATCGCTCGCGCGAGGTGTTCAACGCGCCGGGCGCGTTCAATCCGCAGGGCTACGTGGAAACCTGCTCGACTCTGGCCTGGATCCAGCTCAACCGCGAACTGCTGGCCATCACCGGCGAGCCAGTGTACGCCGAGGAGATCGAGCGCTCCGCCTACAACGACCTGCTCGCCGCGCAGGCCCCCAATGGCGAGGACTGGTGCTACTACGTGTTCCCCAACGGGCGCCGCGTGCACACCACGTATTGGCGCTGCTGCAAATCCAGCGGCGCGATGGCGCTGGAGGAGTTGCCGGCGATCGCCTATGCCTGCGAGGGCGAGGCCACGGTCGCCGTGCGCGTGTACGGGCCGGGCGAGGCGATGCTGGATCTGCCCGGCGCGGGACGCGTGCGTCTGCAGCAGATCACCGACTACCCCTTCGACGGCCGCGTGCGCCTGCGCATCGGCGTGGACGGCCCGGCCCGCTTCGCGCTGAAGCTGCGCGTGCCGTCGTGGGCCGAGGGTGCGAGCGTCGCCATGGCGGGTGAGGGCGCCGCCGCCGCGGCACCCGGCAGCGAATGGGTGCTGGAACGCGTCTGGCGCGACGGCGATGAAGTGCTGGCCGAATTCCCGATGGCCCCGCGCACCCACCGCGCGCTCAACCGCAACGTGCAGGAGTCGCGCGCGCCCGACGGCAGTCAGGTGCAGCAGCAAGTGTTGCGCTACGAATACTTGGGCCTCACCTACGGCCCGCTGGTTTACGCCACCACGCTGATCGACGGTTACAAGACCGAGGAAACGCTGAAGCTGCCGGCCCTGCCGCAGCGCGACTGGCTGGCGCCGGGCGAACCGCTGGACGGCCTGCCGACCCTGGTGCTGCGGCCGCTGCGGCGCGAGCCGCTGGTGTTCGCGCCGTATTACGCCGCCGGCGGCCGCGTCGACGGCGCCTGGCGCCTGACCTGGATGGGCCTGGCGCCGGAGCCGTCGCCGTGAATCGCGGCGGCACCAAGCAAGATTTTGTGGCGTCAGAACCTATGCCGCCTGCCTGTTTCTTTGCCGCAGCGCGGCGCACAGTGACCGCAGACCCCCGTCAGGAACCTCATGGACGCGCAGCGTATGGACGCCTTTCCGCCTGAGCCCGCCGCCGCGCGCAGTCCCGGCGGTCCGCTGGCCGGCGTGCGCGTGCTCGACCTCAGCGCCTACATCGCCGGCCCCTACGGCTGTGCGCTGCTGGCCGACCAGGGCGCGGAGGTGATCAAGATCGAGCCGCCCGACGGCGACAACCTGCGCCAATACCCTTCGACCCTGCCCAGCGAAAGCCGCGCCTTCCTGGGCGTGAACCGCAGCAAGCGCGGCATCGTGCTGGACCTCAAGCAGGCCGCCGACCACGCCGTGCTGCTGCGCCTGGTCCGCGACGCCGACGTGCTGGTGCACAACTTCCGCCCCGGCGTGCCGCCGCGGCTGGGCATCGATTTCGAACGCCTGCAGCTGATCAATCCGCGCCTGATCTATTGCGCGGTGACCGGCTATGGCGAGACCGGCCCGATGAAGGACAAGGCCGGCTACGACCAGGTGCTGCAGACCATGACCGGCATGTGCGCACTGCAGGGACGCCGCGGCGGGCCGCCGGAAATCATTTACGGCTCGGTCGTGGACTACTACACCGCCGCCTTGCTGGCCGCGGGCGTGTCCTCGGCGCTGTACGAACGCGAGCGCAGCGGCCTGGGCCAGTTCGTGGGCGTGTCGCTGCTGCGCAGCGCGCTGACCATGCAATCGGCGCGGATGATCTGGGCCGAAGGCGAGTCGCTGGACATCGGCCGCGACATGCGTTCGGGCGGCGTCACCGGCATCCATCCCACCCGTGACGGCCACATCTACATCTCCGCCAACACCCCGCGCTTCTGGAAGGCGCTGTGCGCCAAGACCGGGTTGGACGCGCTGGCCGCCGATCCGCGCTACGACAGCGTGCGCAAGCGCGCCGAACACGCGGCCGAGATCGTGCCGCGCCTGCACCAGGCGCTGGCGCAACGCGGCGCGCCGGAATGGGAGGCCTTGTTCGGCGACGAGGTGCCGTGCGCGGCCGCGCGCCGCATCGAGGACATGTTCGAGCATCCGCAGGTGCTGGCCGAAGGCATCGTCGGCACGCTGGAGCACCCGCAGGTCGGCCGCTACCGCGCGGTGGCGCAGTCGATCAAATTCGGCCGCACCCCGGGGCCGGCGCCGTTCGCCGCGCCGATGCTGGGGCAGGACACCGAGGCGGTGAAGGCGGCGGTGGCGGCGCGGGACGCGCAGGGCTGAATCTCGCCGCTGGCACGCCTGCGGTGTGAACCCAATCACGATCCGTCGGCCGACTGCGGCCCAGCTCGTGCCATCGGTCTGGTCCGTACCGCGACCGTGCTGTTCAGAATGGCACGCCTTTTCCACTGAGGCGAGGCGCAATCTGCCTTTGCAGACAAGGGTTTGCGTGATCCCCACTGCCTGAACGAGACGGTTTTTGCTGGCCCAATGCCCTGTGTCAGGGCTCGGGTCGCAACCCTAATCGTCTTAACGAAAGTATTAGAATCATGCGGTTGCACGACCCGGTGGCGCAGCAGGCGCGGCCGGGCGGGGCGTGACGGCGGCTTTCAGCTTGGCTGTCGTATCGTCCCGGCGCCCGCCACAAGGAGTGCGGGCCGCGGCGGCGCACGTACGCATGGTTCTTCTTTCAGGGAGTGTCTGAGTGTCTACTTGGTTGGTCACCGGCGGCGCCGGTTTCATTGGCGGTAATTTCGTACTCGAAGCGGTGCAGCGCGGCGTCAAGGTGGTGAACCTGGACGCGCTGACTTACGCCGGCAACCTCGACACCCTGTCCGTGCTGGACGGCGATGCGCGCCACGTGTTCGTGCAGGGCGACATCGGCGACGCCGCGCTGGTCTCGCGCCTGCTCGCCGAGCACCGCCCCGATGCGGTGATCAACTTCGCTGCCGAAAGCCACGTCGACCGTTCCATCGACGGCCCGGCCGCCTTCGTCCACACCAACGTGGTCGGCACGCTGAGCCTGCTGGAATGCAGCCGCGACTACTGGAAGTCGCTGGATGCGCCCGGCCGGGACGCGTTCCGCTTCCTGCACGTGTCCACCGACGAGGTCTACGGCAGCCTCGGCGACAGCGGCAAGTTCAGCGAAACCACGCCCTACGCGCCGAACTCGCCGTACTCGGCATCGAAGGCCGCGTCCGACCATCTGGTCCGCGCCTTCCACCACACCTACGGGCTGCCGGTGCTGACCACCAACTGCTCGAACAACTACGGCCCCTACCAGTTCCCGGAAAAGCTGATCCCGCTGATCATCGCCAAGGCCCTGGCCGGCGAGCCGCTGCCGGTCTACGGCGACGGCCTCAACGTGCGCGACTGGCTGTACGTGGGCGACCACTGCGCCGCGATCCGCCGCGTGCTCGAAGCCGGCCGCCTGGGCGAGACCTACAACGTCGGCGGCGACGCCGAGCGTCAGAACATCGTGGTGGTCAAGACCATCTGCAAGCTGCTGGACGAACGCCGCCCGCTGGCCGACGGCCGCGCGCGCGAATCGCTGATCACCTACGTCAAGGACCGCCCGGGCCACGACCGCCGCTACGCGATCGACGCGTCCAAGCTGCAGGGCGAACTGGGCTGGGCGCCGACCGTGACCTTCGAGCAGGGCATGGCGCGTACCGTGGACTGGTATTTGGAGCACCAGCCTTGGGTGCAACGCGTGCTGGACGGCAGCTACCGTCTCGAGCGCATCGGCCAGGCCTGAGGACTTTCCATGAACCGTAAGGGCATCATCCTGGCCGGCGGCTCCGGCACCCGGCTGTATCCGATCACCCAGGCGATCAGCAAGCAGCTGTTGCCGGTGTACGACAAGCCGATGATCTATTACCCGCTCAGCGTGCTGATGCTGGCGGGCATCCGCGACGTGCTGATCATCAACACCCCGCACGAGCAGGCGCTGTTCCGCCACCTGCTCGGCGACGGCTCGCGCTGGGGCATGAACATCGAGTACGCCGCGCAGCCCAGCCCCGACGGGCTGGCGCAGGCCTTCCTGATCGGCCGCGAGTTCCTCGCCGGCGGCCCCAGCTGCCTGGTGCTGGGCGACAACATCTTCCACGGGCCTGGCCTCACGGCCATGCTCAAGCGCGCCGACGAACGCGAGCAGGGCGCCACGGTGTTCGGCTACTGGGTCAACGATCCCGAGCGCTACGGCGTCGCCGAATTCGACGGCGAAGGCCGGGTGATCGGGCTGGAAGAGAAGCCCGCGCAGCCGCGTTCCAACTACGCGGTCACCGGCCTGTATTTCTACGACGGCCGCGCCAGCGATTTCGCCGCCGAGCTCAAGCCCTCGCCGCGCGGCGAGCTGGAGATCACCGATCTCAACCGGCGTTACCTGGACGAGGGCTCGCTGCACCTGGAGCAGCTCGGCCGCGGCTACGCCTGGCTCGACACCGGCACCCACCAGTCGCTGCTGGAAGCGTCGAACTTCATCGAAACCATCGAGGCGCGCCAGGGCTTGCGCATCTGCTGCCCCGAGGAAATCGCCTGGAATAACGGCTGGATCGACGCCGACCGCCTGACCGAACTGGCCGCGCCGCTGGCCAAGAACGGCTACGGCCAATACTTGCTGGGCCTGGCCAAGCGCGGGTTCGTGCCGTGAAGCTGATCGAAACCGACCTGCCGGGCTGCGTGGTGATCGAACCGCAGGTGTTCGGCGATGCGCGCGGTTACTTCTTCGAGTCGTTCAACCGCGACAAGCTGGCCGCGCACGGCCTGAGCCCTAACTTCGTCCAGGGCAACGTGTCCTCGTCGGCGCGCGGCGTGCTGCGCGGACTGCACTACCAATGGCCCAATCCGCAGGGCAAGTACGTGTCGGTGATCGAGGGCGAGGTCTGGGACGTGGCGGTGGACATCCGTCGCGGTTCGCCGCATTACGGCCGCTGGACCGCGGTGCTGCTCAGCGCCGAGAACAAGCGCCATTTCTGGATACCGGAAGGTTTCGCCCACGGCTTCTGCGTGCTCAGCGAACGCGCGGTGTTCACCTACCTGTGCACCGCCACCTACGACGCCAAGGCCGATGCCGGCATCCGCTGGGACGACCCGGCGCTGGCGATCGACTGGCCGGTCAGCGAGCCTTCGCTGTCGGACAAGGATGCGCGCGCGCCGCTGCTGGCCGAGGTAAGCGAGGACCGCCTGCCGGTATACGCGCCGTGAGGCTGCTGCTGCTCGGCGGCAACGGCCAGGTCGGCCACGAACTGCGCCGCAGCCTGGCGCCGCTGGGCGAGCTGACCGTGACCACGCGCAGCGGCGAGCTGGGCGACGGCAGCGCCTGCGAGCGACTGGATCTGACCGACTTCGACGCGATCGAACCCTTGCTCGCGCGGGTCGCGCCGAACGTGGTGGTCAACGCCACCGCCTACACCGCGGTGGACCGTGCCGAAGACGAGCGCGAGGCCGCGTTCCGCGCCAATGCCGAAGGGCCGGGCCGGCTGGCGCGCGCCTGCGCCGCGCGCGGCGCGGCGCTGCTGCATTACTCCACCGACTACGTTTTCGACGGCAGCGGCACGCGCCCCTACCGCGAGGACGACCCGACCGCGCCGCTGGGCGTATACGGCGCCAGCAAGCTGGCCGGCGAACAGGAAATCGCGGCCAGCGGCGCGCGTCACCTGATCCTGCGCACCGCCTGGGTCTACGCCACCCATGGCGGCAACTTCCTGCGCACCATGCTGCGCCTGGGCGCGGAGCGCGACGAACTGCGCGTGGTCGCCGACCAGCGCGGCTGCCCGACGCCGGCCTGGCTGATCGCCGACGCCAGCGCGCAAATCCTGCGCCAGGGCATCGCCGCGCCGGCGGTGCGCCACCTGGTGGCCGCGGGCGAAACCACCTGGCACGGTTTCGCCGAAGCCATCTTCGACCGCGCCTATGCCTTGGGCCTGATCCCGCGCCGGCCGACGGTGCACCCCATCACCACCGCCGATTACCCCACGTGCGCGCAGCGCCCCGCGTACTCCGTGCTCGACACCGCGCGCCTGCAGGCCGATTACGGCCTGCGTTTCCCCGATTGGCGCGATGCCCTGGACGCAACCCTGGCGCCAGACTCGGCAAAGCCTGGCGCCTGATCCGGTGACGGTAGGGGGCCGGATGCCCCAAACCGTTGGATGAGGTAGGCTAGGCGCGAGCCGTATTTTTCGCGTCGTTTTAGGGGATAACTTCATGAAGAAGCTGCACCTCGCGGTGCTGGGCCTTGCGCTGTGCGCGGCCTCGGCACACGCGGCGGACACGCCTGCGGGCGCGCCCACCATCGCCGATTTCGTCCGCCACCCGACTTACAGCGGCGCCAAGATCTCGCCCACCGGCGAGTACCTGGCGATGACCGTGGACCGCGGCGATCAGGACGTGCTGACCGTGCTGCGCACCAAGGACCTGAGCCTGGTCAAGGTCAACCAGCTGCCCGACGAGAAGAGCGTGGGTCAGTTCGAGTGGGTCAGCCCGGAGCGCCTGATCTTCAATTCGGTGCGCAAGCTGGGCCGCTACGCGCAGCCCTTCGGCACCGGCGAGTGGTACGGCGTCAATGCCGACGGCAGCCAGCCGCGCCCGCTGGTGTTCTACGGCACCCGCGACGCCACCCAGCGCGGCAAGCAGGTCGGCAACGAGCGCTTCCAGCTGCTCGACACCCTGCCCGACGACGACGTCAACGTGATCATGACCGTGACCTCGCCGCGCTCCAGCGAAGGCGTGGGCACCGAGCTGGTGCTGTTCGACACCCTGACCGGCCGGCGCAAGTCGCTGGCGCGCGCGCCGCGCGAGAACTGCGAAATCGCCCTGGACGCCAGCAAGGCGCCGCGCTTCGCGATCTGCTACGACGACGAGGACGCGCAGGGCAATTTCGACAGCCAGAACGAGCTGTACCGCCGCGGCGACGACGGCAAGTGGACCCTGGTCAACAGCTCCAAGAGCTCGGGCAAGCACCTGAGCGTGATCGGCACCTCCACCGATGGCCTGATCTACGCCAACCAGAGCGACGGCAAGAAGCCCGAGGCGCTGGGCACCATCGACCCGGCCACCGGCAACTTCAACACCCTGTTCGAAGACCCGGTCTCCGACCCGGCCGGCTACATCACCTCGGCCGACGGCGAGAACATCCTGGGCGTGATCACCGAGGCCGGAGCGCCGCGCGTGACCATGGTCGACGACAAGCACGCCGATGCCGAGATCTACGCCTCCCTGGCCGGCGCCTTCCCGGGCCAGCTGGTGCGCTTTTCCAGCGCCACCAAGGACGGCAAGAAGATCGTGGTCTCGGTGGTCAGCGACAAGAACCCCGGCGAGCTGTACCTGTACGACCGCGACACCGGCAAGGCCCGCTTTCTGATGCAGGGCCGCAAGTGGCTGGACCCGAAGAAGATGGCCACGGTCAAGCCGTTCTCGCTGACCACGCGCGACGGCTTGAAGATTCACGGCTACCTGACCATCCCCAACGGCTCGGACGGCAAGAACCTGCCGATGATCGTCAACGTCCACGGCGGCCCGATGGGCCCGCGCGACGACTGGGCGTTCAACTGGGAAACCCAGCTGCTGGCCAGCCGCGGCTACCTGGTGATGCAGATCAACTACCGCGGCTCGGGCGGCTTCGGCAAGGCGTTCCAGGACAAGGGTTACGGCACCTGGGGCACCGGCATCATGTACGACATCATCGACGCCACCAAGTGGACCATCGACCAGGGCTACGCCGACGGCAACCGGGTGTGCATCTACGGCGGCAGCTTCGGCGGCTACGCCTCGCTGATGGCGCCGACCATCGACCAGAAGCTGTTCAAGTGCGCGTTCGGCTACGTCGGCGCCTACGACATGGACGTGCAGCTGACCAAGAGCGACACCTCCGAGCGCGAATCGGGCCGCCGCTACATGGCCCGCGCCTTCGGCAAGACCAAGGCCGAGCAGGACGCCATGTCGCCGGTCAAGCACGCCGACAAGTTCAAGATCCCGGTCTACCTGGCCGCCGGCGCCCGCGACCCGCGCTGCCCGCCGGAGAACACCGAGAACATGAACAAGGCCCTGATCGCCGCCGGCAACCCGCCGGAAGGCATGATCATCCAGTCCGGCGAAATGCACGGCTTCTACAAGGAAGAGAACAACCAGCGCCTCTACACCGAGATGCTGAACTTCTTCGACCGCCACATCGGCGGCAAGGTCAACGTGGGCAGCGCGAGCAAGGCGAACTGAGTTTCGCCCGCCCTTGGGAAGCGGTAATCTGCGGCCACCTTCGGGTGGCCGCAGCCGTTTGGGGGGCCTGGGTGCCTTACGGCACGTAAGTAGTGGAGTCAGGGGGAAGAATGAAGAAGTTGGGATGCGCCGCGGCCCTCGCCGCCGGGCTGATGCTGGTTGTGCCCGCGTTGGCGGCGGTCAACGTCGACGCCTACATCAAGAAAGACCAGTTCAACGACGTGAAGCTGTCGCCCAACGGCGACTACCTGGCGGCCACGGTCCCATTCGAGGACAAGACGGCGCTGGCGATCATCCGCCGCTCCGACAACAAGGTCACGGCCAACTTCCGGCTGGAAAAGAACACCCATGTCGCCGGCTTCTGGTGGGTGAGCCCGGAGCGCGTGGTCATCAGCATGTCGCGCAAGATCGGCTCGCTGGACCAGCCGTTGCTGGACGGCAATCTGTACGCGATCAATGCCGACGGTACCCAGCCCGGTCTGCTGGTCGGACAGAGCGTGCAGGGCGCCGGCCTCGGCACCAAGATCCAGCCCAAGAAGGTCGAACAGATCGCGGCCTTCCTGGTCGACGACCTGCCCGCGGACGACAAGAACATCGTGATCTCGGTGTCGCCGTTCACCGACGATCCGTTCACCCGCGCCGACCGGTTGGACGTGATTAGCGGCCGCCGCCAGCAGCTCGCGCGCGCGCCGGTGCGCAACGCCGATTTCGTCACCGACAACCAGGGCGTGGTCCGCTTCGCGCTGGGCTACGGCACCGACAACGTACGCAAGCTGTACTACCGAGCCGGCGACGGCGCCGAGTGGGAGATGATCGGCGCCGAGAACGATCAGGGCCTGGAAATTCCGGTGGGTTTCTCTGCCGACGACAAGACGGCCTATTTCACCGCCGAGCGCAAGAGCGGCCCGGATGCGATCGTGGCCTACGACATCGCCAGCAAGACCCGCAAGGAGATCCTGCGCGACGCCAAGGTCGATCCCAGTGGCTACATCTATCGCAACGGCACGTCGGTGCCGGTGGGCGCGTTCTTCATCGACGGCAAGCGCACTACGCGCTTCTTCGACGACAGCGCGCCGGAGGCCAAGCTCTACCGCAGCCTGGAGGCGGCGTTCGGCGGCGACGCGGTGCGCATCACCTCGAGCAGCAGCGACGGCCGTCTGGCCCTGATCGAAACCTCCAGCGCGCGCAGCCCGGGCGATTTCTTCCTGTTCGACACGGTGGCCAAAAAAGCCAGCCATCTGCTCAGCCGGCGCGATTGGTTCGATCCGGCGGAAATGGCCGACAAGCGCGGCATCGCGCTCAAGGCCCGCGACGGCCTGGAACTACACGGTTATCTGACCGTGCCCAACGGCAGCGCGGGCAAGAACCTGCCGATGGTGGTGCTGCCGCACGGCGGGCCGTTCGGCATCCGCGAGTCCTGGAGCTTCGACGACGATTCGCAGATGCTGGCGGCGGCGGGTTATGCGGTGCTGCAGCTGGATTTCCGCGGCTCCGGCGGCTACGGCCGTGCCTTCACCGACGCCGGCGCGGGCGAGTGGGGCGGCAAGATGCAGGACGATCTGACCGACGCGACCCGCTGGGCGATCCAGCAGGGCGTCGCCGACAAGGATCGCATCTGCATCTACGGCGCCAGCTATGGCGCTTACGCGGCGCTGATGGGCGTGGCCAAGGAGCAGGGCCTGTACAAGTGCGCCGCCGGCTATGTCGGCGTCTACGACTTGCCGGCCATGTTCAAGACCGGCGACATCCAGCGCCGCGGTTCCGGCGAGACCTACCTGCGCGAGTGGATCGGCGATCCGGCCAAGCTCGCCGCGGTATCGCCCAACCGCCTGGCCGACCGGATCAAGGTGCCGGTGTTCCTGGCCGCGGGCGGTGAGGACGAGCGCGCGCCGATCGAGCACAGCAAGGGCATGGAGCGCGCGCTGATCAAGGCCGGCACGCCGGTCGAGACCCTGTACTACGACACCGAGGGCCACGGCTTCTATACCGAGGCGCACCGGCGCGAGTACTACACGCGTTTGCTGGCCTTCCTGAGCCGCCACCTCGGCGGCCAGACCGCGGCGGCGCCGGCGGGCAAACCGGCTGCCGCGAAGTAAGGAACGGGCGAACGGCGCGGAAGCCGGTCGTTCCAGCCAGGTATCGAGTCACGCGAGGGCCGGCTGCGAAGCCGGCCCTCGCGCGTTTTCGTCGCTAGCTGCGTGGCATTGCTTCACGCTGCCAGGGCGGCACCCTGCGGGCTGCCGCCGTCGGCGATCAGGGATTGCAAACGCCGCCTTCGCCCGGCAGTTCGATCGGCTGCTCGGGAATCGGATTGCCGTCGTTCCCGCCCGGCGGCGTGCAGCCGCTGCCGGCGCTGGAAGTCCAGGACGTGCTGCCGGTGGACACCACGGTCGTGCCGTACAAGGTTTCGACGGTGAGCGAGGCCGTGCCTTGTTCCGTATCGACGGTACCGATGTCGGGCAATTCCACGTCGTAGCCGTCTGCCGTCGGGAAGTTGGCCAGCCAGGCGTTGACCGTCGCCGGGTCGGCGACCACCGCCATCGAATCGGCCACCGCGTACTGGAAGGGCGTCGATCCGATCACGCTGCCGCCCTGCTTGACCAGCAAGGTGCCGGTACCGAAGCCGTCGAGCACGGCGGTGCGCTGGCCGGTGATGTCGATCGCGATGTCGGACACGTCGACGCCGCTGCTGCCGCTGAAAGCCGCGAAGCGGTTGCTGCTGGCGCCGCCCTTGCGGGTGAAGGTGATGCTGCCGGTGACGGTGGTGGTTTCGCTATGGCCCGTTGGGCCGTCCACTTCCTGGCGGGTCACGCCGACCGTGCCGGATACGTCGCACCCGGTAAGGCTGCCGCAGACCGCCAGTGCGGCCACGATGATGCGCAGTTGCATGTTTCCTCCTTGAGTTCCCCTGAATCCATAAGACGCCGGCCGGCGGCCGGCGCTTCGAGCTTAGGCACGGGTCGAACGGCGAGCCAAGTGCACGGCAAATCCTCGCGGGCATAGGAAGGGTGACCGCGAGCACAAACCGGCCGCAGGAGACCACGCAAAAAGAAAGGGCGCCGCAAGGCGCCCTTTCTCTGTTCGACGGTGCCGGGCCTCACTTCACCCCGTGCATCCACCGGCGCAGCAACGGCGAGATCAGGAAGTACAGCACGCCCGAGCCGATGCCGATCCACATCATCAGCTGGAACAACTCGCCGTACTTGGCGCTGGCCACGGCGAAATCGACCGCGGCGCCCTCGGGCAGGTCCAGCGAGGCCAGCTTGCCGAACTGCGCGGCCAGCACTTCCGAGTAGGCCGTGGCCAGCCAGAAGCCGCCCATCATCAGGCCGACCACGCGCGCCACCGACAGCTGGGTGACCGCGGACAGGCCGATCGGCGACAGGCACATCTCGCCGACCTCGAGCACGAAGTAGGCCAGCACCAGCCACCACACGCTGGCCATCGCGCCACCGGCGGTGGCCTGCGCGGCCAGCATCAGCGGCACGAAGGCCAGGCCCGCCACGATCAGGCCGATGGCGATCTTGGCCGGCTTGCTGGGATTGAGCCCGCGCCGCTCCAGCCACGGCCACAGCCAGGCGAAGATCGGCGACAGCACGATGATGAAGAACGAACCCAGGAAGGTCAGCGAACCGGCGGTCTGCGGCTTGAGCACCACGTCGTGGAAGCAGGCCACGGCCAGGCCCAGGCCCAGCAGCACGACCATGGTCCGGGCCAGGCCGGCGTTGCCGCGATCGCTGGCCTTGAGCGCGGCGATCATCAGGAACGGGCTGGCCGCCAGCAGGAACAGCGACCACGGCAGGGCGCTGGCGCTGACTCCGCTGAGGCTGGGGAACATGTCCTTGGTCAGCAGGCGGTCGCTGAAGGTGATCCAGCTGCCGTAGGTCTGCTCGTACAGGGTGAAGAACACCAGCACGCCGATGATCATCAGCAGCAGCGAGATCATCTGTTCGCGCTGCACCTTGTCGCATTGGGTGACCAGGAAGTACACGAACCACAGGCCGAAGCCGGCGGCGATCAGGTGCATGGCGCCGTGCACGGTGTCGGTGCGCTGGATCAGCAGCCAGACCACGGCCACGCCGGCGAACGAGCCCAGGTAGATCCACCACTCGCGCGGCAGGCCGGCGATGCGCTCGCGCAGCAGCGCGGGGTTGGCCGGTTCGGCATGGCCGTGCAGGTACTTCTGGCCCCAGATGAACATGATCAGGCCGGCCACCATGCCCACGCCGGCGGCGCCGAAGCCGTACTTCCAGCCGTAGGTCTCGCCCAGGAACGCGCAGATCAGGCTGGCGAACATCGCGCCCACGTTGATGCCGGCGTAGAACAGGGTGAAGCCCGAATCGCGGCGCGGGTCGTTCTCGGGGTAGAGCTTGCCGACGATGGTGGAGATGTTGGGCTTGAGGAAGCCCACGCCCATGATGATCAGCGCCAGCGACAGGTAGAAGATCTGCAGCGCGCCCTCGTCGCGCTGGACCGTACCGTCGGCCAGGCGGGTGGCGGCGTGACCCTCGAAGGCCATGCCCAAATGGCCCAGCACCAGCAGCACGCCGCCCAGCACCACCGCTTTGCGCATGCCCAGGTAGCGGTCGGCGAGCAGGCCGCCGATCACCGGCATGGCGTAGACCAGGCCGCCGTAGGCGCCGAGCAGGTCGTAGCCGGCGTCGTCGGTGAACAGGTGGTACTTCAGCAGGTACAGCAGCAGCAGCGCCTTCATGCCGTAGAAGGAGAAGCGCTCCCACATTTCGGTGAAGAAGCAGACGTACAGGCCCTTGGGATGGCCGAAGAACTCGCCGGAAGCCGGCGATGATGCGGTAGCGGGTACGGTCACTACGGGGCTCCGGAAGGAGGGCTTTCGGGACAATCGACGGAGTATAGCGGCGCCGGCGCGGCCGCCGGCCCCGGCGCGGGGATGACCGCCGGCCTTTGCGGGCGCGCCGCCCGGCCCCTACCATCGGCGTTTTGGTCCCGCCCGGAGCTCCTATGAACCTGCGTCACGCCGTCCTGCCGCTGCTGATCGCGGCCGCGCTGCCCGCCGCCGCCGATGCGCGCGGCCTGGAAGCGCGCGATCTGGCCACCCTGGACCGCGTGTCCTCGCCGACCCTGTCGCCGGACGGCCGCCGCCTGGTGTTCGCCAAGCGCAAGGTCGATTTCGCCGCCAACAAGTCCGCCACCGGCCTGTACGTGGAAGACCTGTTCGCGCGCGACGCGGCGCCGCCGCAGCCGCTGACCCCGGCCGGCTGGAGCGTGAATTCGCCGGCCTTCTCGCCCGACGGCCGCACCGTGTACTTCCTCAGCGCCAAGTCCGGCAGCCAGCAGCTGTACTCGATCCCGGCCACCGGCGGCACGCCCAAGCAGCTGACCGCCTTCGCCGCCGACGTGGGCGGCTACCAGCTCTCGCCCGACGGCAAGCGCGTGGCCTTCAACGCCGAGGCCTTCGCCGACTGCGCGGCCGACCTGTCCTGCAGCAAGAAGCGCATGGACGAGCGCGGCGCGAGCAAGGCCACCGGCGTGGTCTTCGACCGCATGTTCATCCGCCACTGGGATGCCTGGAACGACGGCCGCCTGAATCGTTTGTTCGTGGCCACCCTGCCCAGCGCCAACAAGCAGGGCGTGGTCAAGCCGGTGGCCAGCGCCATCCTGGTCGGCGCCGACATCGTCGGCGACGTGCCCTCGCGCCCGTTCGGCGACAGCGGCGAATACACCTGGGCGCCGGACGGCGAGACCCTGGTGGTCGGCGCGCGCCAGGCCGATGCCAAGGAACCCTGGTCGACCAACTTCGACCTGTACCGCGTGCGCGCCGACGGCAGCGGCGCGGCGCAGAACCTCACCGCCGCCAACCCCGCCTGGGACGCCGGCCCGGTGTTCAGTCAGGACGGCAAGACCCTGTACTACCGCGCGATGAAGCGCCCGGGCTTCGAGGCCGACCGCTTCGGCCTGATGGCGCTGGACCTGGCCAGCGGCCAGCGCCGCGAGATCGCGCCCAAGTGGGATCGCTCGGCCGAGGGCATCCTGCTGTCCAAGGACGGCAAGACGATCTACACCACGGCGCAGGAACTGGGCCAGCTGCCGCTGTTCGGCATCGGCGTCGACGACGGCAGCGTGACCCGCCTGATCGGCGACGGCAGCGTGTCCTCGGTGACCCGCGCCGGCCCGACCCTGGCCTTCACCCGCAACAGCCTCAAGAGCGGCGATCAGATCTTCGTCGGCGGCATCGACGGCGCGCCGGAGCGCGCGATCACGCCCAGCGCCGGCGAAATGCTCAAGGACGTGAGTTTCGGCGAGTACGAGCAGTTCTCGTTCAAGGGCTGGAACGGCGACACCGTGTACGGCTACGTGGTCAAGCCCTGGAACTACCAGGAAGGGCAGAAGTATCCGGTGGCGTTCCTGATCCACGGCGGCCCGCAGGGCAGCTTCGGCGATGGCTGGAGCTACCGCTGGAACCCGCAGACCTACGCGGGCCAGGGCTATGCGGTGGTGATGATCGACTTCCACGGTTCCACCGGCTACGGCCAGGCCTTCACCGACGCGATCAGCCAGCATTGGGGCGACCGCCCGCTGGAAGACCTGCAGAAGGGCTGGGCCGCGGCGCAGAAGAAGTATTCCTTCCTCAACGGCGACAAGGCCTGCGCGCTGGGCGCGTCCTACGGCGGCTTCATGGTCAACTGGATCGCCGGCAACTGGAACCAGCCCTGGAAGTGTCTGGTCAACCACGACGGCGTTTTCGACCAGCGCATGATGGGCTACGCCACCGAGGAGCTGTGGTTCACCGAGTGGGAGCAGGGCGGCACGCCCTACGCGGTGCCGAAGAACTACGAGCGCTTCAACCCGGTCAACTACGTGGACAAGTGGCGCGTGCCGATGCTGGTGGTGCACGGCCAGCAGGACTTCCGCATTCCGGTCGAGCAGGGCATCGCCGCGTTCACCGCGCTGCAGCGCCAGGGCATCGAGTCCAAGTTCCTGTATTTCCCCGACGAGAACCACTGGGTGCTCAAGCCGCAGAACAGCGTGCTGTGGCACGACACGGTCAACGGCTGGTTGAAGCAGCATATTGGACAGTAAGCGGTGGTCCTGAGGGGCCGCCGCCGACATGCAAAGGGCCGCCTCATGGGCGGCCCTTTGCTTTTAGCTCCCTCCTTTGAAAAAGGAGGGTTGGGGAGGATTTGCTTTCAGGTCGCAATGGCGTGGCGCGCAGCAAAGCAAATCCCCCTCAATCCCCCTTTTCCAAAGGGGGAGGCAAAAGCGCATCAACAACAGCGCGACCGGCCCTTGCCGTAACGCGCCATCATGCGCTCGTGGAAGAACGCGTCCCGATCCATCGGCGGTAGCTCCGGATGGGTGCGGCGCATGTGTTCCACGTATACGTCGTAATCGGGGATGCCGATGGCCAGGCGCGCGGTCTGCGCGGCCGCGCGCCACCACGCGCGCAAGCCGCGAACCGTCAGCGCGGCCGCTTCAGCGAGCCAGCGTTTCCAGCGCGACATAGTCGCTCTCCTTGGCGGTGGCGACCGGATTGCGTCGCGCCGCGAACGCCGCGCGCAGGCCGAAGAACACCGTGGCGATCACCACCGCCACGAACAGCGCGGTCAGGCCGGCGTCGACGTAGTTGTTGAACACCACCCGCTGCATTTCCTCCACCGACTTGGCCGGCGCCAGCACCTCGCCGCGCGCGGCCGCGTCGGCGAACTTGCGCGCATTGGCGATGAAGCCGATCTTGGGGTTGGGATCGAACAGCTTCTGCCAGCCCGCGGTCAGCGTGCATACCAGCAGCCAGGCGGTGGGGATCAGCGGGATCCACAGGTACTTCTCGCGCTTCATCTTCACCATCACCACGGTGCAGAACACCAGCGCCATGCCCGCCAGCATCTGGTTGGCGATGCCGAACAGCGGCCACAGGGTGTTGATGCCGCCCAGCGGATCGACCACGCCCTGGTACAGGAAGTAGCCCCACATGGCCACCGCCAGCAAGGTGCTGCCGATATTGGCCACCCAGCTGTCGGTGCGCTGGAACGGTGCGTAGGCCAGGCCGATCAGTTCCTGGATCATGAAGCGGGCCACGCGCGTGCCGGCGTCGATCGTGGTCAGGATGAACAGCGCTTCGAACAGGATCGCGTAGTGGTACCAGAACGCCATCATGCCGTCGCCCGGAATCAGCCCGTGCAGGATCTGGGCCATGCCCACCGCCAGCGTCGGCGCGCCGCCGGTGCGCGAGAGGATGGTGCTCTCGCCGATCTCCTTGGCGGTCATGGTCAGCATGTCCGGGGTGACGACGAAGCCCCAGTTGGAGATCGCGGTGGCCGCGGACTCGGCGGTGGTGCCGATCAGCGCGGCCGGCGCGTTCATCGCGAAGTACACGCCCGGCTGCAGCACGCAGGCGGCGATCAGCGCCATGATCGCGACGAAGGCCTCCATCAGCATGCCGCCGTAGCCGACCAGGCGCACGTCGGCTTCGCTGGAGATCATCTTGGGCGTGGTGCCGGAGGAAATCAGCGAGTGGAAGCCCGACACCGCGCCGCAGGCGATGGTGATGAACAGGAACGGGAACAGCTTGCCCGAGAACACCGGACCGGTGCCGTCGACGAAGGGCGTGATGGCCGGCATCTGCAGATGCGGCGCGGCGATCACGATGGCCAGCGCCAGCACCAGCACGGTGCCGATCTTGAGGAAGGTGGACAGGTAGTCGCGCGGCGCCAGCAGGAACCACACCGGCAGCACCGAGGCGATGAAGCCGTAGCCGATCATCAGCCAGGCCAGGGTGGTGCCCTTGAGGTGGAAGACCTCGCCCCAGGTCGGGTGCGCGGCGACCTGGCCGCCCAGCCAGATCGCCAGCAGCAGCAGGACGAAGCCGATGATCGAGACCTCCAGGATGCGGCCCGGGCGGAAGTAGCGCAGGTACACGCCCATCAGGATCGCGATGGGAATGGTCATGGCCACGGTGAAGGTGCCCCAGGGGCTTTCCGCCAGCGCCTTGACCACGACCAGCGCCAGCACCGCCAGCAGGATCACCATGATCATCAGGATGCCGATCATCGAGATCACGCCCGCGGCCGGGCCCATCTCGGCGCGGATCATCTCGCCCAGCGAGCGGCCGTCGCGGCGGGTGGAGAAGAACAGCACCAGCATGTCCTGGACCGCGCCGGCCATGACCACGCCGAACAGGATCCACAAGGTGCCGGGCAGGTAACCCATCTGCGCGGCCAGCACCGGGCCCACCAGCGGGCCGGCACCGGCGATCGCGGCGAAGTGGTGGCCGAACACCACGCTCTTCTCGGTGGGCACGTAGTCCAGGCCGTCGTTGCGGCGCCAGGCCGGGGTGGCGCGGCGGCCGTCGACCATCAGCGCGCGCTGGGCGATGTAGCGCCCGTAGAAGCGGTAGGCCACGGTGAAGGTGCACACCGCCGCGACCACCAGCCACATCGCGCTGATCGACTCGCCGCGGTTCAGCGCGATCGTTCCCAGGCAGAACGCCGCCAACACCGCGAGCAGGCCCCAACCGAGCCAGGACAGACCTTTCATGACGCGCCTCCGTATGGACCGTAGCAGCGTCGCCCCTGGGTCCGCCCGGGGTCAATGCGCAGCGCCGCATAGCGGCTAGTACTTTGGTCGTACGGTGTGGTGCCTGGGGCTGTTCAGCAGGGCGGACGGCCGCGCTTTGCTGTCTCTGCGGGAGCGGCATGAGCCGCGATCTAGTCCCGAGGTTCCATCGCGACTCACGTCGCTCCCACAGAAGGCGGACATGCCCTGCTGTGGGGTAGGAGCGGCGTCAGCCGCGACCGTGATCTTGGGGGGCGTCGGCACGCGCCTGGGTCGACGTTCTCGCCAACGCCTGAACATGTGCGTGCATCGTGCCCATCCTGCACACGCCGGCCCGCGTATTGCCGCGGTCGCGGCTTGCGCCGCTCCTACCCCAAAGCGGGCTGCGTGCGTGGCGGCTACAGCCACTTCGCCCGGCGCAGGAAGCCGAACAGCACCACGCAGACTCACGTCGCTCCCACGGAAGGCGGACAAGCCGTGCTGTGGGGTAGGAGCGGCGTGAGCCGCGACCGTGATCTTGGGGGCGTCGGCACGCGCCTGGGTCGACGTTCTCGCCGGCGCCTGAGCATGTAAGTGCATCGTGCCTATCCGGCACACGCCGGCTTGCGTATTTGCGCGGTCGCGGCTGGCGCCGCTCCTCCCCAAAGCGGGCTGCGTCGCGGCTACAGCCACTTCGCCCGGCGCAGGAAGCCGAACAGCACCACGCAGACGGTGATGGTGGCGCCGATCATGATCCAGTAGCTGTGCTCGCCCGCCAGTTCCGGCATGTGCTTGAAGTTCATGCCGTACCAACTGGCGATCAGGGTCGGCGCGGCCAGCAGCGCGGCCCAGCCGGCCAGGCGCTTGACCACCTCGCCCTGGCGGATGGTCACCAGCGACAGGTTCACGCTCATCGCCGCGGTCAGCATTTCGCGCAGGGTGTCGGTGGTTTCGTTGATGCGCACGGCGTGGTCGAGCACGTCGCGGAAGTAGAGCTGGCTTTCCTCGTCGATCAGCGAACTGCGCGAGCGCGCCAGCTGGCCCAGGATGTCCTGCAGCGGCGCCACCGCCATGCGCAGCCGGGTCAGCTCGCGCTTGAGGTCGTACAGCTTCTCCACCGTGCCCTTGCGGAAGTCCTCGGCGAACACGTCCTTTTCCAGGGCGTTGAGCTCCTGGCTGAACTCGTCGACGATCGGGGTGAAGTTGTCCACCACCATGTCCAGCACCACGTACAGCGCCGAGGCCGGTCCGTGGCGCAGTTCCTCGGACTCGCGCTCCAGGCGCGTGCGCGCGGCGGCGTAGCTGCTGGACGCGCCGTGACGCACGGTCACCAGGTAGCGCGGGCCAACGAACAGGTGGGTCTCGCCGAAGCGGATGTGGCTGTCCACGGTCTGCGCGGTGTGGACCACGATGAACAGCGAATTGCCGTAGCTTTCGATCTTGGGCCGCTGGTGCGCGTTATGCGCGTCCTCGATGGCCAGATCGTGCAGGCAGAACTCTTCCTGCAATTTTTCCAGGATGCCCTCGTCGGGCTCGTACAGGCCAACCCAGACGAAGCTGCCGTCGTCGACCGCGAGCACGTCGCTGATCCGGTCCAGGCTGATGTCGCGGCGCACGCCGTTGCGGTCGTAGGCGGCGCAGTTGATCACGCACTGGGGCAGGCTGGGATCCTTCATTGCGCGCATCGTGCCCGTGCGCGCCCGTCGCGGCAAGCCGCAGCGGGCATTCAGCGCTTGCGCAGGCCCAGCAGCAGGCCCAGGTGCAGCGGCAGCATCAGCGCGATCCAGTGCGCGTTGCGCTGCGGCTGGGTCGGCAGGCCGTGCAGGAACAGCGCCAGCACCGCGCAGGCGGCCACCGTCAGCAGCAGCCGCTGGAACCAGGGGCCGGCCTCGCGGCCGCGCAGGATGCGCCAGCCGCCCAGCCACAGCAGCCAGCACAGCGGGTTGAACAACAGCAGGTTCTGGTTGCCCCAGCCATAGGTGTGGCCGGTGCCGAACCAGATGAACAGCATCAGCGCGGCCAGGATGCCGCACAGGGTCCACAGCGCCAGCGCCAGCGCCGCGAGCACGCGCGGACGGCGCCGGCCCAGGCCGGCCAGGGCCAAGCCCAGGACCACGCCGAAGGCGGCCCAGCGCACCCAGTTGCGCCGCGTTTCGGCCGGCTCGGGGGCGATGCGGTGGGGCAGGATCTCCTGCTCCGACAGCACCAGCGGCCGCCCCTGGGTGTTCTTGACTTCGCGCAGCGCCGCGGCCAGGCGCATGGGCACGTAGGCCTCGCCCCAGACCGGCAGCGGCTTGTCGGCCGCCGCGCCCAGGCCGATGTCGAAGCCCAGCCACATCCACGGCGCCGGCGAGGCCAGCCGCACCGCTTCGCCGCGCAGGGTGTTGCCGCGCGAACGGCCTTCGATCTGCCGGCGCAGCGCTCCGCCCAGGGCGCGGTCGATGGCGTCGCGCACGCGGGTGGAGCAGTTGTCGTCGAAGTACTGGTAGCGGTAATAGGCGTTCTCGGGCTTGGCGTTCTCGGCCAGCGACGCGGCCAGCGTGCGCGCCTGATCGTCGTCCAGGTCCAGCCACTGGATCGACACGCCGCGGCCTTCCTCGCGGTACAGCGCCAGGTCCTGCTCGAACGGCAGCGCAGCCAGGCGGTAGCGCATGTCGTTGCGCATGAAGCGGCCGACGAAGTCCGGTTCCTCGGGATCGAAGAAGCCGAAGTTGTAGGAGATGGCCGCGCCGGTGCCCGGGTCCAGCACCACCAGGGCGTCGTGTCCGAAGCGTTCCCAGAAGATCTCGCCGGGCTGCATGGTGGCCACGCCGATGCGCGGGACGGTGGTGGCGGGCGCCGCGCTCGCAGACGGCGTTTGCGCGGGCGCGGCGGTACCCGTCGTATCGGCTGACGCGGTTTGCGCGGTCTGCGCTGCGGCCAGGGCAGGCGCGGTCAGGAAGGCGAGGGCGGCACACAGCCACAGCGCGAGCAGGACGGCGGAGCGGGGCGTGGCACGGCGGATCGGATTCAAGGCGGGCGGCCGGTCTTGGGGACGGGCCATTCTAAGCGGCGGCCGGATGACGGCACATGCGTGGGGTGTGGCGACAGCAGGCGCGGCGCTCGGCCTCGATGGCCATGCGCTGGCGCTCGAGGCTGGGCAGCGTATCGGGCAGGCGATCGCGGCTTACGCCGCTCCTACCCCAGGGACGGCGCCGCTCAGTCGGCGCTGAGCACGCCGACGTGGAAGGCGTGCACGCGGCGCGCGTCGGCGCTGGCCACGCGGAACACGAAGCGGCCCAGGGTCAGTTCCTCGCCGGCTTCGGGCAGATGGCCGATGGCCGCGGTGACCAGGCCGCCGATGGTGTCGTACTCGTCGTCGTCGAAGTCGGCGCCGAAGCGCTCGTTGAAGTCGGCGATGGGGGTCAGCGCGTCCACCACGTACTGGCCGTCGGCCTGCGCGGCGATCAGCGCGTTGGGGTCTTCGGCGTCGTCGTGCTCGTCGTCGATCTCGCCGACGATCTGCTCCAGCACGTCCTCGATGGTCAGCAGGCCGGCCACGCCGCCGTGCTCGTCGATGACGATGGCCATGTGGTTGCGCGACTGGCGGAACTCGCGCAGCAACACGTCCAGGCGCTTGGATTCGGGGATCAGCACCGCCGGGCGCAGCAGCTCGTGGATGCTGCCGGGGCCGTTGTCGGCGACCACCCCGCGCAGCAGGTCCTTGGCCAGCAGCACGCCCAGGATCTCGTCCTTGTCGTCGCCGTGTACCGGGAAGCGCGAATGGCCGGACTCGACCACGCGCTTCATCAGGTCCAGGAACTTGCCGTCGGCCGGCAACACCACCATCTGCGAGCGCGGGATCATCACGTCGCCCACGGTCAGGTCCGACACCGCGATGGCGCCTTCCATCATGCGCAGGGTGTCTGCGGCGATCAGGCCGTCGGCCTGGGCGTCGCGCAGCAGTTCGACCAGGTCTTCCCGAGTGGTGGGCTCGCCGGAGAGCGCCGAGCTGATCCGCTCCAGCCAGGAGCGCCGTTTCTCGGGTTGTTCGGTGTGGTTACTACTGTCGTCCTCGGACATTCGATGCATGCTAAGCGCCCCTCGGGGGAGGGGCGAGGCGGCCAGTCTAACCCGGAACCCCGTATGGAAGGCCGCGGAAGGGGCCGCCCAGAGGCGTCTGGGCGCCGTTCGGCGGCCATCGCCGCTCCCCGCAGGCGTGAGCGCGGCCTAGCGGCGCTGCGCCGCCGCGCCGGCTCAGGCGTCCTCGCAACTCCGGCGCTGGTCCGGGCTCGGCGGCGCCAGCCGGAAGCGGCCGGCGTTGGACAGGACCAGCGATCCGGCCTCGCCGCCGCCTTCGGCGCAGACCGTGAAGGTGAGGTTGCTGCCTTCGTTGCCGCCGTCGGTCTGGAACACCACGCGGCGGCGGCCATCGGTGCTGCGCAGGCGCAGCCCGCGCAACGGCGGCGTGCGCTGTACCAACACGTCCGCGCGGCTGTAGCTGCGGTCGCCGTCGACGTCGGCGTAGACCATCCAGCCCCGGCTCCAGTCCGCGTTGTCGGCGCAACCCTCGCCCGCCAAGGGGCATAGCACCGTCGCGCAGCCGCCACCGACGGCGGTGCGGGCGGAGGTCATGAAACTCTCGCTCATCGCCATCTGCACCTGGCCGATGCGCGCGCGTTGCAGGCTGCGGGCGAAGGTGGGCACGGCCAACGCGATCAGCGTGGCGGCCAGGAACAGCGCGATGACGGCTTCGATCAGGGTGATTCCACGCGTCCGATGCATGGCGTACTCCGTTGCGGGCAGGCGGCCAGTGTCATCCGGCCGCGGTGCGCTGGCCGTAGGAAAACAACGCGCGCCTGTGTCGGGAAACGCCGCGGAACGCCGTTGCGGCATCGCGGGGCGGCCATCGAGTGGGCGTGACGATGACGGCCGATAGTCTGCATGCGCTCCTGTCGGACAAAACGAAGCCATCCGTGGCCTTGCGCGCGCCGCAAAACCGAATGCAGCACGCTTCGATCACAACGAACGCGTACCGGATATGCCTATGGCATCCATATGCCAGACCACAGGGCACCGATCAGGCACTGAAAGTAGGAAAACCACGGAAAAATCCGTGTCTTGTGCGCTTTTGTGCAGTGAATTACAGCAAGCGTCATCAACTAAAGTGAGGCGCATTCCGCTCGTCCCGTATCGAGCGCCATTCGTCCGCATAAACATGCGGGCGTCGGCGGTAGCGTGGTTAGCATTCGCCCGATTCCGCAAGGAGACAGGGCATGCATGCGCAGCGATCGCAAGGCTTCACGCTGGTGGAACTGCTGATCGCGATTTCGATCGTCGCGATACTGTTGGCCTGGGCCTGGCCGAGTTTCCAGGACAGCCTGCGTTCCAACCGCGTGGCGACCTCGGCCAACGAACTGATCGCCACCATGAGCCTGGCCCGCAGCGAGGCGCTGCGCAGCCCGCAAGGCGGACGCGTGTGCACCAGCGAGGACGGACTGCGCTGCGGCGGCGACTGGAGCAAGGGCTGGATCGTATGGACCGATCGCAACGCGGACGGCGCGCCCGCTGGCGATGAGGTGATGCGCTACGTGCCCGCGCCGGCGCAGGTCGACCTCAGCGCCAGCGCCAACGCCGGCAGCGCCACCCAGTTCCGCTTCGACGCGCGCGGCCGCGTGGCCGATGGCAATGCGCGCGAGTTCGTATTGCAGCCTCAGCAATGCCAGAGCGGCGCCGAGCAGGTGCGCCGGATCGTGTTGGCAGCTACCGGACAGTTGCGCTTGCGACGGGCGGCCTGCCCATGAGCGCGCCGCCGCGCCGTCGTGCCGCCGCCGCGGGCTTCACCTTGCTCGAGGTGCTGATCGCGCTGGTGGTGATCGCACTGGGCCTGCTCGGATTCGCCATGCTGCAGACCTTGAGCGTGCGCTACGCGCAAAGCGCGAACCTGCGCACCCAGGCCACCAACCTGGCCTACGACCTGCTCGATCAGGCCCGCGCCAACCGCAGCTATGCCGCCCAGTACACCGCGATCACCGCGGGCAGTTTCGGCGGCGTGACCGGCAGCGACTGCTCGCGCCCGGTGGCGGTGGTGACGCCGGCCGCGTCGATGGCGCGCTGGCGCTGCCAGGTGCGCGCCACGCTGGGCGGCGGCGCCAACGCCGACGTGGTGCTGGCCGGCCCGCAGATGACGGTGACGATCCGCTGGTCCGACGCGCGCGGCGCGGTGGGCGAGGTCGGCGCCAACAGCAACGGCAGCGTCAGCATCGGAACCCGGCTATGAATCGTGCCCACGTGTTCCGGTCGCACGCCGCCGGCTTCAGCATGGTGGAGCTGATGGTGGCCCTGGCCCTGGGGACCTTCCTGATGATCGGCCTGTTGCAGGTGTTCGACGCCTCGCGCATCACCTACAAACTGTCCGAAGGGCTGGCGCGAGTGCAGGAAAACAGCCGCTTCGCCATGGACTACCTGCAGCGCGATCTGCGCATGGCCGGGCATATGGGCTGCGTGGCCGACCAGAGCCGGCTGTTGTCCCTGTCCAACCGCGGCTTCCGTTCCGCGTTCGCCGCGCAGACCTGGCCGACCGAGGCCCAGTTGGAGACCACGCCGGAGCAACTGCATTTCCACACCGCCATCCAGGGCTTCGAAGCCGCCAACACCGCGCCCGGCGGCGCGCTGACCCTGCCGGCGGCGGCGACCTGGTCGGGCTCGCCGGCCCTGCCGGCCTATGTCAGCGCCTTGTCGCCGGCGCCGATGGCCGGCAGCGACGTGGTGGTGTTGCGCTACTTCTCCGCCGAAGGCGCCACGGTGGTGTCCAGCCTGGGCAACGAACTCAGCGTGGAAACCGCCAGCTGGGACGGCCTGGTGGCCAGCGGCGGCGTCGACGCGCCGGGCCTGTTCGCGGTCGGCAACTGCCAGCGCGCGATTCCGTTCCAGGCCACCTCGGTCGCGCGCGGCGGCAGCCGCACCACGTTGACCGTCGCCGGCGCCGGCCTCAACCGCAGCGATCTGACTACCGAAACGCTGGAAGGCAGCACCCTGTATCGCGCCGAGAGCGAGGTCTATTACGTCGCGCTCAGTCCCGATGGCGGCGAACCGACCCTGTACCGGGCGCGTTACACCGCGGCGCCCGGCAGCGGTGCGCTCGGCCTGGTCGGCGGCGCGCCGGAGCCGTTGGTGGAGGGCATCGAAAACATGCAGCTGATCTACGGCCAGGACTTGCAGACCAGCCCGGATCAACCGCCCACCGGCTATGTCGCGCGGCAGAACGTCGCGCAGGCGGTGCAGACCGGTAGCGACAAGCGCGTTTGGCGGCGCGTGGGCCTGGTCCAGGTGGCGTTCCTCAGCCGCAGCACCGAGCGCGCGGGCGTGGTCGCGCAGACGGCCATGCCCGCGTTGCAGGTGTTGGGCGTGCGAGTGACCCCGCCGGCCGACGGCCGCTACCGCAGCGTCTACGAATCCAGCGTGGCCCTGCGTAACCGCCTCTACGGCAACTGAGGAGCCGAACATGCGAGCCGCCGCCGTCCGCCGCCGTCCTCCCAGCCGCGCCCAGCAGCGCGGCGCCGTGCTCTACGTGGCCATGATCATGCTGATCCTGCTGGCCTTGTTGGGCATCGTCGGCATGCAGGTCACCGGCCTGCAGGAGCGCATGTCGGCGAACTACAACCGGGTCAACGTCGCCTTCCAGAACGCCGAAGCCCTGGCGCGGCAGCGCGAGTCGGAGGTGCAGTCCGGCCTGTTCAGTGCCAGCGCGCGCTACGTGGCCGACGACGAAACCTGCAGCCGCTTCGATCCCACGCGGTGGTCGGACCCGGCCAGCAACCGCGACGCGCGTGCGGTGCGCACCCAGCGCATCGATGGCTGTCCCGGCGGCATGCCCAGCAGCCTCAAGGCGGGCGGGCGCAAGAACGACACCACCGATGACGCTTACCGCGTCACCGCCCTGGCCGGCGATCGCGATGCCGATCCGGCCTCGATCGCGGTCGTCGACACCATCTACATTCCCTGACGGACGCTGCCCGCATGAGCCCTTGGACCCTGTGCCGCGTCGCCGCCGTCTTGCTGCTGGGCGTGGTCTTGCTGGACCGTAGCCAGCCCGGCGCCGCGGCGGTCGGCGACTATACGCTCGCCGACCAGCCCCTATATCTGGGCGGCAACGCACCGCCGCTGATGATGCTGGTGGCCTCGCGCGACGAACAGTTGTTCGACAAGGCCTACACCGACTACACCGACATCAGCGGCGATGGCGTGGTCGACAATACCTACAACAACCGCATCGATTACGAAGGCTACTTCGACCCCTTCCTTTGTTACGTCTATGCCTCCGGCGTATTCAAGGCCAAGCCCGAGCGCAATACCGATCACAAGTGCGGCGGCAGCGCCTGGAGCGGAAATTTCCTCAACTGGATCACGATGAGCCGCCTGGACGTGCTGCGTTACGTGCTGTACGGCGGCATGCGCACCACCGACACCGCCACGGATACCGTGCTGGAGCGCGCCCACATCCCCAGCGACATGCACGCCTGGTCCAAGATCTACACCGGCGACGACCTGCAGCAATACGTGGGCATTGCCGCCTCCGGCAAGTCGATGACGTTCTGCAACGTCAGCCTCGATGCCGCCAGTGCGCCTTTGATGCGCGTGGCGCAAGGGCGCTTCCCCAGTTGGGGCGTCACCGAGTTCACCCAATGCATCGCCCAGACCGGGGCCAGCGGCGTGTCGGAAGGCAACGGCGACCGCCCGACGACGATCACCGACTTCACCGTGCGCGTGCGCGTGTGCGATCCGGCCCTGGCCAGCGATGCTTCGCGCGAGAGCTTCTGCCAGCGTTACGGCACCAGCTTCAAGCCTGTGGGCCTGCTGCAGGAATTCGGCGAGTCCGGACGCCTGCGTTTCGGTCTGGTGTCGGGCAGCTACAGCGCGCCGCGCGCCGGCGGCGTGCTGCGCAAGAACATCGGCCGCTTTGCCGGCAATGGCAGCAATCCCGCCGCCTGCGCCGTGGGCGACGAGGTGCGGCTGTCGGACGGTACCTTCTGCAATCAAGCCGCGGGCAACGAGGGCATCGTCAACACCTTGAACCGCTTCCGCCTCGTTGCCTGGAACGGCAGCAACACCGCGTGGAACGGTACCAGTTGGGCCGGCGACTGCGGCGGCTGGGGGGCGACGAACCGCACCGACATCGGCTCAAGTACCATCACCGATCCCGGCAGCGGCTACGCTTGCACGCCCTGGGGCAATCCCATCGGCGAGATGTACGCCGAGGCGCTGCGCTATCTAGCGGGACAGACAACGGCCACAGCTGCCTTCGTCGCCAATCCCGGTAACGACATCAGCGGCGGTCCACGGCCGGCCTGGCGCGATCCATACGGCGCTGCCGCTCCGGCCAGCCAGTACGGCGGTGGCAACCCGTATTGCGCCGATTGCAGCGTGATGATTTTGTCCAGCGGCACCAATACCTACGACGGCAATGCCGTGCCGGCGGTGCCTGGCCTGCAGGCCGCGGCCGCGGCCACCGATGCCCTGGGCTCGGATGAGGGCATCAACGGCAAACGCTACTTCGTCGGTTTCGGCGCCCAGGCGCCGAACGATGCCAGCATGACCGGCAACCTGGCTTACTCGCACCGCTTCGTCTGCAGCTCGACCCTGATCAACAATCTGTCCTACGTGCGCGGCATCTGCGACGACACGCCCAACCGCGAAGGCAGCTATCTGATCGGAGGCCTGGCCAAGGCCGCCAGCTCCACCGATTTGCGGCCGGGCCTGCCGGGCAAGCCCGCGACGGTCAAAGTCGACGTGACCACCTATGCCGTCGCGTTGGCCGACTCGCTGCCCAAGATCGAGATCAAAGCCGGCGGCGGTACCTTGAGCCTGACGCCATACTGCGTGGCCTATCCCGACGCCTCTTATGAGAAAACTTGCCAGCTCGGCGATACGCTGGCCGGAGCGCAGCCCGCAGCCAATGGCGTGACCTATGGGCGCGACGTGGCCGCGGACGGCAGCGCGGGTAGCTTCATGTTCAGCTGGGATGGCGCGCCCGAGGGCGAATCCAACGACCGCGACTTCGTCTACATGCTGACCTATTGCGTCGGAGCGGCCTGCAACGCCGACACCAATGCCGCTTTCGATGGCGCCGACATCTGTTGGGGCAGCGCATCGGCAGCTTGTAGCGGGTCCAATAACCGGCCCATCGTGGGAGCCAACGAAGTGCTCGTGCGCACGGAGCTGATCGGTGTCTCCAGCGGCGATCCGCTCTACGTCGGCTTCGGTGTGTTCGGCGGCAACCGCGACGGCACCTATCGTGCGGTATATCGCCCACCGCCGCCGAACGCCGGCAGCGCACCGCCCTGCAACGGCTGCGCGGCCGGCGCAGGCTTCAATCTCCTGACCAACGCCACGCCGAACGGGACCAACTACCGCATGACCGGTCCGGTGAACAACGCCTGGCGCCAGCCCAGCGTCGAGCGTTTCGCCGTGACCGGCGCGGCCAGCGGTTCGCTGCCCAGCCCATTGTGGTATGCGGCCAAGTACGGCGCCGCCGACGCCAACGGCGACGGCCGCCCGGACTGGGACACCGACGGCGATGGCCAGCCCGACAACTACCTGATGGCGCGCAATCCGGCCAAGCTCAAGTCGCAGTTGCGCGCGCTGATCGGCAAGGCGCTGGGCAGCGCGCCTACCAGCGGCGGCAGCTCGTCCGGCGCGCGCCTGGCGACGGGCTCCTCGTTCACCCTGCAATCCTCGTTCCGGGTGCCGGACAATTCCGCCGACTGGACCGGCGATCTCGCCGCCTACGAGCTCAATGCCGACGGCACCCGCGGTCCGCAGCGCTGGAGCGCCGCCACTCGCCTGGCCGGGCGCTCGGCCGGCAGTCGCAATATCCGCACCACCATGGCATCCACGGTATTGGGCGGCAACGGCAGCGTGCACACGATGGTGGCGGCACGCGAGTTCACCGCCTCCAATCTGGCCGGCTATGCGCCCGCGTCCACCGCGCGCGCGCGCCTGGGCTTGGGCCTGCTCGACGAGCTCTGGCTGAAGGGACAGAGCGACGCCAATCTGGTCGACTATCTGCGCGGCGGGCTCAATGCGGCGCCGTTCCGCGTGCGCAGCGCGCTGCTGGGCGACATCGTCAATTCCTCGGTCGAGATCGTGTCCGCGGGCGACGACTACGGCTACGGCGCCTGGGACGGTGCGGCGTCGCCGGCCTGGAAGTCCGCACTGGGCAAGAGCTACAAGGCCTTTCTTCAGGGCAAGAACGCCAACAAAACCACGGCATATGCGGGCGCCAACGACGGCATGCTGCACGCCTTCGACGCCACCGCGGCCGGCGGCGGCGAGCGCTTCGCCTACATTCCCTCGACGGCGCGCGAACGCATGGGGCAACTGGCCAACCCCAACTACCGGCACGCGTACACGATGGACGGCGAGATCGTCAGCGCGGACGTGCCCGCCGCCGCCGATGGCAACTGGCGGACCTTGCTGGTAGCCGGCGCCGGAGCGGGCGGACGCTCGGTCTCGGCGCTGGATGTAACCGATCCGGACCGCTTCGGCGATGCCTCGGTGCTATGGGAGTTGCGCGGCACCGACGGCAGCCACGCGGTGTTGGACGATCTGGGCCATGTGTTCGGCCGGCCGCTGATCGTGCCGGTGTCCGGGCCCTCCGGACCGCGCTGGATCGCGTTGTTCGGCAACGGCGCCAATTCCTATGCCGGCGCGCCGGTGCTGTTCGCGGTGGACGCCAACACCGGCGAGGTGCTGGCCCGCCTCAAGCCGGCCGCGAGCGCTTACGCACAGCGCAACGGCTTGATCAATCTGGTGGCCTTGGCGCGATACAACAGCGACGGGCTGGTCGACACCGTGTATGGCGGCGACCTGCAGGGCAATCTGTGGAAATTCGATCTGTCGGCGGCCAACGCCGCGTCCTGGAACATTGCGCTGGGGGGGCAGCCTCTGTTCAGCGCGAAGGATGCCAACGGCAATGCCCAGCCGATCACCGGCGGGCTGGACGTCGCCAGCGGACCCGGCGGCGGCGTGGCCGTGTATTTCGGTACCGGACGCTATTTCGCTTCCGGCGACGAATCGCTCCCCGCCAATCCCCCGGTGCAGAGCCTGTACGCGGTCTACGATCGCTGTGCCGCTGCCGACTGCACTGCGCGTATCGCCGGCCGCGCCAGCCTGGGCGAGCAAGCGCTGCAGGCGCAGACCGCCGACGCCGCCGGCAACAGCAGCCGCAGCGTGAGCCAGGTGTCCAGCGGCAACGACGGCTGGTTCCTCGATTTGAAGGTCGGCGCCACCGGCAACGGCGAGCGGTTCATCGGCGTGCCCCGGCTGCAAAGCGGCAAGGTGTTCTTCACCAGCTTCGAAGTGCAGGGCGACGACTGCAAGCCCGGCGTGCGTAACTGGCGCTACGGGCTGGACATGTATTCCGGTGCCGGCGCATTCGACGGCCTGCGCAAGCCAGGTGGCGACGCGGCCTGCCCCAGTGGAGGCTGCGGCGCGTACTCCGGTGCCGACGACACCGGCGCGCCCGACCGCTCCACCGACATCTATCTGCTCAAGCCGCCGCCGCAGCCGAGGGAATGCGCGACCGGCAGTACCGATCCGGCTTGCCAGGGCACGCCGGGCGCCGGTCCGACCGATCCGAATCAGATCCCCCGCTGCCAGTTGACGCTGGAGGGGCAGGTCTATATGGACCGGCCCTGCGGGCGGCAGTCCTGGAGGCAGGTGCGATGAGCGGATCGATGCGGACACGGGCCGCGCGCGGATTCACCCTGATCGAGCTGATGGTGGCGGTGGCCATCGTCGGCATCCTGGTCGGCATCGCCTATCCGGCCTACCTGGACAGCGTGCGCAAGTCGCGGCGCGGTCAGGCCAAGGCCGACCTGCTGGAGCTGGCGCAGCGCGCCGAGCGTTTCCACACCCAGGGCAATAGCTATGTCGGCTTCACCGCCAGCTTGTCGGCGGCGGATTTGCGTTCGCCGCGCAGCGGCACCCCTGCCTACAGCTTGCGCGTGTCCGGCGAAACCGCCAACAGCTTCGTCCTGGAGGCCGCGCCGGCCGGCGCGCAAGCCGACGATACCGCTTGCGCGACCTTGTCTTTGAACCAAGCGGGGGTCAAGGGCGCGACGGGCAGTTCGGGCGCCGGCTATTGCTGGTGATTGGCCTCTCTAGGGCATGCAAGGAACAAGCCCAGCGGACTTCGTCGTTGCGTACGCGCGACGTCGCGCACAGGGCGTTTGGATACCGCTAGGAAAATCCCGACACGGCGTCGGGCATCGCGCCGATGCACGGGGCCGGCGCAGGCGCGCAATCTGGTTCCGCTCCGGATCGCGGAGCGCCACCGCTTCAGGGAGAAGGAACTCATGCGTATTTCCAACAACGGACGTCGGTCGCTGGCGGCGGCGGTTTGCGCCGCGGCACTGCTGTGGGTCTCGAGCGTTGCCGCCGCCGAGTACGTCGACGCGGCCAGCCATTTGAGCAGCGAAGCGGAGATAAAGGCCTGGTACGGCCTGCAGCACGGCCTGCGCGAGAATTTCGACGAGATTTGCGGCGATACTTTCTGCGAGGGCGATTACTCCAACATCCAGTCGCTGCGCTTCCGCTGTTCGGTGGATCGCTTCAGCGGGGTGCTGGGCCAGTGCCTGTGGCTGTTCGCCGCCAGCAACGAGAGCGTCGATCCGGCCACCGGCAAGGTCGCCGCGCGTTTCCAGCACTGGCGTTGCCGTTCGCCGCTGGCGCCCGGCACCAATGTGCAGGCGCTGCTCGGCGCCCTGGCCGGCGAGCGCCCGCTCTACGCGGTGCTGCCGGGTACCGGACGCAGCTTGTACGACGGCTTGGTCGACTGCCTTTAGGCGCTGGCCGCCTGTTTGCGGTAGCGGGGCAGGGGCCCATCGCTGCTGTCGTTGCCGTTGCGGCGCAATCTGGCGCGCGCCGCTTCCGTTGCCGTCGCAACAGCGGCGTGGTTCGGCGCGGCATCGGAACGCCGGGTTCCAAGGGTGGGCCGGCTGGCGTCCGGGGAACGGTGGCGGCCGCCGCCTGCCACGCAGCCCGCGCGGGCCATGCCCTTTGGCCCAGGCCGGCCGCCGTTCGCCGCTGCTAGGGTGGCCTCGGGGACAGTCACGACGGTCGCGCGCGCATCGCGCGGCCGCCGGCGTGGCGCTCCGCCGCCCTTCGCGCCGCCCTTGCGCGGCCTGCACCGGAACCGACCATGCGCGCAATCGCCCCCTTGCTGCTGTCCCTGGCCATCCTGTCCGTGCCCGCCTGGGCCGCGTCGCCCGCTCCGGCCGTGCCCGCGCCGGAAAGCCTGCGCATCAAACACGAGAAGATCGTGCTGCCCAACGGCCTGACCGTGCTGGTGCACGAGGACCACAGCGTGCCGCTGGTGGCGGTCAACGTCTGGTACCACGTGGGCTCGCGCGACGAGCGCCGCGGCCGCACCGGATTCGCCCACCTGTTCGAGCACTTCTTCTTCAACGGCAGCCAGAACTACCCGCACGGCTTCCGCGAGGCGATGGACGACCTGGGCGCGAACAACCGCAACGGCACCACCAACACCGACCGCACCAACTTCTTCGAGGACGTGCCGGTGTCGGGCCTGGAGCGCACCTTGTACCTGGAAGCCGACCGCATGGGCTTCCTGGCCGGCAACATCAACCAGGAGATGCTCGAGCGCGAGCGCGGCGTGGTCCAGAACGAGAAGCGCCAGGGCGAGAACCAGCCTTACGGCCGCGTGTTCGACCGCCTGGTGCAGCTGATCTATCCGTACTCGCATCCGTACAGCTGGTCGACCATCGGCAGCATGGAAGACCTGCAGGCGGCCAAGCTCGACGACATCAAACAGTGGTACGCGACCTATTACGGCCCCAACAACGCGGTGCTGTCGCTGGCCGGCGACATCACGGTAGAGCAGGCGCGCGCGCTGGCGAGCAAGTACTTCGCCGCGATTCCGCCCGGCCCGCCGCTGCCGCGCATCCAGACCTGGGTGCCGGCGCTGGAGCAGGACCTGCGCGACACCGTGCAGGACCGCGTGCCGCAGCACCGCATCTACCGGGTCTGGCACCTGCCGCCGATGGGCGAGCGCGACGTGCACGCGATGGAGCTGTTCGCCAGCGTGCTGGCCGGCAGCGAGAGCGCGCCGCTGAGCAAGCGCCTGGTGTTCGATACCCAACTGGCCACCGACGTCTCGGCTTCGGTCTGGGACAAGCAGCTGACCAGCACCTTCGTGGTCACCGTCGACGTCAAACCCGGCGCCGATCCGCTCCAAGCCGAGCGCGAACTGGACGCCACCCTGGCCAAGCTGCTCGCGCAGGGCCCGGCCGCGGCGGAATTGCAGCGTGCGCGCAGCCGCTACCTGGCCGACTTCGCGCGCAACAGCCAGCGCCTGGGCGGCTTCGGCGGCCGTTCCGACGTGCTGGCCGAAAGCGAAACCTATTTCGGCGATCCGGAGGCCTACCTCAAGCGGCTGAACGATCTGGCCGGCCTGAGCCCGGCCCAGGTGCAGTCGGCCGCGCGCGAATGGCTGGGCCGCCACCACGCGACCCTGACCGTGGCGCCGTTCCCGCAGCTCAGCGCCGGTCGCGACGGTTTCGACCGCAGCCAGCTGCCCGCACTGGGCGCGCCGCCGCAGGTCGATTTCCCCAAGGTCCAGCGCACCACGCTGTCCAACGGCCTCAAGGTCATGTTGCTGGAGCGCCACTCGGCACCGCTGGTCAACGTGGCGCTGGCGGTGGATGCGGGTGCCAGCGCCGATCCGGCCGATGCGCCCGGCACCTCGCGCTTCGCCCTCGATTTGCTGTTGAAGGGCACCACCAGCCGCGACACCTTCCGCTTGGTCGACGAGCGCGACGCCTTGGGCGCGACCCTGGGCGTGGGCAACAGCCTGGATCAGTCGCTGGTCTACCTGACCGCGCTGCGCCCGAACCTGGGCGGGTCGCTGGCCTTGCTGGCCGACGTGGCGCGCAACCCCGCGTTCCCGGCCGACATGGTCGAGATCCAGCGCAAGCAGCAGCTGGCCGCGATCGAGCAGCAGCGCGCCAGCCCCGCCGGCGCGGCCACGCGCACGCTGCCGCCGCTGCTGTTCGGCCCCGGCCATGCCTACGGCAATGCCGGCGGCAGCCTGGGCAAGGAGGCGTCCGTCGCCGCGCTGCCGCGTTCAGCCCTGCAGTCGTGGCACGCACGCTGGTTCGTGCCGTCCAACGCGACCCTGATCGTCGCCGGCGACGTGACCATGGACGCGCTCAAGCCCGAATTGGAACGCAGCTTCGGCAACTGGCAGGGCGGCGCCGCGCCGCAGAAGTCGCTGAGCGCAACGCAGTCGCCCGGCCGCGGCAAGGTGGTGCTGATCGACAAGCCCGATGCGCCGCAGTCGGTGATCCTGGCCGCGCACCTGGGGCCCACCGGTGCCAGCGACCAGGACCTGGCGCTGGAAACGGTGATGCGCAACTTCGGCGGCATGGCCACCTCGCGCCTCAACCGCAACCTGCGCCTGGAAAAGCACTGGTCCTACGGCACCTCCGGCGGCCTGTCCGGCGCGCGCGGCCCGCGCGCGTTCACCGTGATCGCGCCGGTGCAGACCGACAAGACCAAGGAGTCGATGGTCGAGGTGTTGAAGGAGATCCGCGGCGTCGCCGGCGCGCGTCCGCTGGCCGGCGAGGAGTACGAAAGCATCATGCGCAGCCAGGTCGCGCGCCTGCCCGGGCGTTTCGAGACCCTGGACTCGCTGATCGCCGCCGGCGGCGACATCGCCAACACCGGCCGCGCGCCGGAGTATTACTACGATTACGCCCAGCGCCTGCGCGCGTTGGACCCGGACGCGCTGGCGCGCGCCGGCAAGGTCGTCCAGCCCGACGAGCTGGTGTGGATCGTGGTCGGCGACCTGAAGAAGATCGAAGCCGGCGTGCGCGAACTGAACTTCGGCGAGGTGGTGCGGGCGCAGGCGGAATGAACCTAGGTCGCGGCGACACCGTCATCGCGGACGCTGCTAGGCCAGGCCGGTCACCGGACCTTGCACGTATGCGAACTTGAGCTTGGGCAGGCGGCTCGCGAGCCGCCGCCCCGCGTCGTTCGACACGCGGCCGCAGGCGGCTGTTGAGACCGGTCTCGTGGAATCCGAACGCGGGCGAGCCGAAGGCTCCACGTAGCCCTCGGCGATTGATCTCGTCGACGCAGTCCCGGAGAGCATCGAAGATTCGATGCCCAGGCAGCTGGTATGGGCCAAGTCGTGGCTTAGGAGGAAACGCCCTTCCCGTTTGATCGGCATCGCGCTTCCCGAGATCAGGCATCTGGCCCGATGAGTCAGTCTTCCAGATACGGATCCGCGATCCCCAGCCCCGCCAGAATCTCGCGTTCCAACTGCTCCATGCACTCGGCTTCGCGTTCGTCTTCGTGGTCCCAGCCCAGCAGGTGCAGGGCGCCATGCACGGTGAGGTGGGCGTAATGCGCGACCAGCGGCTTTTTCTGTTCGCGCGCCTCGCGCGCCACCACCGGCGCGCAGATCACCAGGTCGCCCAGCAGCGGAAACTTCACGCCCTTGGGCAGGCCTTCGGGGATTTCGGCGGGGAAGCTGAGCACGTTGGTGGCGTAGTCGCGGCCGCGGTAATGGCGGTTGAGCGCGCGGCCTTCCTTGCTGCCGACGACGCGGATCGCCAGGTCGGCCTCGCGGATGCGGCTGTCCAGCGCGGCGGCCACCCATTTGCGGAAGCTCACCGCGGCGGGGATGCCGGTGCGCGGCACCGCGTAGTTGATCGCGACATCCAGGCGGACGGGGCCTCGGGTCATGGGCGCGGGCTCAGGCGTTGGGGCCGGTCTGCGCGGTCTCGGCGTCGCGCGCGTCGTAGGCGGTGACGATGCGCGCCACCAGCGGATGGCGGACCACGTCGCGCGCCTCGAAGAAGGTGAAGCTGATGCCGTCGACGTTGCGCAGCACGTCCAGCGCGTCCTTTAGGCCCGACTTCACGTGGCGCGGCAGGTCGATCTGGGTGAGGTCGCCGGTGACCACCGCGGTGCTGCCGTAGCCGATGCGGGTCAGGAACATCTTCATCTGCTCGATCGTGGTGTTCTGCGCTTCGTCCAGAATCACATAGGCATCGTTAAGCGTGCGTCCGCGCATGTAGGCCAGCGGCGCGATCTCGATCACGTTCTTTTCCAGCAGCTTGACCACCTTCTCCACGCCGAGCATTTCGTACAGGGCGTCGTAGAGCGGGCGCAGGTAGGGGTCGACCTTCTGGGTCAGGTCGCCGGGCAGGAAACCCAGCTTCTCGCCGGCTTCCACCGCCGGGCGCACCAGGATCAGGCGCTGCACGCGCGACTCGTTCAGCGCTTCCACCGCCGAGGCCACGGCCAGGAAGGTCTTGCCGGTACCGGCCGGGCCGATGCCGAAATTGATGTCGTGGGTGGCGATGGCGTGCAGGTACTTGGCCTGGTTGGCGCCGCGCCCGCGGATGGTGCCGCGCTTGACCCGGATCGCCACTTCCTGCGGTTCGATGTCGGCGTTGACCAGGCCGTCGGCCTGCGCTTCGGCCAAGGCCAGGTGGATCGCGCCTTCGTCCAGCGTTTCTTCGGCCGCGTCCTTCCACAGCTGGCGCAGCAGCCTTTCGGCCTTGTTCACGGCCGCGGTCGGGCCGACCACGCGGAACACGTTGCCGCGGTTGGCGATTTCCACGCCCAGGCGCAGTTCGATTTGGCGCAGATGGCCGTCGAACGGGCCGCTGAGGTTGGCCAGGCGTTCGGTTTCGGCCGGTTCCAGGACGAATTCGGAGGTGGTGCGTGCGGACATCGGGGGAGCGTCTTCCATGGGCCGCGGCATAGCATCGCGGCGGGTGTGTCAGCTTGCGCCTGCGCGCGCGGTTTGGCAAAGCCCGGCGCGTGCGCCGTTCAGTCCGCGCGCGTGCGGCCGCTGCGCCAGGCGCGCAGCACCGCCCACGCGCCGTAGTCGGCGAGCAAGGCCGAGCCGATCAGCCAGATCCAGGTCGTGCCGTCGGCCGCGAACGCGCCATGGCGGAACGCGCGCATCGCGCCGCGCAGCAGGCCCAGCGCGCCTAGCCCCAGGAACCAGAAGCCCAGCGCGCCGCGCGCTAGCAGGGAAGGGGAGGCGGACGGGGCGGGCATGGGGGATAGCGCGAGGCGGCTGGGGTGTTGCGGCGATTAGACCACTGCGTTGCAGGTTGCGCGCGTTTGCGGCGATGGCGCGAATTCGGCTGCCGATGCGCGTAGCCCGCGCGCTTCGTGTGCGGCTAACCGCCGCAGGGCGGGCATCGTCAGGCGGTCCTGCGTCCGGCGAATCCAGGCGTTGCTCCAAGGGCCGGGACGGCGGCGTGAGTACACGGCCTGGCGCGCGCTGGAATCGCGGCGTTTCATGCGCCGCCTGATTGCGGCGAAACGCAACGGACGAGTTCGTCGCGACCCACCGGAGCGCGAGCCACCGCGTCGCCCGGGCTGTTTCGCTAGCGCGCATACAACCCCATCGTCATTCCGGCGAAAGCCGGTACCTATTTCGATGCGCGCCACGCGCTCGCGGCGGTGAGCACCTGCCCAATGGGTTCCGGCCTTCGCCGGAATGACGGGTGTGGGGACATTGGAAATAGGTGCGGAAGCGGCATTGCGTCGGAACCGTCGTTTCGGCGTTGGACGCCGAGCCGACTCCGTCAGCTCCGTCCGCCGGCCCTGTTGCCACGAACGCAGCCGGTCTAGGGGGCTGCGACATCTCGGCTATCCGGCGCCGGATCGTGCCCATGCCGAGCCCCGCGGCCCCTACCGTCCGTCGGCTCGCTCTTGCGATCTAATTAAACATTGAATTAAATATGCCTCATGACCTCCGAAGCGCCCCCGAAACCCCGCCGCCCGCGCAAGACCGCGGCCGCCAAGCGCGCCCCCGGCCGCCCCGCCGCCGACGGCCCCGATCTGCGCTCGCGCATGCTCGACGCGGCCATCGCCTGCTACACCCGGCAGGGCATCGCCGCTACCGCGCTGCGCAGCATCGCGGTTGAAGCCGGGGTCAACCCGGCGTTGGTGCATTACTACTTCGGCGACAAGGACCGGCTGCTGGAGGCGGCGATCCAGGAGCGGATCCTGCCGGCCATCGCGATCCTGCGCGAGCCGCTGGCCGCCGCGGGCGGCGACATGGCGCAGACGGTCGCGGCTTTCGTCCGCGGCATCGGCGACACCGTCGCCCAGCACCCCTGGTTCCCGTCGCTGTGGGTGCGCGAAGTGCTGTGCGAAGGCGGCGCGCTGCGCGATCTGCTGGTCGACCAGATCGGCCCGCAACTGCCGCAAATGCTGGCCCAGCGCTTCGCCCAGGCGCAGCGCGACGGCCAGCTCAACCCGGACCTGGACCCGCGCTTCCTGGTGGTGTCGCTGGTCGGCCTGACCCTGTTCCCGATCGCCGGTGCGCCGGTCTGGCAGCGCGTGTTCGGGGTGGAAACCTTCGATGGCGCCGCGTTGCGCGAACACACCATCGCCTTGCTCGACCGCGGCCTGGGCTGCGGCTGAGGACACCTCCATGAAACGCATGCACAAGCGGAGCGCCGCCATGTCTCGCTCGCACTGGATCCTCCCCGCGTCGCTGGCGCTGCTGTTGGGCGCCTGCGGCGAAGACCGCCCGCAGGCCTTGGGCACGCTGGAGTGGGACCGCATCACCCTGCCAGCCCCGGCCGCGGAAAAACTGGTGCGCATCGACGTGCGCGAAGGCCAGCGCGTGGCCGCCGGTACGCCGCTGCTGCAGTTGGAAGTCGCGCGCACGCGCTCGCAGTTGGACGCGTTGCAGGCGCAGGCGCGCCAGGCCGACGAGGCGCTGGCCGAACTGCAGGCCGGCCCGCGCAGCGAGGCCATCGCCCAGGCGCGCGCCAGCCTCAACGCCGCCCAGGCCCAGGCCGCCGATGCGCGCGCCTACTACGCGCGCCTGCAGCCGCTGGGCCGGCAGCGCCTGGTCGCCGCCTCCGACGTGGACCGCGCGCGCGCCGCCGCCGGCAACGCCGACGCGCAGGTGCGCGCGGCACAAGCGGCGCTGCTGGAACTGGAACACGGCACCCGCAGCGAACAGCTCGCGCAGGGCCGCTCGGCGCTGGCCGCGGCGCAGGCGCAGGCCGCCGCGCAGGCGGTCACCCTGCAGAAGCTGGACGTGGTGGCGCCGCGCGCCGGCACCGTCGACAGCCTGCCGTACAGGCTCGGCGACCAGGCCCCGCTGGGCGCGCCGCTGGCGATCATGCTGGTGGGCGATGCGCCCTATGCACGCGTGTACGTGCCCGAGCCGATCCGCGCCAGCGTGCGCGTGGGCCAGAACGCGCGCGTCTACATCGACGGACGCGAGCAGGCGCTGCCCGGGCGCGTGCGCATGATTCGCAGCGATCCCAGCTTCACGCCCTATTACGCGTTGACCGGCAAGGACGCCGCGCGCCTGAGCTACCTGGCCGAAGTGACCCTCACCGGCGCCGATGCCGCGCAGCTGCCGGCCGGCCTGCCGGTGCGGGTCGAGTTCGCGGCGGCCGCGCCATGAACGCCGGCGGCGAGCAGGCCCCGGCGATCCGCGCGCGCGGCCTGAGCAAGCGCTTCGGCGAACTGCTCGCGGTGGACTCGGTCGACCTGACGGTGCCGCGTGCCTGCGTCTACGGCTTCCTGGGCCCGAACGGCTCGGGCAAGTCGACCACCATCCGCATGCTCTGCGGCCTGCTCACGCCCAGCGCCGGCGAGATCGAGGTGCTGGGCCTGCGCATTCCCGAACAAGCCGAAGCCTTGCGCCGGCGCATCGGCTACATGACCCAGAAGTTCTCGCTGTTCGAAGACCTCAGCGTGCGCGAGAACCTGGAGTTCCTGGCCGCGGTACAGGACATCCCCAAGGCGCAAGCCGCAAGCCGCATCGACGAACTCATCGCCCAGTACCGCTTCGAAGACCGGCAGAAGCAATTGGCCGGCACCATGAGCGGCGGCCAGAAGCAGCGCCTGGCGCTGGCCGGCGCGGTGATCCACCAGCCCGAACTGCTGTTCCTGGACGAACCCACCAGCGCGGTCGATCCCGAGTCGCGCCGCGATTTCTGGGAAAAGCTGTTCGAACTGGCCGATGCCGGCACCACCCTCCTGGTCTCCACCCACTATATGGACGAGGCCGAGCGCTGCCACCGCCTGGCGATCCTGGACCGCGGCGTTCTGGTGGCCGACGGCACGCCGGCCGAACTCACCGGAGCGCTGGCCGGCCGCACCCTGGAAGTGCGCGCGCAACAGCCGCGCCAGGCCCAGCGCGCGCTGCTGCGACTGCCCGGCGTGCTCAGCGTGGCCCAGATCGGCAACGACCTGCGCGTGCTGTCCGCGGCCGGCGGCGACGTCGCCGCGCAGGCCCGCCAGGCGCTGGCGCAGGCCGGCCTGCAGGCCGAGGTCGGCGCCTCGCAGCCCAACCTGGAAGACGTATTCGTCGCCGCCACCCGCGGGCGCGAGCAGGGCGGCGGCGCCGCGCAGGAGCGTGCCGCATGACCCTGCGCCGGCTCTGGGCCGTGGTGATCAAGGAGCTGCGCCAGCTGCGCCGCGACCGCATCACCCTGGCCATGATCGTGGGTATCCCGGTGATGCAGCTGGTGCTGTTCGGCTACGCGATCAACCTCAACCTGCGCGGCCTGTCGGCCGGCATCGCCGATCAGGCCGGCACCGCCGGTTCGCGCGCGCTGGTCATGGACATGATCGCCACCGGCGTGATCGAGCCGACAGTGGAGGCGCGCACGCCGCAGGAACTGATGGCCCGGCTGCGCCGCGGCGAAATCAGCGTGGGCGTGGTGGTGCCGCCGGACTTCGAGCGCCGCCGGGTCGAGGGCCGCGAGGCGGTGCAGGTGCTGGTGGACGGCAGCGACACCGTGGTCCAGAGCGCGGCGGTGCAATTGGCGCAGCTGCCGCTGGACAGCGCGGCCGCGGCGCAGCGCAAGATCGTGCCCGGCGCCGACGCGCCGATCGGCGTGGTCGCGTTCTACAACCCGGAGCGGCGCTCGGCGGTGAACATCGTGCCCGGCCTGATCGGGGTGATCCTGACCATGACCATGGTGCTGTTCACCGGCGTGGCCATCGTGCGCGAGCGCGAACGCGGCAACATGGAACTGCTGATCGCCACCCCGATCACCCGCGCCGAACTGATGATCGGCAAGGTGCTGCCTTATGCGGTGATCGGCCTGGTCCAGACCACGGTGGTGCTGGCGCTGGGGCTGACCCTGTTCCAGGTGCCGATCCAGGGCAGCGCCCTGGACGTGTACCTGGCCGCGGTGCTGCTGATCCTGGCCAACCTGACCCTGGGCCTGATGATCTCGACCAAAGCGCAGTCGCAGTTCCAGGCCATGCAGATGACCTTCTTCGTGTTTCTGCCCTCGATCCTGCTGTCGGGTTTCATGTTCCCCTTCGCCGGCATGCCGCGGGTGGTGCAGTGGCTGGCCGAGCTGCTGCCGCTGACCCACTTCCTGCGCTTGATCCGCGGGGTCATGCTGCGCGGCGCGAGCCTGTGGGAGCTGTGGCCGGACGTGCTCGCGCTGGTGGCGTTCACCGCGGTGATGATGACGCTGGCGATCCTGCGCTTCCGCAAGCGCCTGGACTGAAAGCCCGGAGCAATCCGGTCTTCGATCCGGCTGCGTATGTCAATACGAGTCCGTCGCCCGCACTATCGATTACTGTGCGGCCTATCAAGAATCGTATGAAGCGCGCGCGCTAGCATCCCGTCCCACGGATGAACAGGGGGCGGTATGAAGGGGACGGCGTTGCGCATGGCATGGGCGAGCGTCAAGCCGCGCCTGTGGTTGCTGCTGCTGGTACTGGGCGTGGTATTGCTGCCGCAGCGTTGGCTGCGACTGCCGACGCCGCCGCCGACCGCGTCCGGCGCGGCGGCCAGCGCGAGCAAACCGCCTCCGTCCAAGTCCGGCCCGATGCCGGCGCAGTTGTTGATCGAAGACGCGGCGGCCGCGCATTTCCTGGCCCAGGGCACCTTCGGCCCGACCTGGGACGACATCACCCGCGTCCAGCAGCTGGGCTACGAAGGCTGGATCGACGAACAGGTGTCGTTCCCGGTGTCCTCGCAGCTGCGCTTCCTCACCGCGGCCAGCGCGGCCACCGGCCAGGACGTGCGCCGCGACTGGCGCCTGGATGCCTGGTTCGTGCACGCGCTCGGCGGCCGGGATCCGTTCGATCCGCAGCTGCAGCACCGCGACCAACTGCGCCAGCGCGTGGCCTTCGCGCTCAGCGAAATCCTGGTGATCTCCGACGCCAACTCCGACCTGCTCGGCAACGCCCCGCACGGCGTCACCGACTACTACGACACCCTGGCGCGCGGCGCCTTCGGCAACTACCGCGACCTGCTGAAGAAGGTGACCCTGCACCCGACGATGGGCCTGTTCCTGTCGATGATGCAGAACCAGAAGCCCGACGCCGCGCGCAACATCCGTCCGGACGAGAACTACGCGCGCGAGATCATGCAGTTGTTCAGCGTGGGCCTGGTGCGTCTGAACCCCGACGGCACGCCGATGCTGGACGGCAACGGCCGTCCGATCCCGACCTACGGTCAGGAAACGGTGAAGGGCTTCGCCCACGTGTTCACCGGCTGGACCTTCGACGGCTGCCGCGAGTTCGAGTGCTACTACTACGACTCCGACGCGCCGGCCTGGACCCGGCCGATGCAGAACCATGCGGCCTACTACGCCTCGGCCCAGTCCAAGCAACTGCTGGTGTACCCCGGCGTGAGCCTGGCCGGCGGCGTGCTGCCGGCCGGCGGCACCGGGCCGGCCGACCTGGACGCGGCGCTGGACAACATCTTCAACCACCCCAATGTCGGCCCCTTCATCGGCAAGCAGCTGATCCAGCGCCTGGTCACCAGCAATCCCAGCCCGTCCTACGTGGCGCGCGTGGCCGCGCGTTTCGACAACAACGGCCAGGGCGTGCGCGGCGACATGAAGGCGGTGATCAAGGCGATCCTGCTCGATCCGGAAGCGCGCGATGCGGCCTACCGCCCCAGCCATTTCGGCAAGGTGCGCGAGCCGTTGCTGCGCCTGACCCACCTGTGGCGCGCGATGAAGGCGCGTTCGCGCTCGGGCTTCATGGACGAGTTCTGGACTATCGGCTACGGCATGGGCCAGGCGCCGCAGTCGGCGCCATCGGTGTTCAACTTCTTCAGCCCGACCTATTCGCCGATCGGCGAGCCCACCCAGCTGGGTCTGGTCGCGCCGGAAATGCAGCTGGCCACCGACTTCATGCTGCCCAGCACCGAAGGCTACCTGGGCAACAAGATCTACGAGGTCTGGCTGGGCGCGCCGGATTTGAGCGAGCACGAGATCTCGGTCGACCTCAGCGCCGAGATGCCGTTCGCGACCCGGCCCACCGACCTGATCAACCGCTACAACGTCCTGTTCCTGTCCGGGCAGATGTCCACGCGCATGCGCAGCGAACTGCTGGCGCGCCTGAACGAGATGCCGGCCGCCACCGAGGAAGATCGCCGGGTGCGGGTGCAGGAAATGCTCTACCTCATCGTCAATTCGCCTGAATACGTGGTGCAGAAATGAAGCGTCGGCAATTTCTCAGCAGCGCCATCGCGGCGGCCCTGGGCGGCGCCGGCCTGTATTCGGCACGCGGCAACCTGGGCCTGCTCGAAGCGGCCACCCGCAGCTACGGCCCCAACGCCTTCAACGACTACAAGGCCTTGGTCTGCGTGTTCCTGTTCGGCGGCAACGACGGCCTGAACATGGTGATCCCGCGCAGCGACCCGCACTACGGCCGCTACGCCAGCGCGCGCGCGACCCTGGCCGTGCCGCGCACGAAGCTGCTGGCGCTGACGCCGCAAGCCGGCGGCGGCGCCTCCGACGGCGCCGACTACGGCCTGCAGGCCTGCACCTCCGACAACGACAGCATCGGCATGAGCGGCCTGCAGGGGCTGTTCAACAACGGCCGCGCGGCCGTGCTGGGCAACGTCGGCACCCTGATCCGGCCGGTCACGCGCGCGCAATACCGCGCCGGCGGCGCCGAGGTGCCGCCGCAGCTGTTCTCGCACAACGACCAGCAGGCCTATTGGCAGATCTCGCGCGTGGACGGCAACGGCCTGGGCTGGGGCGGGCGCATCGCCGACCTGCTGCACGACGCCAATCCCGGTGCGTTCATTCCGATGAACATCGCGCTGAACTTCGAAAGCCTGTTGCACCGCGGCCAGAACGGCAATCAGTACGTGATCGGCAACGAAGGCCCGCGCACCTTCAGTTATTTCGAATGGGACGGCGAGACCCGGCGGCGGATGCTGGCGCTGATGCAGCAGGGCAGCCAGTCGCACGCCTTCGAGCGCAGCTACGCCGACGCGTTCCGGCGCGCGCGCGAGAATGCCGACGCCGTCTCCACCGCGCTGGAATCCTCGGCGCCGCTGGCCACGCCGTTCCCGAACAACGAACTGGGCCGTCAGTTGAAGATGGTCGCGCGGCTGATCAAGGTGCGCGGCGTGCTCGGGCTCAAGCGGCAGGTGTACTTCGTCTCGGCCGGCGGTTACGACCACCACGACCGCCTGCTGGCCGAGCAGCCGGTGCTGCTGTCGCAGCTGTCGCAGGCCATGACCGCCTTCCACCAGGCCACCACGGAACTGGGCCTGGCCGACAGCGTCACCGCGTTCACCGCCTCGGATTTCGGCCGCACCTTGTCGTCCAACGGCGACGGCTCCGACCACGGTTGGGGCAGCCACCACCTGGTCGTCGGCGGCGCGGTCCGCGGCGGGCGCTACTACGGCACCATGCCCACGCTGCAGAACGACGGCCCGGACGACGCGGGCTGGGGCCAGATCATTCCGACCACCTCGGTGGACCAGTACGCGGCCACGCTGGCGCGCTGGTTCGGCGTGGGCGATTCGGAACTGAACCTGATCTTCCCCAACCTGGGCAACTTCGCCACGCGCAACCTGGGTTTCATGGCCTAGCGCGGCGGCGCAGCGATAGCCGCAACGCGGGCGGACGCCGCCTATGCAGCGTCCGCTTGCGCGGTCAGCGGCCGCGATGCGATTTGACGGCGTCGTTCAAGCCTTTTTCGCTGATGCTCTTGGCCGCCGGCTCGGCGATCGGGCCGCTGACGCCCTTGGCGTCGAACGACGCGCCGGCATACTCCTGAGCGCGCGCGCCCATGCGCTCGGCGCCGGCTTGCGGCTGCGCCTGCGCGGTCTGACCGGTAGCGGCGGCGCGAATGTCCGCATCGGCTTGCGCGCGCACGGGGCGGCCGGTCGCGCCGGCGGGGGGTTCGATGCCGTCGGCGACGACGAACCGGGCCGGGCTGCAGGGCGTGCCCACGACCGGCTTGCCTTCCCAGCGTCCGTTGGCGCCGGCCGGAATCGGATTGCCGTGCTGGTCCACGCAGCCCCAAGTGCCGTTGGGGTATTGCACCACCGTACCGGTGGCCGCCCAGGCGGAGCCGGAGGCGAGGGCCAGCCACAGTCCGATCGACAGCAGCGTGTGCTTGCTCATGGCGCTTCTTCCTTAAACCGGCGGAGGGGCGTGGGGTGAGCGTGTTCTAGCACCCGCGCACGCTGCAGCATGCCTGGCCCCGGCAGATTGTTTATTTTTAGTTAACTGGACGGACAGGCCCGGTTCACCCGGCGGATACCGGCGGGCGGCGTTCGCGTCGGGGAAGGGATCGGAAGCGCGCTTACAGCAGGCGGTGCATCACGTACACATCCACCAGGCCCAGCTGCACGTGGCGGAACGCGCCGGGAATCTGGCCGACGATCTGGAAGCCGTGCTTGAGCCACAGATGCACCGCGGCCGCGTTGCTGCTGACCACGTAGTTGAACTGCATGGCGGCAAAGCCGGCCTGGCGCGCCTGCGCCAGCGAGTGCTCGCACAGCGCCGAACCCACGCCCTGGCCCCAGTAGCGTTCGGCCACCATGTAGCTGCCGTTGGCGATGTGGTCGCCGCGGCCGGCGTAGTTGGGGCCGAGCTTGTAGCAGCCCAGGATGTCGCCGTCGTCGCCCTCGGCGATGAAGCAGCGGTAGGGCGGCGCGGTCCACATCTCGCGCGCACGTTCCAGCGACAGCTCGGCGGGGTAGTTGTAGCTTTCCCCGCGCGCCAGCACTTCGTGGAAGATCGGCCAGACCCGGTCGAACTCGTCCGGGCCGATTTCGCGGATGTGGAAGTCGCGATCCATGCGGAGCTCCGTGTTTAAGCCGCGTCCTGGTCCTGGCCGGTCAGCACCCGGCCGCGCAGCGAGTTGGACAGGGCTTCGGTGATGACCACGTCGACGAACTGGCCGACCAGGCGCGGCGGCGCGGGGAAGTTCACCGAACGCATGTTCTCGGTCTTGCCGGTGAGCTCGTTCGGGTTCTTGCGCGAAGGCCCCTCGACCAGGATGCGTTGCACGCTGCCGACCATGGCCTGCGAGATCCTGGCCGCGTTGGCGTTGATCGCCGCCTGCAGGCGCGACAGGCGCGCGTGCTTTTCCTCGCTGGACACGCTGTCTTCCAGGTCGGCGGCCGGGGTGCCGGGGCGGCGCGAATAGATGAAGGAGAACGACTGGTCGAAGCCCACGTCCTCGATCAGCTTCATGGTCTTGTCGAAGTCGGCCTCGGTCTCGCCCGGGAAACCGACGATGAAGTCCGAGGAGATCGAGATGTTCGGCCGCACCGCGCGCAGCTTGCGGATCTTCTGCTTGAACTCCAGCGCGGTGTAGCCGCGCTTCATCGCCGCCAACACGCGGTCGCTGCCCGCCTGCACCGGCAGGTGCAGGTAGTCGGCCAGCTGCGGCACGTCGCGATAGGCCTCCACCAGCGAGTCGCTGAACTCCAGCGGATGCGAGGTGGTGAAGCGGATGCGGTCTACGCCGTCGATTTCGGCGATGGTGCGGATCAGCAGACCCAAATCTGCGATCTCACCCTCTCCGTAAGGGCCGCGATACGCATTGACGTTCTGCCCCAGCAGGTTGATCTCGCGCACGCCCTGGCCGGCCAGCTGCGCCACTTCCACCAGCACGTCCTCGAACGGGCGGCTGACTTCCTCGCCGCGGGTGTAGGGCACCACGCAGAACGAGCAGTACTTGGAGCAGCCTTCCATGATCGAGACGAAGGCGCTGGGGCCTTCGGCGCGCGGCTCGGGCAGGCGGTCGAACTTCTCGATCTCGGGGAAGCTGATGTCGACCTGCGGCTGCCCGGTTTCGCGCTTGGCGCGGATCAGCTCGGGCAGACGGTGCAGGGTCTGCGGGCCGAACACCAGGTCCACGTAGGGCGCGCGCTTGACGATGGCCGCGCCTTCCTGCGAGGCCACGCAGCCGCCGACGCCGATGATGACCTGGCGTTCGCCCTGCTTGTGCTGCTTCCAGCGGCCGAGCTGGCTGAACACCTTCTCCTGCGCCTTTTCGCGGATCGAGCAGGTGTTGATCAGGATCACGTCGGCTTCGGACGCGTCCTGGGTCAGTTCGAGGCCGTCGCTGGCGGCGAGCACGTCGGCCATCTTGGCCGAGTCGTACTCGTTCATCTGGCAACCGTGGGTCTCGATGAACAATTTCTTGGCGCCCGGCCGCGAGGGCTGGGCGGCGCCGGCGGCGGGCGCCGTGGGCAGGGGGTGCAGGTCGGTCATGGCCTAGGTCCGGGGAGGGCGGCGGTTAATCCGCGCCGGAGGGGTGGAGCAGGGGCGACAGTTTAGCCGCTAGCGGCCGCCCGCGGGCCGTCGTCACGTTTTCGAATCAAGGACTTGGCAAGGGCCGCGCGAAAGGGGGACACTCGCCGCCATGAGGGGGGGCTCACTGCTGCTGGGGACGATCTGCCTGCTGGCCATGGCGCCGGCCGTGGCGGGCACCCTATACCGTTGCGAGACCGCCGCCGGCGACCGCAGCTACGTCAGCAAGCGCGTGCCCGGGGCCAAGTGCACCGTGGTCAGCCAGTACAGCCCCAGCCCCCGCCGCGCGGCGCCCTACGTGCCGCCGGCCGCACCGGCCGCGTCCGGCGCCGCCACCCCGGCCAACCCGGTCGCGGGCTCGCCGGCCTCGATCCACGCCAATCCGCCGGCCACCTTCATGTCCGCCCCGGCCGCCGCGCCCGCGCCCGCCGTTGCGGCGCCGGCCGTCGCCAGCGTGGCGCCGCCGCCGTCCGCGCCGGCCTCGCGCCTGGTCCAGGGACAGGTCTACTCCTATATCAAGGACGGCGTCCGCCACTACACCAGCAAGCGGCCGCAAGGCCTGGCCAATGCCTCGGCGGTGCGGACCATCCGCTACAGCTTCATGGAGACCTGCTACGCCTGTGCGGCGCGGCCGGGGGTCAATTTCGGCTCGATCCGCCTCAACACCGACGCCTACCGCGACGAGATCGCCGCGGCCGCGCGCCAGCACGGGGTCGAGGAAGCGGTGGTGCGCGCGATCATCCACGCCGAATCGGCCTACAACCCCAATGCGCTCTCGCGCGTGGGCGCGCAGGGCCTGATGCAGCTGATGCCGGCCACGGCGCGGCGCTTTGGCGTGGCCAACCCGTTCGATGCCGGCCAGAACATCCAGGGCGGCGTGCAGTACCTGGCCTGGTTGCTCAAGCGCTTCAACGGCGACCTGACCCTGGCTGCGGCCGGCTACAACGCCGGCGAGGGCGCTGTGGACAAGTACCGCGGCGTGCCGCCGTACAGCGAGACCCAGCGCTACGTGCAGCGCGTGGCGGTGCTGGCGCAGCGCTATCGCGGCGTCACCGCCGTGGTGCGCTGACCCGGACGCCGGGCCGGCCCGCCGCCGCGGGCGGGCGCCGCGGAATGGGGACACGGTCCGCGTTCCGCAAGGGTGGCGGATTGTCGGGCCATTCACGGTTCCGTTACACTTCCCCGTCTTTTGAGCCGCGAGCCGTCGCCAGTGGCATGGTTGGCGCGGCGTAACTTCGAATTACAGCTTTGCGGAGTGAGTGCCGGATGGCCAACCAAGGGGTCAACGATCCTATCAATACGGGCCGCCGCCGGTTCCTGACGGCGACCACGGCAGTGGTCGGTGCAGTCGGAGCCGGTTTTGCGGCGGTGCCCTTCATCAAGTCCTGGAACCCCAGCGCGCGCGCCAAGCTCGCCGGCGCTCCGGTGACCCAGGACATCACCGGTCTGGCCGAAGGCCAGCGCCTGATCGTGGAATGGCGCGGTCAGCCGATCTGGATCGTCAAGCGCTCCCAGGCCGTGCTGCAGGCGCTGCCCACCCTGGACAGCCACCTGCGCGATCCCAAGTCCGAGAACAAGGACCAGCAGCCGGACTACATCAAGGGCGAAACGCGCTCGATCAAGCCGGACATCTCGGTCCTGGTCGGCCTGTGCACCCACCTGGGCTGCTCGCCGGAAATGAAGGCCGAGATCCGCCCCGAGCCGTTCGATCCGGAGTGGAAGGGCGGCTACTTCTGCCCCTGCCACAAGTCGCGTTTCGACATGGCCGGCCGCGTGTTCCAGGGCGTGCCCGCGCCGACCAACCTGCTGGTGCCGCCGCACCACTACGAGAACGACACCACCATCGTGATCGGCGTCGACCCGGCCAAGGGAGCGGCGTAAGCCATGTCCAACATCATCACCCGTACCGCCAACAACGTCTTCGATTGGGTCACCGCGCGCGCGCCCGGCATGATGCCGGCCTACCGCAAGCACATGACCGAGTACTACGCGCCGAAGAATTTCAACGTCTGGTACTACTTCGGTTCGCTGGCGCTGCTGGTGCTGGTCAACCAGATCGTGACCGGCATCTTCCTGACCATGCACTTCAAGCCCTCGGCGGCTGAAGCCTTCGCATCGGTCGAGTACATCATGCGCGACGTGGAGTGGGGCTGGCTGATCCGCTACATGCACAGCACCGGCGCCTCGCTGTTCTTCATCGTCGTGTACCTGCACATGTTCCGCGGCCTGCTGTACGGCTCCTACCAGAAGCCGCGCGAGCTGGTGTGGATCCTGGGCATGCTGATCTACCTGGTGCTGATGGCCGAAGCCTTCATGGGCTACGTGCTGCCCTGGGGCCAGATGTCGTTCTGGGGCGCCAAGGTGATCATCTCGCTGTTCGGCGCGATCCCGGTGATCGGCAACGGCCTGACCGAGTGGATCATGGGCGACTACCTGCCCGGCGACGCCACCCTCAACCGCTTCTTCGCCCTGCACGTGATCGCGCTGCCGCTGGTGCTGCTGCTGCTGGTCGTGCTGCACCTGGGCGCGCTGCACGAGGTGGGTTCCAACAACCCCGACGGCGTGGACATCAAGAAGGGCCCGAAGGGCAACCGTTGGGATGCCACCAAGCCCAAGGACGCGATCCCGTTCCACCCCTACTACACGGTCAAGGACCTGGTGGGCGTGGGCTTCCTGCTGATGATCGCGGCCTTCATCATCTTCTTCGCCCCGGCCTTCGGCGGCTGGTTCCTGGAACACGACAACTTCACCGAAGCCAACCGCCTGGTGACGCCGGAGCACATCAAGCCGGTGTGGTACTACACCCCGTACTACGCGATGTTGCGCGTGGTGCCGAACAAGCTCGGCGGCGTGCTGGTGATGTTCGCGGCGATCGCGATCCTGTTCCTGGTGCCGTGGCTGGACCGCGCCAAGGTCAAGTCCTACCGCTACCGCGGCATGCTCTCCAAGGGCCTGCTGATGCTGTTCGCTTTCAGCTTTGTGTGGCTGGGCAAGATCGGCGCCGGTCCGGGTACCGACCCGGTCGAGACCATCGTCGGCCGCGTGCTCACCGCGTTCTACTTCCTGTTCTTCATCACCATGCCGGTGTGGACCAAGATCGATAAGACCAAGCCGGTGCCGGAACGGGTGACGATGCATGACTAAGATGATGAAGAGCCACATCGTGAAGAAGCTCGCCACCCTCGTCGCCGGCCTGCTCGTCTCGGCCAGCGCCTTCGCCTCCGGCGGCGGCAACCTGCAGCAGGCGGGCACCGACCTGGGCGACCGCGCGTCGCTGCAGCGCGGCGCCCAGCTGTACATGAACTACTGCTCGGGCTGCCACTCGCTCAAGTACCTGCGTTACTCGCGCATGGCCGAGGACCTGGGCCTGAGCGAAGACGAGGTGATGAACAACCTCAACTTCACCGGCGCCAAGTTCGGCGAGCAGATCCAGGTCTCGCTCACCGCCGACCACGCCAACCAGTGGTTCGGCAAGATGCCGCCGGACCTGAGCGTGATCGCGCGCGTGCGCGGCAGCGACTGGATCTATACCTACCTGAAGTCGTTCTACCTGGACGAGTCGCGTCCGCTGGGCTGGAACAACGCGCTGTTCCCCAACGCCTCCATGCCCAATCCGCTGTGGCAGATGCAGGGCACGCAGACGCCGGAGTTCACCGCCAAGGTGCCCGAGCACGGCATGTTCGGCGAGAAGAAGGACGACAAGGGCCAGCCGATCATGGCCTGCCCGCACGGCACCAGCGAGATCGACGGCAAGTGCTTCACGCACTTCAAGGCCGGTACGCCGGGCTCGGTCGAGCCGGAGCGCTTCAACCAGGCCGTGCGCGACATCACCGCTTTCCTCGAGTACGCCGGCGAGCCGGCCGCCCTCAAGCGCCAGAGCCTGGGCGTGTGGGTGATCCTGTTCCTGGCCGTGCTCACCTTCCTCGCCTACCTGCTCAAGACCGAGTACTGGCGAGACGTCGAGCACTAAAGCGTCATCCGCAGGGCCCGCGCAGCGATGCGCGGGCCTTCCGCGTTAGGCCGGCCAGGACGCCGGAGACTTTCGCGGAAGGGGGAAAAACGCATACGCTCGGGGACCGTGACGACCGCCCACACGGGGTGGGGGGCGTCTTGCGACTGGCGGATTCCGGTCGCTGGAGAGGTCGATGATGGCGGCGAGTCCACGTATGCGTAATGCCCTGACCCTGTTTTCCTCCACCGACTGCGTGCTGTGCCATCGCGTGCGTCTGGTGCTGGCGGCCAAGGGCGTCACCTACGACCTGATCGCGGTGGATCCGCAGAACCCGCCCGAGGACCTGGTCGACCTCAATCCGTATCATTCGGTGCCGACTCTGGTCGAGCGCGACCTGGTGCTGTACGCGGCCAGCGTGGTCAGCGAATACCTGGACGAACGTTATCCGCATCCGCCGCTGATGCCGGTGGACCCGCTTTCGCGCGCGCGCCTGCGCCTGGCCACGCTGCGCCTGGAGCACGATTGGGTGCCGCAGGTGCAGGCGATCCAGTTGGGCAACAAGGCCCAGGCCGAAGCCGCGCGCAAGCGCCTGAAGGAACTGCTGACCGCGTCGGTGCCGCTGTTCAAGGCCAGCAAGTTCTTCCTCAATCCGGAAATGAGCCTGGCCGACTGCGCGATGGCGCCGATCATCTGGCGCCTGGAATCGTTGGGCGTGCCGCTGCCCAAGGACGGCAAGGCAATCGAGGATTACGGCAACCGCATCTTCCGCAATCCGGGCTTCACCCGCAGTCTCACCGATCAAGAGCGCAAACTGCGCGAACTGCCGGGCTGAACGCGCCAGGCGCGGTCCGGCGTGGCCGGATCGCGGACGGCTGGCACGGCGTGCCAGGCGGCCAGGCGCTAAACTGCCCGGCATGAGCGATGAGAACGCCCCCAGCATGACCAGCCACCGCCCGTATCTGTTGCGGGCGCTGTACGAGTGGATCGCCGATAACGGCATGACCCCGCACCTGCTGGTGGACGCCACCCAGCCGATGGTGCAGGTGCCCTCGCATGCGGTGAAGGACGGAAAGATCGTGCTCAACGTGGCCGAGCGCGCGGTGTCGCGCCTGGAGATGGGCAACGACACCATCCGCTTCAGCGCCCGCTTCGGCGGCGTCAGCCACCCGGTATCGGTGCCGGTGGGCGCGGTGCTGGCGATCTATGCGCGCGAGACCGGCCAGGGCATGGCCCTGCCGGACGAGGCCACCGCCACCGACGGCGGCCACGATCAGGCCGACGAGGACTTCGACGTCGCCGCGCCCAGCCCGGCGCCGCTGAGCGCCGTGCCCAACGACCCCGCGCCCGACGGCGACGACGACGGCCCGCACACCCCCACGCCGCGCCGCGGCGGCCACCTGCGCGTGGTGAAGTAACCCGCGACCGCTTTGGGGTAGGAGCGGCGTAAGCCGCGACCCCACCCTCTAACGACAAACGCTCCGCCCGCCCCGGGTAGGAGCTGCGCGAGCTGCGACCGCGAAGCCGCAACCATTGCGAACCTTTGGTTCTCCGCTAGATGCGGCGCGCGCCGCGATCCGCATGGCGTAGGCGCCCGCACAGGCGCCGTTACCGCAATTCGCGGTCGCAGCTTGCGCAGCTTCTACCCCAAGGCCGCTCAATGCAACTGCGTAGGCGGCGGCGACACCGGCCCGCTGAAGGCGATCAGCTTGTCCCCGCGCAGCACCAGGCGGCCGGCGTGGCGGTCTTCGCCATCGATGGAGTAGTCGAAGCGGAAGCTGCGCTCCAGCCCCAGCCAGCCGTTGTCGTGGCGGCACAGGCGCAGGCCGGTGGCGTGCACGCTCTGGTCCAGCCACTGCACCCCGGCGCGGCGGCAGGCTTCGCGGCCCAGGGCCTCGGCGCGCTCGGCCGCGGCGCGCCCGGCGCTCCAGTAGGACACCACGGCGGCACCCAGGATCATTAACAGAATCAAAGTCGGCATGGCGGGAATGTGGCTTCCATGTGCACAACGGGGTGGGGTTATGCCCTACGCTGTGGGTCTACAGGGGAAAACGCAAATCGCATGAAACTGGTCTTTCCGGACGGCGAGCACCCGCAGGTGCTGCTGGGCCAAGGCGTCAACCGGGTCGGTTCCGACCCCGAATCCACCATCGTACTCAACCGTCCTGGGGTCATGCCCCAGCACTGTCAACTGCACGTGAGCGCGCAGGGCGTGATGCTGGACGTGCCGCCCGGTGCGCAAGTGCGCGTCAACGGCCGCCCGGTCGCGCCCGGCCTGATCGCGCTGCGCCCCGGCGACGACGTCAGCTTCGACGAGGTGCGTGCGCGCCTGGCCGCGCTGGGCCCTTCGGCGGTCAGCCACCAGGGCGGCGTGTCCGGCGTGCTGCCGCCCTCGGCCAACGACGATCCCGGGGTGACCGCGGTGCGCCCGGTGCTGCCGCGCTACGTGCTGCGCGGCGTATCCGGCGACCTGTTCGGCCGCAGCTTCCCGCTGCTGGCGGCGGCGGTGGTAGGGCGCGCGCCGGACTGCGGCCTGCCGATCGACCAGCCCGGCCTGTCGCGCCACCACGCGCGTCTGATTCCGACCCACGACGGCCTGCAGATCGAGGACCTGGGCTCGACCAACGGCACCACCGTCAACGGCCGCCGCGTGCTGCGCGCGATCGCCCAGGTCGGCGACGAGATCGGCTTCGATCAGTTGCGGTTCCGGCTGACGGGCTCCTTGCAAGATGCGCCGATGGGCGAGGGCGCGGCGGCGCCTGCAGCGGCCAGCGTGCCAGTGAAGCCCTCGCGACCGGCTTGGCATTGGCTGGTGTTGGCGGGCGTGGTGCTGGCGGGGCTGGCGGCGTTCGTGTTGTTGCGCTGAGCGCCGGGAACGGCGCCCCGGGTCGCAAGCGCAGTCATGCCAACCCGGGTGGTAGCTACGCTTCTGCTCTGGGGTAGGAGCGGCGTAAGCCGCGACCGCGCCCCCGCAACCACGTCGCAACCCTCGTTCCCTCTGCTTCCGCCTTTGCTTGTCTTCCCCCTTTGACAAAGGGGGATTGAAGGGATTTGCTTTTAGCTCCATAAGCAACAGCAACAGCTTCCGTCCGCAAGCGGCCGGGTCACTTTCTTTTGATAAGCCTCAAAAGAAAGTAACCAAAGAAAAATGCTTCGCCAAAGCTCCCCTGCGAGATCGATGCGCGCGCCGGGATTTTTCGATGGCACATCCCTGTGCCAGCGAAAAACGGCGCACATCCTGTGCGCCGCCCTCTGGGTCTTCTATAGGCGTGGCTAGTTCGGTACCCGAGCGGGGATCAAGAGCATTCGCTGCGCTCATCCCCTCACCCTAGCCCTCTCCCGCAAGCGGGAGAGGGAACACCTCCGACGCCGCCGCTGTTGCTTAGCCCCTCTCCCGCTTGCGGGAGAGGGGTTGGGGTGAGGGCAAGCGGGCTCGCAGCGTCGCGTCGCCACTCTATCCAAGCGCGACCGGCGCCGCGCCGGCAACGCCTCAAGCCGGCGGCGGCCCCAGCTTCAGCGACAGATCGATCGCCCGCACGTGCTTGGTCAGTCCGCCGATGGAGATGCAATCCACCCCATCCTCGGCGATAGCGCGCAAGCCGGCCAGGTCGACGCCGCCGGAGACTTCCAGCGGAATCCTGCCGCCGTAGGGCGCGCCGGCGGCGATGGCCACCGCCTCGCGCCGGGTCGCCGCGTCGAAGTCGTCGATCAGGATGCGGTCGCAGCCTTCGCCCAGGGCCTCGCGCAACTGCGCCAGGGTTTCCACTTCCACGATCAGCGGCAACGCCGGGTAGCGTTCGCGCGCGGCGCGGATGGCCGCAGTCAGCGAGCCGGCGGCGCGCACGTGGTTCTCCTTCAGCATCACCGTGTCGTACAGGCCGATGCGGTGATTGACGCCGCCGCCCACGCGCACCGCGTACTTCTGCGCCAGGCGCAGGCCGGGCAGGGTCTTGCGCGTGTCCAGGATCTGGGTGCGGGTGCCGCGCACCGCCTCGACGTAGGCCGCAGTGACCGTGGCGGTGCCCGACAGGGTCTGCATGAAGTTCAGCGAGGCGCGCTCGGCGCTGACCAGGGCGCGCGAACGGCCCTGCAGCGTGGCCAGCACGGTGCCGGCGGCGACCTGGTCGCCTTCGGCCACGCGCCAATCGATGCGCACGTCGGGGTCCAGAGCGCGGTGGCAGGCGTCGAACCAGGGCCGGCCGCAGACCACCGCCGGCTCCTTGCACAGCAGGTAGGCGCTGTCGGCGGTGTCGGGCAGCAGCGAGGCGGTAACGTCGCCGCTGCCCAGGTCCTCGGCCAGGGCTCGGGCCACGTCGGCCTGGACCTGCTCGGCCGGCGGCGGCGCGACCGGCGCGCTCATGCGGCGGGGAAGCCGTCGAGCTGGGCGGTGGCGATGGCCTCTTCGGCCAGCAGCACCGGGATGCCGTCGTCGATGCGGTAGACGGTCTTGCGGTCGCGGGTGACCAGCGCCTCGCGCAGGGCCTGGGCCTGCGCTTCGCCGTCGCCGCGGACCACGCCGCCGGCCGCGATGGCGGCGTTCAGCGCCTGCAGGCCGCGGCTGTCCAGCGGCAGCAGCGGCTGGCGGGTGACGGGGCAGACGAGCAGGTCCAACAGTTTGCGATCCATACGGTGCGATGCCGATACGACGGGACAGGGCGTTAGAATACGTCTTTGCGCCAAGGCTCGACCAATGTCCGCTCCTGCTCAGCCCGGTATTCCCCAGTCCGGTTCTGCAACGCCCGGTTCCACCCCGCCCGCCGCCCCCCTGGTCGGCATCGTGATGGGCTCGCGCTCCGACTGGGAGACCATGCAGCACGCGGCCGCGCGGCTGGAATCGTTGGGCGTGCCGCACGAGGTACGCGTGGTCTCGGCGCATCGCACCCCGGACGTGCTGTTCGATTACGCCGCCAGCGCCGCGCAGCGCGGCCTGCGCGCGATCATCGCCGGCGCCGGCGGCGCCGCGCACCTGCCGGGCATGCTGGCGTCCAAGACCGCGGTGCCGGTGCTGGGCGTGCCGGTGCAGTCCAAGGCGCTCAACGGCATGGACTCGCTGCTGTCGATCGTGCAGATGCCGGCCGGCATTCCGGTGGCCACCTTCGCCATCGGCAACGCCGGTGCCGCCAATGCCGCACTGTTCGCCGCCGCGCTGCTGGCGCCGGAACACGCCGCCATCGGCCAGGCCCTGGCCGCGTTCCGCACGCGCCAGACCGACGACGTGCTGGCCAACGACGATCCGCGCCTGCCGGTTTCGGGATCGGCGCAGTGACCACCGTCGGCATCCTCGGAGGCGGGCAGCTGGCCCGCATGCTGGCGCTGTCGGGCGCGCCGCTGGGCCTGCGCTTCCTGGTGCTGGACACCGCGGGCGACGCCTGCGCGGGGCAGTTCGCGCCGATGGTGGTGGGCGACTACACCGACCAGGCCGCGCTGGCCGAGTTCGCGTCCAAGGTGGACGTGGCCACCTTCGATTTCGAGAACGTGCCGGCCGAGTCGGCGCAATGGCTGGCGCAGCGCGTGCCGGTGTTCCCCAGCCCGCGCGCGCTGGCCGTGGCCCAGGACCGCCTGGCCGAGAAGACCCTGTTCCGCGAGCTCGGCATTCCGGTGCCGCAGTTCGCCGACGTGCCCACGCGCGAAGCGCTGGACGCGGCCATCGCTGCGATCGGCACGCCCTGCATCCTCAAGACCCGCCGCCTGGGCTACGACGGCAAGGGCCAGTTCCGCCTCAAGAGCGCGGCCGACGCCGATGCGGCCTGGGCCGCGCTGGGCGCGCAGGCGGCCACGGTGGGCTTGATCCTGGAAGGCTTCGTGCGTTTCGAACGCGAGTTGTCGGTGGTGGCGGTGCGCGGCCGCGACGGCGAGTTCCGCGCCTGGCCGCTGACCGAGAACTGGCATGTGGACGGCGTGCTCTCGGCCAGCCTGGCGCCGGCGCAGACCGACGCGGCGCTGGCCGACACCGCCCACGCCTACGCGCGCAAGCTGGCCGAAGCGCTGGACTACGTCGGCGTGTTCGCGCTGGAGCTGTTCTGCCGCGACGGCGAACTGCTGGCCAACGAGCTGGCGCCGCGCGTGCATAACTCCGGCCACTGGACCATCGAAGGCAGCGAGACCTCGCAGTTCCAGAACCACCTGCGCGCGGTGCTGGGCCTGCCGCTGGGCGACACGCGCATGCTCGGCACGGCCTGCATGCTCAACTGGATCGGGCAGATGCCGGGCGCCGCACCGGTGTTGGCCGAGGCCGGCGGCCATTGGCACGACTACGGCAAGTCCCCGCGCGCCGGCCGCAAGGTCGGGCACGCGACCCTGCGCGCGGGCAGCGCGAACGAGCTGGCCGCGGCGCTCGCGCGGGTCGGGCAGGCATTGGGCCGCGACGCCCAGGTGGCGCCGGTGATCGAACGCCTGGGGTGACCGGCGGCTGCTAATCTGGGCGCTACCGGGCGCGTGCACGACGCATGCGCCATCGACCTGGGGGCAGGGATGCACAAGACCGTAATCGCGATGGCGCTGGCGTGCGCGTTCGGCGCAGCGGACGCGCAGACGTTGGTCGAACGCGCGCAGCGCGACGAGGTGGCGCTGACCCGCGCCGAAGATCCGAAGATGCAGGCCGCCTACGCCAAGGCGCGCGCCGGCCTGGACGAATTCCTGGCGCTGCAGCGCGAACCGCCTGCGCACCTGACCGGCTTCTCGGTCAAGGTCGGGGTGAAGGAGGGCGAGCGCACCGAGTTCTTCTGGATGGGCGACCTGCAGGTCGAGGGCGAGGGTTACTCGGCGGTGATCGACAACAAGCCGCGCATCGTCCATCGCGTGCACATGGGCGAGCGCTACGCGTTCGCGCGCGAGGAGATCGTCGACTGGACCTATCGCGACAGCGAGCGCCAGGCCACCCACGGCAACTTCACCGCTTGCGCCTTGATCGCGCGGGAATCGCCGGAGCAGGCGGAGGCGTTCAAACTCCGGTTCGGGCTCAGCTGCGACTGAGCTGGCGCACGCGGTTCTGTTGCGCACACCAACACCGTCATTCCGGCGGAAGCCGGAACCCATTTTGCTTCTGAGTTTGCTCCGTACACCACCGCCGTTTCGAAATGCAAAGTCAAAATGGGTTCCGGCTTCCGCCGGAATGACGGAGTAACGGCTACGGTTCGGGCGGGTTTTGGGTGTCGGCCGGAGCCTGCAGCGCCAGCTTGCGCATCTGCAGCATCAGGCCGATCACGTAGACCAGCGAATAGGCGATCAGCACCGCGGCCATGCCCAGGGTCAGCGCGCTGGGCGATTGCGCGGCGCTCACGCCTTCATGGGTCCAGCGCCAGGCCAGGCGGCCGATCAGCAGCGCGGTCAGCGCGCCGCCGATCCAGGGGTTGGGCGTATAGGTGCGCAGGCCGTCGCGCCAGGCCACGTGGGTGTGCTTGAGCCCGAGCACGCCCAACGCCGCGCCGATCACGGCGCCCAGGCCCAGCCCCATGCCCACTTGCGGCTGCACGAACGCCAGCGCGCCTAGCGCGACCGCGACCAGGGCCAGGATCCCCAGCCGGATTCCCGCGCGCACCGGCCGCCAGCGCTGCACGCCGAAATTGCGGCGGATGCGCCGGTAGACCAGCAGCACCGACAAGGCGGGCACCCAATAGGGAGCGGTGGTGGCGATCGTCGAGGCCATCGATAAGGTCCATCAGGCCGCGACGCCGCGGCGGCCCGAGCTTGCGCTCGCGCCGGCCGCCGCGCAAATGCCGTCGGGCCGGCCATAAAAGCAAAACGGCCGGGTCGCCCCGGCCGTTTGGGTGTCGCCTGGACGCTCGGCTTACTTCAGGTTCGAAGCCACGAAGTCCCAGTTGACCAGGTTCCAGAACGACTCTACGTACTTCGGTCGCGCGTTGCGGTAGTCGATGTAGTAGGCGTGTTCCCACACGTCGCAGGTCAGCAGCGCGGTGTCCTCGCCGGTCAGCGGGGTGGCGGCGTTGGAGGTGCTGACCAGGGCCAGCGAGCCGTCCGGGCGCTGCACCAGCCAGCCCCAGCCCGAACCGAAGGTGCCCACGGTGACCTTGGTGAACTCGTCCTTGAACTTGGCGAAGTCGCCGAAGGCCTTGTTGATGGCCTCGGCCAGCTTGCCGGTGGGCTCGCCGCCGCCCTTCGGAGACAGGCAGTTCCAGTAGAAGGTGTGGTTCCAGATCTGCGCGGCGTTGTTGAACATGCCGCCCTGCGACTTGCGCACGATCTCTTCCAGCGACAGCTCCGCGAACTCGGTGCCCTCGATCATCTTGTTGAGGTTGTCCACGTAGGTCTTGTGGTGCTTGCCGTAGTGGAAGTCGATGGTCTCGCCGGAGATGTGCGGCTCGAGCGCGGTGCGGTCGTAGGGCAGGGGGGGCAGTTCGATGGCCATTGGCGGGCTCCTTGCTGGATTCTGGGGGCTGGCTACGGGGGCGGCGGCCGGGGCCCGGACCGCTACGGGTCGCGTCCGCGGTGCCGCGTAGGCTTACAATGCGCATTCTATCCCCACGCCCTGTCGGCCGGACGTATACGGCGCAACAGAGCATTGCAGGAGTTGCCGTCATGCCCGTTATGGAGCGGATCCAGGCCGAAGTCGAAGGCCATCCGATCGTTCTTTTCATGAAGGGGACCGCGCAGTTCCCGATGTGCGGCTTTTCGAGCCGCGCGGTGCAGGCGCTCAAGGCCGCCGGCGCGACCACGCTGCACACGGTCAACGTGCTCGAGGATCCGGAGATCCGCGCCAACCTGCCGCGTTATTCGAACTGGCCGACCTTCCCGCAGTTGTTCATCCACGGCGAGCTGATCGGCGGCTGCGACATCACCCTGGAGCTGTACGAGTCCGGCGAGCTGGCGCGCATGATCAGCGAGACCCAGCGCCAGTGAGCGCAGCGGTCGGCATGGACACGCCCGCCGCCGCGGCCGCGCTGGCCGGGCGGGTGGTGCTGGTGGCCGGCGCGCAGGGCGGGCTGGGCAGCGCCGCGGCCCTGGCCTGCGCGCGTGCCGGCGCCACCGCCGTGCTGCTGGGCCGCAAGCCGGCCAAGTTGAACCGCCTGTACGACGCCGTGGCCAAAGAAGGCCCGGAACCGGCGCTGTACCCGCTGGACCTGGAAGGCGCCTCGCCCGACGACTACGCCGACTTGGCCCAGCGCATCGGCGACGAATTCGGCCGCCTGGACGGCGTGCTGCATTGCGCCGCCGACTTCGCCGGCCTGACCCCGCTGTCGCAGACCGACCCGGCCGCGTTCGCGCGCGCCGTGCACGTCAACCTCACCGCGCGCTGGTGGCTGTCGCAGGCCTGCCTGCCGCTGCTGGCGCAGGCGCCCGACGCCGCGCTGGTGTTCGCCGTCGACGACCCGGCGCGGGTCGGCGCCGCGTTCTGGGGCGGCTACGGTCTGGTCCAGCCCGCGCTGGCCGCGCTGGTGGGCATGCTCCACGCCGAGCTGGGCGCGAACTCGCCGGTGCGGGTGTCCGGCCTGCAGCCCGGGCCCATGCGCACCGCGCTGCGCGGCAAAGCCTACGTGGAAGAGAACGACCGCGCCGCGCGCGATCCCGGCGCTTATGCCGATGCCTGCGTGACCCTGCTGTCGCCGGCCGGCGCCGCCCACCGCGGCCAGGTCTGGAGCGTGCAAGCTGGGAGCCTCAAGGCGTGACCATCGCCTCGGCCGCGCTGCTGCTGTTTCTGATCCTGGACCCGCTGGGCAACGTCCCGGTGTTCCTGAGCCTGCTGCGCGGGCTGCCACCCAAGCGCCAGCGCATCGTCCTGGCGCGCGAATTGCTGATCGCCCTGGGCGTGCTGATGGTGTTCCTGTGGGGCGGCAAGTACGCCCTGGAACTGATGCACCTGCGCCAGGAGTCGGTGTCCATCGCCGGCGGCATCGTGCTGTTCCTGATCGGCATCCGCATGATCTTCCCGCCGCCGGAGGGACTGATGGGCGAGCTGCCCGACGGCGAGCCCTTCATCGTGCCCATGGCCATCCCGCTGGTGGCCGGCCCCTCGGGCATGGCCGCGGTCATGCTGATGGGCAGCAACGAGCCCACCCGGCTGGGCGACTGGAGCCTGGCCCTGCTGATCGCCTGGGGCGCCACCGCCGCGATCCTGTTCTCGGCCACCTTCCTCTACAAGCTGCTGGGCCGGCGCGCCTTGACCGCCGTTGAGCGCCTTATGGGCATGCTTTTGGTGGCCATTTCGGTGCAGATGTTCCTCGACGGCCTGGGCACCTACCTGCAGATCTCGCCCCCCTGAGCCGGGCCGGACCCGGCTCGGTTGTTCAGGTTCGTGAGCGGCCAAATCGGGCAAAGATCACGCTGTGACAAGGTTTGACGTTGGTCACGTCTCTGTCACACAGCCCCTCTAGCCTGTTAAACTGCTGTTAACCCGGCGGGGCCGCACGCGCTGCACCCGGGTCAGGGGCGGAACGAATACCAGTCTGCAACGTATGGCGCGCCACGCGCCTGTTGCCACTCGCCAAGAATTCCACACGCATTCCACGCACTGAGGCCATCGTAATGACCCATCCGAATAGCGTCCGGTTGTCCAAGCTCACGCTTGGTCTGCTTGCCGTTCTCGCCACCGCGCCCGTTTTCGCGCAGAGCACGTCCGCCGGTGTCGCCGGCCGCGTGGTCGGCGCCGATGGTCAGCCCGTCGCTGGCGCTGAAGTCGTCATCACCCACACCGAGTCGGGCACCGTCAGCCGCGCCACGACCGACGCCGACGGCCGCTACAACGCCCGCGGCCTGCGCGTGGGTGGTCCGTACGTGATCACCACCACCAAGGAAGGTTCCGGCACCGGTTCGCAAGAAGGCGTGTTCCTGAACCTGGACAAGGTCAACAACGTCGACGTGTCGCTGAACAACGACGTCACCACCCTGGAGTCGGTGACCGCGGTGTCCTACGGCGGCTCGGAAGTGTTCAGCGCCACCAAGATGGGCGCCGGCTCGAACGTGACCCGCCAGCAGCTGGAAGCGTTCCCGTCGATCAACCGCAACCTGCAGGACTACGTGCGCCTCGACCCGCGCGTGACCCAGACCGACAAGTCGCGTAACGAAATCTCGGTCGGCGGCCAGAACCCGCGCTACAACGTGGTCCGCGTCGACGGCATCAGCACCGCCGACTCCTTCGGCCTGGAATCCAACAGCCTGCCGACCCCGCGCCAGCCGTTCTCGATGGACACCATCGACGAAGTGGCGGTGGACGTGGCCAACTACGACGTCACCATCTCCGGCGGCACCGGCGGCGTGATCAACGCCGTGACCAAGTCGGGCACCAACGAGTTCCACGGCTCGCTGTACGGCATCTACCGCGACGGCGACTGGTCGGGCAAGAACCGCAACAACGTGCGTCCCAAGCTGTTCGACAACGAGACCACCTACGGCGCGACCTTCGGCGGCCCGCTGATCAAGGACAAGCTGTTCTTCTTCGCCAACTACGAGAACTACAAGGGCAAGGGCCTGTTCACCGGCAACGCTGGTTTCGGTCCGATCGGCTCGGGCGAGAGCAACATCGTCAACATCACCCAGGCGCAGATCGATGAGGTCATCCGCCTCGCCGGCCTCAAGGGCTTCAATCCGGGCACGCTGGCCAAGCCGGCGCTGAACTCGGAAGCCGAGGAATACGGCATCAAGATCGACTGGAACATCAACGACGCCCACCGCGCCAGCTTCCGCTACAGCAAGTCCGAGCAGAACACCGCCAACCTGCAGGGTTTCGGCAACACCACGCTCGCCCTGAACACCTACCACTACGTGCGCGACTTCGAGCTGGAGTCGTACACCGCGCAGCTGTTCAGCGACTGGACCGACAACTTCTCCACCGAAGCCAAGGTCTCGTACCGCGACTACTCGGCCGTGCGCAACCCGCTGGCCGATCTGCCGGCGATCGCGATCCGCATCGGTTCGGCCACCCTGAACCTGGGCACCGAAGAGAACACCCACGCCAACATCCTGGAAACCACCACGAAGAACGCGTTCTTCGCCGGTAACTGGTTCCTGGGCGATCACACCATCAAGTTCGGCGCCGACTACGAAGAGAACGAGATCTACAACCTCTTCGGCCGTCGCGTGAACGGCGTGTACACCTTCGACTGCATCAACACCGCCAGCGGTCCGCTGGGCGCTGGCTGCGCCAAGTCGTTCGAAAGCGGCATCTCCAGCCGTTACCAGCTGTTCTACCCGCGCGGCGGCGACATCAACAACATGGCCGCCGAGTTCAAGCTCAAGAACCTGGGCCTGTTCGTGCAGGACACCTGGGCGGTCAACAACAACCTGACCCTGACCTTCGGCGTGCGCTACGACGAGCCGATGGTGGATCAGAAGCCGGCCTACAACGCCGCCGCCTCGACCGCGTTCGGCGTGCGCAACGACAACACCATCGACGGCAACGGCCTGCTGTCGCCGCGCTTCGGCTTCAACTACACCTTCGACAGCGAGCGCCCGACCCAGCTGCGCGGCGGCATCGGCCTGTTCCAGGGCTCGGCCGCGACCGTGTGGCTGGCCAACCCGTACGCCAACAACGGCGTGTCGTACACCGACTACTTCTTCTCGACCGGCATCACCCGTTTCGATCCGGATCCGGCCGACCAGCTGAACCAGTTCACCCCGGGCACCGGCGGCACCCAATCGGTCGACTTCATCGATCCGGACCTGGGCCAGCCCTCGGTGTGGAAGGCCAACCTGGCGTTCGAAACCGAGCTGCCGTGGTGGGGCGTGGTGGGTTCGGCCGAAGTCGTGCTGACCTCGGTTAAGGAAGGTATCTACTACCAGCAGCTGAACCTGGGCAACCCGACCGCTATCGGTCAGGACGGCCGCAAGATCTACTGGAACAACACCGGCGCCAACAACGGCCTGCGTCCGAACAGCTGGAACCAGCTGGGCGTGGGCACCGGCACCGACGCGCGCTTCAACCGCAACCGCACCTTCAACGACGCGATCATCGCCCGTTCGACCAGCAAGGGCGAAAGCCAGCAGCTGACCCTGTCGTTGAACAAGCCGTTCAACGAGAGCGACTGGTCCTGGTTGCTGGCATACACCTACACCAACGCCAACGAAGTCAGCCCGCTGACCAGTTCCACCTCGGGCTCGCAGCTGGGCAACGTGGCGGTGTTCCAGTCCAACGAAGAGGTGTCGGCCACCTCCAGCTACGAGATCAAGAACCGCTTCACCGCGGCGGTCAGCTGGAAGCACGCCTTCTTCGGCGACTACAACACCAGCGTGTCGATGTTCTACGAAGGCCGTTCGGGCCGTCCGTACAGCTACACCTTCGACAACGACGCCAACGGCGACGGCCGCGCCAACGACCTGCTGTACATCCCGAAGGACCTGACCGACGTGGTGTTCGGCAGCGCCGCCGAGGCCGCCGGCTTCTGGGCGTTCGTGAACTCGAACGACTACCTGAAGAGTCACCTGGGGCAGGTCGCCGAGCGCAACGCCGCGCACGGCCGCTGGGTCAACCAGTTCGACATGCGCATCTCGCAGGAGATCCCGGGCTTCATGGAAGGCCACAAGGCCGAAATCGCCCTGGACATCCTCAACGTCGGCAACCTGCTCAACAAGAAGTGGGGCAGCGTCGAGGAAATGGGCTTCCCGGGCTACCGCGGCATCGTCGAGTACGGCGGCATCTGCGGCGCCGGCGGCGCTCCGCTGACCGGTACCTGCGTCGGCAACGCCGGCAAGTACGTGTACCGCTACAACGGTCCGGACGCCCTGAACATCTACGACGATAAGGGCATCTCGCGCTGGGCCGCTCAGGTCAGCTTCCGCTACAAGTTCTAAGCGGCGCCTGCCTTGCGACACCAGGAAACGGCCGGGGAAACCCGGCCGTTTTCTTTTTGGGGGACCCCTGCGCTAGAGTCACTGTCCAAAATCGACGATGAACACCCAAAAGAAGGCAAGCATGACCGCAACCATCACCACCGCCCTGCCGACGGTGAACGCACGCATCTATCCCAAGGGCGGGCTGGACGTCCTGTCCCGCGACGAGGTCGCGCGCCTGCGCGACGCGTCCACCGGCATGCACGATCTGCTGCGCCGCTGCGCCCTGGCGGTGCTCACCAGCGGCAGCGCCTCCGACGACCCGCGCGCGGCGCGCGAGCTGTACCCCGATTTCGACATCCAGGTCCATCAGCAGGACCGTGGCGTGCGCATCGACCTGAGCCACGCGCCGGCCATGGCCTTCGTCGACGGCGAGATCATCCGCGGCGTGGCCGAGCTGCTGTTCGCGGTGGTTCGCGACCTGGCTTACACGGCGATCGAGCTGGGCGCCGACGGCGGCCGCGACCTGGTCAGCAGCGACGGCATCACCGATGCGGTGTTCGGCCTGCTGCGCAATGCGCGCATCCTGCACCCGGCCGACCCGAACCTGGTGGTGTGCTGGGGCGGCCATTCGATCTCGCGCGACGAGTACATCTACACCAAGCAGGTGGGTTACGAGTTGGGCCTGCGCGGTCTGGACATCTGCACCGGCTGCGGCCCGGGCGCGATGAAAGGGCCGATGAAGGGCGCGACCATCGCCCACGCCAAGCAGCGCAAGCGCCGCATGCGTTACATCGGCATCACCGAGCCGGGCATCATCGCGGCCGAGTCGCCGAACCCGATCGTGAATCACCTGGTGATCATGCCGGACATCGAGAAGCGCCTGGAGGCCTTCGTCCGCCTGGGTCACGGCATCATCGTATTCCCCGGCGGCGTGGGTACGGCCGAGGAAATCCTGTACCTGCTGGGCATCCTGCTGCGCGAGGAAAACGCGCACCTGCCGTTCCCGCTGATCCTGACCGGCCCGACCGCGTCGGCGCCTTACTTCGAGCAGATCGACCGCTTCTTGCGCCTGACCCTGGGCGAGGCGGCGACCTCGCGCTACGAGATCGTGGTCGGCGACCCGGAGACGGTGGCCAAGCGCATGACCGCGGGCATCCGCAAGGTGCGCGAGCACCGCATCGCGCAGAAGGACTCGTTCTACTTCAACTGGTCGATCGACATTCCGGTCGAGTTCCAGCGCCCGTTCGCGCCGACCCACGAGGCCATGGCCGCGCTGGACCTGCACCACGGCCGCAAGCCGCACGAGCTGGCCGCGGACCTGCGCCGCGCGTTCTCGGGCATCGTCGCCGGCAACGTCAAGGAGGACGGCATGCGCCGGATCGAGGAATTCGGCCCGTTCGAGATCCACGGCGATGCCGACATGATGCAGTCGCTGGACGCGCTGCTGCGCGCGTTCGTGGAGCAGCGGCGCATGAAGATCGCGGGCGAGTACAAGCCCTGTTATCGCGTGGTGACCTGAGTTCGAGTTCGAGTTCGAGTTCGAGTTCGCTTCGATAAGGTGGCGCCTGCCGCCCCGCTACGACCGGCCCGCGCTTCGTCGCGGGCCGCGTCGTTTTTGCGTTCCATCCGTCATTCCGGCGCAAGCCGGAAGCCAATTCGACTTTGGTGCGTGCTTACGACGGCCTAGGCCGGCAAATCAAAATGGGTTCCGGCTTGCGCCGGAATGACGGAGTAGGGTGCGCGGCATGCGTAGGCTGCGTGTGCGAGGTGCAAGCCCTCCCGGCGAAAAGCGTGCCAAAGCGAGAATTTAACGATTCCGCGCAAGTGCATCGCATGCTTGGAATCAGCACGTACCAGTGTCGGGTTTCGTGAGCGTTCTGCGTCACAAAATGTCGCGTTCTGGCACGCCTATCCCCACCGCTTGACCGCCCGTCCGGTCAAGTCTTGCAGCTCAACGGCACTCCTTTAGCATCCATCGCGTGAATGCTGGGGAGAGAGCATGTCCAGAATAAGTGCCATTCGGGGCTTCACCCTGATGGAGTTGATGATCGCGATCGCCATCCTGGGCGTGCTGCTGGGCCTGGCCTGGCCGTCGTTCACGGCGATGCTGGAATCCAATCGCCTGGCCGCGGCGTCCAATTCGATGATCGCCGGGGTCAACCTGGCGCGCAGCGAGGCCACCCGCAGCAACCTGGCGGGCGGCCTGTGCCCCAGCGCCGACGGCGCCATCTGCGGCAACGACTGGAGCGCGGGCTGGCTGGTCTGGAACGACCGCGACATGAACAACGTCAAGGACGCCAATGAGCCTGCGATCCGCTACTTCCAGGGCAACCCGGAGCAGCTGACCTTCGGTTCTGCGCTGCCGGTCCCGGCGATCGTGTTCGACCGCCGCGGTCGCATGGCCGCTCCGGCCGCCAATGTGGTGCTGAACGCCAAGGCGGTGGGCTGCCAGACCGGTGCGGTCGATAAGCAACGCACCCTCACCATCACCCGCGCTGGTCAGGTGCGGATCCAGAAGGCCAATTGCACATGAGCCGGCCCCTTCCCCGTAGCTGGCGGCCGCTGCGCCGCGCCGCCGGCGGCTTCTCCCTGATCGAAGTATTGGTCGCGCTGCTGGTGCTGGCCTTCGGCCTGCTCGGCTTAGCCTTCCTGCAGACGCTCAACATCCGCTACACCCAGAGCGCCAACCACCGCACCGCAGCGGCCAACCTCTCGCATCAGGTCATCGACATGATGCGCAGCAACCGGGTGGTGTCGCGCCAGTACGCGGCGCTGACCTTCAACAGCTTCCCGGCCGCGCCGGCGGTGGCCGGTTGCGGCCGCGGCGCCGCCGTCGACTTCAACGCCAACATGAACGTGTGGCGCTGCGAAGTGAGCTCCAGCCTGCCGGGCGGGCAGGGCCAGGTCACCTTCAACGGCGACCAGGTCACCGTGACCGTGCGCTGGAACGACGACCTCAGCCAGGCCGCGCTGGGCCAGGCCCAATCCACCTACGTGGTGACCACACGGCTATGACGCGCCTACCGACTCCTACTTACCGCTCCCAGCAGGGTCTGTCGCTGGTCGAGCTGATGGTCGCGCTGGCGATCGGCATGCTGCTGATGCTGGGCCTGGTGCAGGTGATGTCCGCCTCGCGCTCGGCCTACCGCCTGGCCGAAGGCATAGGCCGCGCGCAGGAAAATGCGCGCTTCGCCATGGACTCGCTGGAGCGCGACCTGCGCATGGCCGGCCACCTGGGCTGCATCAACGACACCGCGCTGATGCAGTCGGCGATTCCGGCCGAGGAAGGCCTGAACCTGCTGTTCCTGACCCAGGCCGATCGCATCGCCTCGAATTTCTCGGCCGCGCCCTACCTGCTGCGCTTCGATGTGGGCATGCAGGGCTTCGAAGCGGTCAATACCGCGCCGGGCGACGCCGTCAATCTGGCCACCGGCGCGCCGGTGGTGGGCAACGTCAACCAGTGGAGCCCGTCGCTGCCGGCCGACCTGGGCGCGCTGCAGCCGGTGGCGGGCAGCGACATCGTGGTGCTGCGCTATTTCGCGCCGGTTTCCTCCGGCATGACCGGGTTCGCCCCGGGCGACCCCACCAGCACCATCACGCCGACCGTGCCCGCGGTGACGACCGGCGGCTCGGGCCTGTTCGGGCTCGCCAACTGCCGCAGCGCCAGCGTGTTCGCCGGCACGGTCAACGGCGCCGGCGTGGTCACGGTCGGCTCGTCCAGCGACCCGCTGAACAAGTCCAACTTCATGGGCGACCGCGAGCCCTACGACACCGGCAAGGCGACGTTGTACCGCGCCGAGGTGATCGTGTACTTCGTCGGCGTGGGCGCCGGCACCGGCAACACCGGCGTGGCCGGCCCGTCGCTGTATCGCGTGCGCTACGTGCGCGGCGCGGGCGGCGGTTTGCAGGCCGAGCGCGAGGAACTGGTCGAGGGCGTGGAGTCGCTGCAGCTGCTGTACGGCCAGGACCGCGTGGTCGCGGCCAACGCGCCGCCCAGCGGCTACGTCACCACCAGCTGGACCGCCAACCAGGTCGGCGGCGGCGTGGTCAATCCGGCCGGCAACAACGCCAATTTGTGGCGCCGCATCGGCACGGTCCAGGTGGGCCTGGTGATGCGCAGCTCCGAAGGCGCGGTGTCGGCGCAAATGGATCCGGCCACGCAGCGCATGTCGGTGCTGGGCACCCAGGTGACCCCGCAAGACGACGGCTTCTACCGTTCGGTGTACGAAACCACCGTTGCCCAGCGCAACCGCCTGTTCGAGAACTGAGGAGACAGGCCCATGAGCCGTTCCGGATTCCACGGTCCGCGTAAGCAACAGGGTGCGGCGCTGTACGTCGCGCTGATCTTCCTGATCATCCTGGCTCTGCTGGGCGTGACGGGCATGCAGGTGGCCACCATGCAAGAGCGCATGTCGGCCAACTACCTGGCCACCAACCTGGCGTTCCAGCGCGCCGAGGCCGCCTCGCGCGAGGCCGAGCTGACGGCCGGACCGTCCATTCCGCTAGAGGAAAACTGCGGCGGCTTCTCGCCGGAGCAATTCGGCGTGGATGCGGCGATCAAACCGCCCAGCCCGGCGGAGGAGCCGGTGCGTGTGCGCAACATCAAGCGCTGCATTCCCGGCGGCGACCTGAGCCTGGGCAAGCGTCCGGAAAGCGAGGACGTGTTCGCCCGTTTCCGCATCACCGCCTACCGCGAAGACCGCCCGGCCGATCCGACTTCGGACGCCGTGGTCGACTCCATCTTCATCCAGCCCTGAGCGGCCCGGTCATGAATACCAATCGCATTCTTCTCATCGTCGCCGCCACCAGCCTGGCGGTGCTCGGCATCCGCGCGCCGCAGCTGGTCGCCAACACCACCACGCAGGGCGCCGGTACTTTGGCCCAGGCGCCGCTGAACCTGGGCGGCGACGGCGTGCCGCCGGCCTTCATGATGGCGGTGGACGACTCGGGTTCGATGACCTTCCAGACCATGTTCCCCGGTCAGGACGGCGAGGTCTGCTTCGGCCGCGACAGTTCCAGCGAGCCCTACGGCCTGTTCTACACCACCGGTGGCAACGCCGGTAAGCCGCGTACCGACGGCAGCTGCGACCACTTCTATCTGCTGCCCGGCCCGCGCGCGGGCACCGGCTTCCTGGGCCTGCCGCCGCTGGACCAGCTGGGCGCGGCGCGTTCGCCCGACTTCAACCCCTCGTTCTACAACCCCAACGTCAAGTACGACGCCTGGCTGACCTCGTCGATGCCGCCGACCAAGGTGCCGTACGACTACAGCGCCGGCAATCCGAACGGCAACGCGTCGACCAGCGCCACCAAGATCGATCCGCGCAACACCGGCACCGTCAACCTGGCCGCCAACCGTTACACCACGGCCGAAGTGTTCACGCTGCGCACCGGCATGTTCCTGCCGGCCGGCACCAACTACCAGATCGTCAGCAACGGCAACGCGTTCACCGCGCCCACTGGCGGCACGACCTGGACCGGCGGCACCACCAACGTCTACATGCAGTACTACCCGGCGACCTTCTATATGAAGACGACCACGCCGGCGGCGCAGCAGCCGGTGGGGTACAAGACCGACGCGACCTCGCGCCCGGTCATCACCAACGGATGCGGCACCGGCTGCAACCTGTGGAAGTACACCATCGCCTCGGGCAACTTCGACACCACGGCGAACTACACCAACCAGCTGCAGAACTTCGCCAACTGGTTCAGCTACTACGGTAACCGCAACCGCGCGATGGTCGCCGGCATGAGCCGCTCGCTGGCCGACATCAAGGACATGCGCGTCGGCTTCTTCCCGATCAACTCGCATGGCAGCTACAACTCGCCGCTGACCAACGCCGCCGAACGCGTCTACATGCAGGACATGAGCGTGCAGGCCCGTCGCGACGATCTGTACACCAACGGCATCTTCGCCCTGGGGGCCAGTGGCAGCACGCCGAACCGCCAGGCGGTGAGTGCGGCGGCCAGCCAGTTCCAACGTACCGACGCGGTCGCCGACGGTAAGGGCGGCGCGCCGGTGTTGCGCGTGTGCCAGAAGAACGCCGTCATGCTGTTCACCGACGGCTACAGCAACCAGAACTCGGTCACCGTGGGCAACGTCGACGGCAACATGGGCGCGCCGTTCGCCGACGGCAACTCCGATACCATGGCCGATATCGTGTCGCAGTACTACCTGGACACGGCCAACGGCGGCGTGGTGCCGCTGCGCAGCGACGGCAACTTCGCCCTGGGCGCCAACGGCGGCCGCGTGCCGGTGCCGGACGAGTGTAAGAACGCCTCGCCCAGCAAGAAGCTCGACTGCGAGCGCCGCCTGCACCTGAACTTCTACGGCATCACCCTGGGCGCCCGCGGCACCATCTTCAACCCGGACGTGGCCCAGGATCCGTTCGTGACCAACCCGGCCTGGCCCGGCTGGCAGAACGACAATCCGACCACCGTCGACGACATCTGGCACGCCACGGTCAACACCCGCGGCGAGTACATCAACGCCAAGACCCCGGCCGACATCACCGCCGCCATGCGCCGCGTGCTGGCCTCGGTGGCCGGTGGCGCCAGCCCCTCGGGCAGCGTCGGCCTGAGCGGCGCGCGCATCTCCAGCAACTCGCTGTCGGTGGTGCCGTTCTACGAGTCCAAGAACAACAACACCGATTGGTACAGCCGCCTCAACGCGTCCAGCGTCAGCGCCAACGCCGCCGGTCAGGTCACTTTCACGCCCAAGTGGGAGGCCAGCGCGCAGCTGCCGCGCACCGGCCGCAACCTGCTGTTCGGCACCACCAGCGGCGGCGCGGTCAAGCCGGTCGTGCGCTCGTTCACCAGCGGCAACCTGGGCGATGTGTTCACCACCCTGTGCGCCGACACCCTGTCGACCTGCACCAAGGCCGCGGTCACCACCCTGGGCGTGACCGAATCCGAGGCCGTGGCCTACCTGGCCGGCCAGGACTCGGGCGAGAAGAAGAACGGCGGCAAGCTGCGCGACCGCACCACGCGCCTGGGCGACATCATCAACTCCTCGCCGCTGGTGACCTCGCCGCTGGACAACTACGGCTTCATGACCCTGCGCGGCGCCAACGCCACCGAGTTCGACCCGTACAACTACGAAGCCTATCTGACCCAGAAGAAGACCCGGATTCCGATGGTCTACGTGGGCGCCAACGACGGCATGATCCACGGCTTCCGCGGCGACACCGGCGGCGAAGCGTTCGGCTACATTCCGGCCACGGCCGTGGGTCATATGGGCAACCTGCTGTTCCCCTACGATCCGGACCGCAAGGGCGACCAGATCTTCCAGCACCGCTACTTCGTCGACGGTCCGATCACCGTGTCCGACGTGTACTCCGGCACCGGCTGGAGCACCGCGATGGTAGGCACCTCGGGCGCCGGCGGCCGCAGCGTGTTCGGCCTGGACGTGAGCGATCCCAGCCTGTTCACCTCGGGCAGCGTGTTGTGGGAAGTCAACGACAAGGTCACCGGCACGACCGGCCAGCGCATCGGCCACGTGCTGGGCAAGCCGGTGATCCTGCCGGTGCGCACCGCCTCGGGCACGCGCTGGAAGGCGATCTTCGGCAACGGCTACGGCAGCATCAGCGGTAAGGCTTCGCTGTTCATCGTCGACGTGCTCGACGGTTCGGTGGTGACCATCGAAGTCGCCGAAACCCCCGGCACCGGCGTGCCGACCGAACCCAACGGGCTGGGCAACATCATCGCCCTGGACCGCTACGTGTTCGACAGCGGCACCTTTAGCGAAGGCAGCGACGGCTACGCCGACACCGTCTACGGCGGCGACCTGCACGGCAACATCTGGAAATTCGACCTGCGCACCAACGTCGCCTCGTTCGGCGCCAACCTGCCGCTGTTCACCGCCAAGGACTCGGCCGGCAAGCGCCAGCCCATCCTGGGCGATCTGAACGCGGTGGCCGGCCCGTCCAACGGCGTGATGATCCTGTTCGGCACCGGCGCCTACTCCTTCGGCGGCGATGCCGACAACAAGGACATGCAGTCGGTGTACGGCGTGATCGACCGCGGAGTGCGCATTACCGCTGCGCGCGAGACGGCGCTGCAGCAGCAGGTGCTGAGCAACGACAACAACGACGACATCCGCGAGGTCACCCAGAACTCGGTCAACTTCCTGACCAAGTCCGGTTGGTACATGGATCTGGCGGTGAAGGTGGGTGCGGCGGCACCGGTGCAGACCGGCGAACGCATGGTCGGCCGCCCGCGCGTGCAGGACGGCACCTTCTTCTTCCCGACCTTCGAGCCGATCACCGCGTCGTCGGCCAACGCGGCCGAAAGCGGCTGCGCGGCAGGCGGTACCAACTGGCTGTACGGTTTGAGCGCGCTCAGCGGCAGTGCCTACATGAGCAGCGTGCGGCCGGGCTCGCCCACCGGCGATCCGATGTCGGCCGGTTCCGGCGCCCTGCGTCTGGAAGCCGATACCAGCGGTCCCATCACCGACGTCAACGTGATGAGCCCGCCGCCGCCGGCGCCGCTGGGCTCGGGCGCGACCCAGGCCGAGATCGATGCGCGCTTGAATACGCCGCAGTGTTCGCGCATCGTGCAGGCCGCCGGTGGTCCGCCGCTGTACAAGTGGGGCATGTGCGGTCGCCAATCCTGGCGCCAGGCCCGTTAATGCGATTAGGGATGCTTAAGACATGAACCGTCATAACCGCAGCAAAGGTTTCACCCTGATCGAGCTGATGATCGCCATCGCGATCGTCGGCATCCTGGTCGCCATTGCGGTACCGGCCTACCAGGACAGCGTGCGCAAGTCGCGGCGTGGGCAGGCCAAGGCCGATCTGGTCGAGATCGCGCAGCTGGCCGAGCGCTTCCGCACGGTCAACAACACCTACACCGGCTTCGCGATTCCGGCCGGCATGAACGTGTCGCCGCGCCAGGGCACGGCGTTCTACAACATCGCCATCGCCAACCAGAACGCCACCGGCTACACCCTGACCGCGACGCCGCAGGGGGTGCAGACTCAAGACACCTGCGGCACGTTGGGGCTCAATGCCGCGGGTGCCAAGACGCCCACCACGGATCGCTGCTGGTAAATCCGGATCGGTTCGGCGACACACCAGGGCCGCGGAACACCGCGGCCCTTTTTTATGCGCCGCTTGCATCGTGCGCAGCCCCGCGTCACTGTCGGCCCAGGCGAGGGCAGGGGGCTGCGATGCGCGCAGGGAGCCGGTTCGGCTGGGGTCTGGGGGCGGTCGTCGCCGTGGCGGCGGGCATGTATTCGTGGCCACGGCCCTCCAGCCAACCGCCGGCCCCTTCCGCGCTGACCTTGGAACAGGCGCACCCGCGCGGGCAACGCTACGAGAGCGAACATTACCTGGCCGCCAGCTCGGCCTCGCCCGAGCGCACGCGGGCGACCTTGCAGGCGGTGGAAGCGCTGCATCGTGCGTATCTAACGGTGTTCCCCGAAGTCGCGGCCGCCCCCGCCGGCGGCGGCAAACGGCAACTGGTGCTGTTCGGCAGCCGCGCCGAGTTCCGCGCCAACAACCGCAGCAGCGCCTGGGCCGAGGCCTACTACCTGCGGCCCAATTGCTACGCCTATGCCGACGACGGCGCCAATCCGTATCACTGGATGCTGCACGAGGCCACGCACCAGCTGACCCGCGAGGTCGCGGGGCTCAAGCCTGCGCGCTGGCTGGACGAGGGCCTGGCCAGTTACTTCAGCACCAGCCGCTACGCGGACGGTCGGCTGCAGGTCGGCACCGTCGACGCCAACACCTATCCGATCTGGTGGCTGGGCGACCTGGTCCTGAGCGGCGACCTGCAAAGCGACATAAAGAACAAGCGCATCGTCGGCCTGCGCCAGCTCATCGCCAGCGATCGAAAGGACCTCAACCGCCGCTTCAACCAGTACTACATCGGCTACTGGAGCCTGACCCACTTCCTGTTCCATCACCAAAACGGCCGCTACGCGCAGGGCTATCGCGCGCTGCTGCGCGAGGGCGGCAGCCTGGCCGGTTTCGAGCGCCTGATCGGCCCGGTGGAGCAGGTGGAGCGCGAGTGGTACGACTACCTGCGGCGCGGGATCGTGCGCCAGGAGCCGGTGCGCGAGGTGCTGGTCGTCGACCCCTGAGCGGCATCCGCGCGCCACGCTGCATTCGGTGCGAAGATGCGGGACGAGGCGGCGCTCGCGGAGGCCGCCGTCGGACACAGGGAACCGTCGCCGATGCTCAACGCCTTAGCCTGGCTGACCGCGACCACCGCGGCTTCCAGCTGGACCGTGATCGAACCGCCGCAGTCGCGGGTCGATTATCTGTGCACCTCCAGCGTGCAGAAGGAATGGCGCGCCCAGGTCGGGCGGCACGGCGAGCTGCGCTTCGCGCCGCGCACCGGAGCGGGGCAGGGCGAGCCGGAACTGGTCTGGGCCATCGGCAAGCGCGGCCGCCTGATCGGCAACAACCGCGGCCTGGCCGGCGGCTCGCTGGATTGGCTGCCCGCCGGCGGCGGGCCGCGGCAGAAGCTGCTGGACATCACCCCGATCGGCTTCGCCCAATACCGCGGCGACATCTTCGTCGCCGCCGGCCTGTCGCACCGGATCGAGGGCGACGGCTCGATCTACCGGCTGCGCGCGCGCGACAACGGGCGCTGGCAGATCGACCGGGTGCTGGACCTGCAGGAAGCACCGTTGGGCACTTATGCGCGCGAGGGCGAGTGGACCCTGGTCACCGCCATCGGCGTGACCCATCTGGACCTGCGCACCCTGCAGGCGCGGCGCTTGCACACCAATCTGAACTGGTGGCAGCTGGGGCCGTCCAGCATCGTCGGCCACAAGGACCGCTGGTACATCGGCGCGCGCCGTGGCGTGGTGCGGCTGACGCCGGACGAGGGCGGATATCGCGAACAGTGGATGGTGCCGTCGGACTGCCGCAGTTTCACCGGCGATTGCCAGTGCGCGCCATGAGGCTCGCCCGTGCAAGACGCGTCGGCGCTGCATGCTCGACACATGCAAAACGTGCGGCCAAACAAAAAGGCCCGCATCGCTGCGAGCCTTTTTGAGTATTTGGCGCCCGAAGTTGGACTCGAACCAACGACCCCCTGATTAACAGTCAAGTGCTCTAACCGGCTGAGCTATTCGGGCGGGGACGCATATCCTAGGGGGCCGTCCCGTGGGGGTCAAGGGCTGTTCGCGTTTTGCGGCGTTTCCGTGGCTTCGGCGATCACGGTGCGGGGCAGGGCCGCTGGACCTTGGGCCGGGCGCTGCGCACGCGGCCGTCGGCGCTCACCTCCATTTCGCCCAATAGACGCTCGCCGCCGCAGATCAGCAGGCGTTGCCACGCGCCGCGTCCGCCCGGGCCGTAACGCAGCACCGGTTCGCCCACGGTGGAGCGGATGGTGAGCCCGGCGCGCGCGGGCGCGGACACGCGCAGCAGGCCGCCGGCGCCGTCGGGGCGGCCGTCGCCGTCGCGATCCACGAACACCAGCCAGCCCTGTTCCCAGCGCCCGTTGGGACGGCAGCGGCCGTCGCTCGCGCGCGGACACAGCACCACTTGGGTTCCGCGCCGAATGGCCGCACTTCTGGCGTAGGCGAGATCGGTGCCCAGCGCCTGCACGGCGCGTTGCAGCCGATCGCGCTGCAGCGTGACCGTTTCCGCCTCCGCATGGGCGGGCGCGGCCCCGGCGGCGAGCAGGCCCAGCGCCAGGCCGATGCCGCGTCGTTGTCGTTTGTTCATGTCGGCCGATTCCGTTCTAACCGTCGCCAGCCTGCCGTTCGTGGGCCGGGCGTGCGTATCGGAAGCCGGCCGCATGCAGGGTAGGAAAACCGCCCGCCGGCGCGTCGCCGGAGTCTGGGTACACTTGAGGATCGACCGCAGCCGATGACCATGAACGAGCTCATCCACCCCGCAGGATTCCAGCTGGTCGCGCCGTATTCGCCGGCCGGCGACCAGCCCTTGGCGATCGAGCGCCTGATCGCCGGTTTCGACAACGGCCTCGTGCAGCAGACCCTGCTGGGCGTGACCGGTTCGGGCAAGACCTACACCATCGCCAACGTGGTCCAGGCGGTGCAGAAGCCGACCCTGGTGATGGCGCCGAACAAGACCCTGGCCGCGCAGCTGTACGGCGAGTTCAAGGCCTTCTTCCCGCACAACGCGGTCGAATACTTCGTCAGCTACTACGACTACTACCAGCCCGAAGCCTACGTGCCGTCCAGCGACACCTTCATCGAGAAGGACAGCTCGGTGAACGAGCACATCGAGCAGATGCGCCTGTCGGCGACCAAGGCGCTGCTGGAGCGCCGCGACACCATCATCGTGTGCACGGTGTCGGCGATCTACGGCCTGGGCGACCCCAACGAATACTTCCGCATGGTGCTGCACATGGTGCGCGGCGAGCGCATCGACCAGCGCGAGCTGATCCGTCGCCTGACCGAAATGCAGTACACCCGCAACGACACCGAGCTGCGCCGCGGCACCTACCGGGTGCGCGGCGAGGTCATCGACGTGCATCCGGCCGAATCGGAAATGGAGGCGCTGCGCATCGAGTTGTTCGACGGCGAGATCGAGAACCTGACCGCGTTCGACCCGCTCACCGGCGAGAGCCTGCGCAAGCTGCCGCGCTACACCATCTACCCCAAGTCGCATTACGTGACCACGCGCCGCACCGTGCTGGACGCGATCGACGCGATCAAGAACGAGCTGCGCGAGCGCCTGGAACAGCTGTACGCGCAGAACAAGCTGGTCGAGGCCCAGCGCCTGGCCCAGCGCACCCAGTTCGACCTGGAAATGCTGGCCGAGGTGGGCTACTGCAACGGCATCGAGAACTACTCGCGCCACCTGACCGGGCACATGCCCGGCGAGCCGCCGCCGTGCCTGTTCGACTACCTGCCGCCGGACGCGCTGCTGGTGGTGGACGAATCGCACGTGACCGTGCCGCAGATCGGCGCCATGTACAAAGGCGACCGCTCGCGCAAGGAAACCCTGGTCGAGTTCGGCTTCCGCCTGCCCTCGGCGCTGGACAACCGCCCGTTGCGCTTCGAGGAATGGGAAGGCCGTTCGCCGCGCGCGATCTTCGTCTCCGCCACGCCCGGCCCCTACGAGCTGCGCAAGTCGGAAGGGCAGATCACCGAGCTGGTGGTGCGCCCCACCGGCCTGATCGACCCGGTGGTGGAGATCCGTCCGGTCGGCACCCAGGTCGACGACGTGCTGGGCGAGATCAACGAGCGCGTGGCCATCGGCGATCGCGTGCTGATCACCACCCTGACCAAGCGCATGGCCGAGAACCTGACCGAGTACCTGGGCGAGCACGGCGTGCGCGTGCGCTACCTGCACTCGGACGTGGACACGGTGGAGCGCGTGGAAATCATCCGCGACCTGCGCCTGGGCAAGTTCGACGTGCTGGTGGGCATCAACCTGCTGCGCGAGGGCCTGGACATGCCCGAGGTGTCGCTGGTGGCGATCCTGGACGCGGACAAGGAAGGCTTCCTGCGTTCGACCGGCTCGCTGATCCAGACCATCGGCCGCGCCGCGCGCAACGTGCGCGGCAAGGCGATCCTGTACGCCGACAAGATCACCCGCTCGATGCAGGCGGCGATCGACGAAACCGACCGCCGCCGCAGCAAGCAGGTCGAGTACAACACCGAGCACGGCATCACCCCCAGGTCGGTGGCCAAGCCGGTGGTGGACCTGTTCGAGGGCGCGCGCGCCGAGCCGGAGCAGACCGCGCGCGGCCGCGGCAAGGCGCGCAAGGTGGCCGAGACCGCAGCCGATTACGCCGCGCTCAGCCCGGCCCAGTTCGCGGCCAAGATCAAGCAGCTGGAGCAGCAGATGTACCAGCACGCCCGCGACCTGGAATTCGAGGAGGCCGCGGCCGTGCGCGACCAGCTGCACAAGCTCAAGGACGCCGGTTTCGCGGCCTGAGCGGGCCGTCGCCGGGGCCGCCGGCGGCGCACAAAGCGGTTGTCGCCCGGGCGGCGCTGGGCTACACTGCGCGCCCTTCGCCGGGAAGTTGTCGGCGACGGGCGGTTAGCTCAGCGGTAGAGCACTACCTTGACATGGTAGGGGTCACAGGTTCGAACCCTGTACCGCCCACCACTTCGGTGACGAAAGGCCCGGCGCAAGCCGGGCCTTTCGCTTTTTCGGCGGGCCGGCCGAGCCGCCGCCGTTGACTTGACCCCGCCGCGTCCCCAACTATGTGCAATCCGTTGCGGCATCCGGCCGCAGCGCTCCATCAGGTGGCCCGCGGCGTACCCGCCGGTCTAGCGTGCGACATGGACACTACCTCCGCCCATCGCTGAACCTGCCCAGGCCCCGCAAGCGCAGGCGCCCTCGGGCGCTTTTTTCTTGCCCCTGGCTTGCCCGCAAGCCCCCAGAACCCCGCCGGAGCGGCCGCTACGCGCCGCTCCCGCCCCAGTTTCCGACACGTGCCCGCCATGATCGCCATTACCCTTCCCGACGGCAGCCGCCGCGAGTTCGACCACCCCGTTACGGTCATGGAGGTCGCCGCCTCGATCGGCGCCGGCCTGGCCAAGGCCACCGTCGCCGGTGAGGTCGACGGCAGGCTGGTCGATGCCAGCGACCGCATCGACCACGACGCCAAGCTGCGCATCATCACGCCCAAGGACCCCGAGGGCGTGGAGATCATCCGTCACTCCTGCGCCCACCTGGTCGGCCACGCGGTCAAGCAGCTGTACCCGACCGCGAAGATGGTGATCGGCCCGGTCATCGAGGAAGGCTTCTACTACGACATCTGGTACGAGCGCCCGTTCACGCCCGAGGACCTGGCCGCGATCGAAGCGCGCATGATCGAGCTGATCGACAAGGACTACGACGTGATCAAGAAGGTCACGCCGCGCGAGGAGGTGATCGCGGTGTTCGCCGCGCGCGGCGAGGACTACAAGCTGCGCCTGGTCGAGGACATGCCCGACGAAAAGGCCATGGGCCTGTATTACCACGAGGAATACGTGGACATGTGCCGCGGCCCGCACGTGCCCAACACGCGCTTCCTCAAGGCCTTCAAGCTGACCCGCATTTCCGGCGCCTACTGGCGCGGCGACTCCAAGAACGAGCAGCTGCAGCGCGTGTACGGCACGGCCTGGGCCGACAAGAAGCAGCTGTCGGCCTACATCCAGCGCATCGAGGAAGCCGAGAAGCGCGACCACCGCAAGATCGGCAAGCAGCAGGACCTGTTCCACCTGCAGGAAGAGGCGCCGGGCCTGGTGTTCTGGCACCCCAAGGGCTGGTCGATCTGGCAGGTGGTGGAGCAGTACATGCGCCGCGTCTACCGCGAGAGCGGCTACGGCGAGGTGCGCTGCCCGCAGATCCTGGACGTGTCGCTGTGGCAGAAGTCCGGCCACTGGGACAACTACAAGGAGAACATGTTCTTCACCGAGTCGGAGAAGCGCACCTACGCGGTCAAGCCGATGAACTGCCCGGGCCACGTCCAGGTGTTCAACCAGGGCCTGCACAGCTACCGCGACCTGCCCATCCGCTACGGCGAGTTCGGCTCCTGCCACCGCAACGAGCCCTCCGGCGCGCTGCACGGCATCCTGCGCGTGCGCGGCTTCACCCAGGACGACGGCCACATCTTCTGCCTGGAAGACCAGATCGAGGCCGAGGTCACCGCCTTCCACCAGCAGGCGCTGGCGGTGTACGGCGACTTCGGTTTCGACGCCGATTCTAAAGAGCATGTCCAGATCAAGATCGCCCTGCGCCCGGAATCGCGCCTGGGCGACGACGCCACCTGGGACAAGGCCGAGGCCGCGCTGCGCAGCGCCCTGGGCGCCTGTGGGGTGGAGTGGCAGGAGCTGCCCGGCGAGGGCGCCTTCTACGGCCCCAAGGTCGAGTACCACCTCAAGGACGCCATCGGCCGGACCTGGCAGCTGGGCACCATGCAGGTCGATTTCATGATGCCCGGCCGCCTGGGCGCCGAGTACGTGGACGAGAACAGCCAGCGCCGGACCCCGGTCATGCTGCACCGGGCCATCGTCGGCTCCATGGAGCGGTTCATCGGCATCCTGATCGAGCACCACGCCGGCCAGTTCCCGGCCTGGCTGGCCCCGGTCCAGGCAGTGGTCATGAACATTACCGACGCCCAGGCCGATTATGTGGACGAAGTTCGGAAACTCCTTGCAAATCAAGGGTTCCGGGTCCAGTCCGATTTGCGGAACGAAAAGATCGGCTATAAGATTCGCGAGCACACGCTGCAGCGCGTGCCGTACCTGCTCGTGGCCGGCGACCGCGAGAAGGAAAATGGCATGATTGCCGTGCGTACGCGGGGAGGGGAGGACCTGGGGACGATGACCGTCGCCGAGTTCGCCACGCGTTTGCAAGGCGAGAGCAAAGCCTAACCGCGCAGCAGCAGATAACAGACTCCGTCCCGGAACCGTCCGGGACGGCCCGGCACGCAGGGCGTGCCACTATTGGAGATTGCAACATCAGTACCCCCGAGAAGCCGAACCGCAAGAACCAGGAAATCCGCGTACCGCGCGTGCGCGTGATCGGCAGCGATGGCGAAATGATCGGCGTGCTCACGCGCGACGAAGCGCTGCGCATGGCCGAGGACGAAGACCTGGATCTCGTGGAAATCCAGCCCAACGCCGATCCGCCGGTCTGCAAGATCATGGATTTCGGCAAGTTCCGCTTCGAGCAGCAGAAGAAGGCCAACGAGGCCAAGAAGAAGCAGAAGCAGGTCGAGATCAAGGAACTCAAGTTCCGTCCGGTCACCGACGAGGGCGACTACCAGATCAAGCTGCGCAACATGCGCCGGTTCCTGGAAGAGGGCGACAAGGTCAAGGTCAACATCCGCTTCCGCGGCCGCGAAATGAGCCATCAGGAGCTCGGTCGCGAAATGGCGGCGCGGATCGAGGCCGACCTGGGCGACGAGATCGTGATCGAGTCGCGCCCGCGTCTGGAAGGGCGGCAGATGGTCATGATGATCGCGCCGAAGAAGAAGACCTGATCGTCCGGCGCGCGCGCCGGAACCGATCCGAGAACCCCCGCCTGGTGCGGGGGTTTTTGTTTTCGGGGCCCGGAAGCGTGACTGGGCGCACAGCCCGGGGCGTTCCGTCGCATAGGGCCAAGAGACAGGCCCGGGGCGCTTGTTCCTGTCATCCCTTCCCGGCACCATGCGGTGCAGTAGGTACGCGGGGAGCGTGCCAAGAGGTGCTGATGCGACTGGATAGCGCGAAGGCCCGAGGGATGGCGCAGGCCATCTTGCTGTCGATCGCCGCATGCGCGGCCTGTACGACTTGCGCCATGGAGAAGAACGCAATGCTCGCAACCGAAACCCGTCCGCACGCGCAGCAGATTTTCGCCGACCCGGCGGTGGCGGCGCTCGCCGAAGCCGTGGCCCAGGGCGACGACAGCCGCGTGCGCGCGCTGGCCGCCGGCACCGACCTGTCCGCGCGCGGCGACAAGAACGTGACCCTGCTGCAATGGGCGCTGCTGAACCAGCGCCTGGACAGCCTCAAGGCGCTGCTCGACGCCGGCGCCGACCCCAAGCAGCCCGGGGTGGACGGCGACACCGTCGTGCACCTGGCGGCGATGGCCAACGACGCGTCCTACCTGACCGAATTGCTCGCGCGCGGCGTCGATCCGAACGTGCGCAATCCCGAATCCGGCGCCGGCCCGCTGCGCTCGGCGCTGATGGGCGAGCGCGAGGCGCAGTTCCACGCGCTGCTGGCCGCCGGCGCCGATCCGAACCTGGCCGACCGCGTCGGCAACACGCCGCTGCATACCGCCGGCCAGATCAACGAACCGGCGCGCGCGCTGGATCTGCTCAAAGCCGGCGCCGACCCGAAGGCGCGCAACGCCCAGGGCGCCACCTTTCAGCGCTATCTGTTCATGACCCGCGCGTCGCTGCTGAACGCGCAAACCCGCCAGCGGCGGGAAGAAGTGGAGGCCTGGCTCACGTCGCACGGCGTGGCGCTGGAAGGACCGCGCTGAGCGCGGCCGGGTAGGCCAGGGGATCGGCCGCACGACGCGGCCGGTTGGCATCCGTCAGGAGTTGTAGAGGGGAGCGGCAGGGATGAATGCACAGATCGATCCGGAGCGCCTGAGCGCGCAGGGCCAGCGGCCTACGTTCGCCGATGAGGTGCGCGGCCAGTCCGCGCTGCCGGTGGACGTGACCTTGGCCAAGCTCATGCGCGACGTCTACGACTACGACCGCAACGGCCGCCAGGAGGGCGTGGGCGCCTGGAAGCCCTTGGGCGAGGACGAACTGCGCGGCGTCGGCATCGACCCGACCCTGCTCAAGAACCAGAGCAGCGGCTTCCTCGCCGTGGTCTACGGCGACGGCCAGGGGCGCCACGTGCTGGCCTACAGCGGCACCGACGAGGCCAAGGACTGGCTGACCAACTTCGGCCAGGGCCTGGGTTTCGAGACCTCGCAGTACAACCAGGCCATGGCCCTGGCGCGCCAGGCCAAGGTCGCCTTCGGCCAGGACCTGGTCATCACCGGCCATTCGCTGGGCGGCGGCCTGGCCGCGGCCGCGGCGGTGTCCACCGACACCCCGGCGGTCACCTTCAACGCCGCCGGCGTGCACGACCGCACCCTGGAGCGTGTGGGCCTGGACCCGGACGCGGTCAAGCGCGAGGCCGAGCGGGGCCTGATCCGCCGCTACGCGGTGGACAACGAGATCCTGACCGAGTTGCAGGAAAACAAGCCGATCATCCGCCACCTCATGCCCGACGCGGTCGGCCACAAGATCGAACTGCCCGACCCGGACCCGCTGTCGTTCTGGCAGAAGCTCAATCCGGTCAAGTCGATCAAGCACGGCGTGGAGATGCACTACATCGACGCGGTGATCGAGGCCCAGGAAAAGAAGTTCGGCAAGGACTTCGAGCAGCGCGGCATGGCGCGCATGGACCAGCCCGCGCACCCGGCCAACGGCCTGTACCGGCAGTCGCTGGAGGGCCTGCAGGGCCAGGCCGCCGCGCGCGGCCTGGACGGCGAGCAGACCCAGCGCCTGGCCGGCGCGCTGGCGCTGGAGGCCCAGCGCGGCGATCTGCAGCGCGTGGACAGGGTGGTGTTCGGCGAGGACGGCCGTCGCGCCTTCGCGGTGCAGGGCCAGCAGGCCGAATCGCAGCGCGTGGCCCACGTGGACGTGGCCGCCGCGCGCGAGCAGCCGCTGGCGCGCAGCAGCGAGCAGTCGCTGCAGCTGGCCCAGCGCGAGCCGGCGCAGGCCGCGCCCGCGCCGGCCCTGGAGCCCGCCCTGGCCGCACGCGGCCGCTGAGCCCGGCGGCCGCCGGCCGCCAACGCCATGATTTGCCTGGGAATTCGATCCCGGGCCCGTTTGCATGCGGGCCGCGGTGCGGGCATAATGGCCGGCCCGGTTCGCCGGGTTTGTTGTATGCAGTACTACGGACCTGTCGTGATCCCTTTCGGATCAACGACTTATAAGCCGGCAAGGGCAGGACGGAAAGCGTGGCGACAGCCACCGCCCAGGCCAGTGACCTAATCTCCGAAAGGACATCGCAATGCCCAAGATCAAGACCAATCGGGCGGCAGCCAAGCGCTTCCGGAAGACCGCTTCCGGCAAGTTCAAGTGCGGCCACGCCAACAAGAGCCACATCCTCACCAAGAAGGCGACCAAGCGTAAGCGCAACCTGCGGCAGACGAACCACGTTCGTGCCGAGGACGCAGGCCGTCTGGTCCGCATGCTGCCGTATCTCTGAGGAGGACTGAACAATGGCACGAGTCAAGCGTGGTGTTACGGCGCGCCGCCGTCACAAGAAAATCCTGAAGCAGGCCAAGGGCTACTATCACGCCCGCCGCAAGGTCTTCCGCGTCGCCAAGCAGGCGGTGACGAAGGCTCTGCAGTACGCCTACATCGGTCGTAAGCAGAAGAAGCGCAACTTCCGTTCGCTGTGGATCACCCGCATCAACGCGGCGGCCCGCATCAACGGCATGAGCTACAGCCGCTTCATGAACGGCCTGCTCAAGTCCGGCATCACCCTGGACCGCAAGGTGCTGGCGGATATCGCCGTGCACGATGCGGCGGGTTTTGCGGCGCTGGCTGAAAAGGCTAAAAGCGCGCTCGCGGCGTAACCTGTTTCCATCCCCGTCCCGAGCCACGTGCCCTGCACTGGTTCGGTGCGAGGACAACGTGGTTAAGGCATGGGGAAGGGCGCAAGTCCTTCCCCATTGTCGTTTTGGGCGGTCCGCTGTCCGTGCTCTCGCGGCAGGCGGGTCTTCCCGGTCCCATTCGCTAGTTGCATTAGGAAGCGATCCCCCATGAGCGAGATCGAACAACTCAGCCAGCGCTCGCTCGCCGACATCGCGGCAGCGACCAGTTCCGAGGCGGTGGAAGCGCTGCGCATCGCCCTGCTGGGCAAGTCCGGCAGCGTCACCGCGCAGCTCAAGCAGCTGGGCGCGCTGCCGCCGGAACAGCGCAAGAGCGCCGGCGAGGCGATCAACAAGGCCCGCGACGTGCTCACCGACGCGCTCAACCGGCGCAAGCAGGCGCTGGACGACGCGGCCCTGGACGCGCGCCTGGCCTCCGAATCGGTGGACGTCACCTTGCCGGGCCTGCGCTCGGCGGTGGGCGGCCTGCACCCGGTCAGCCGCACCATGGAGCGCATCGCCGAGATCTTCGGCCGCCTGGGCTTCGCCCTCAGCGACGGCCCCGAGATCGAGGACGACTGGCACAACTTCGAGGCGCTGAACTTCCCGCCGCACCATCCGGCGCGCGCCATGCACGACACCTTCTACTTCCCGCCCGACAGCGCCGGTGTCGCCCGCCTGCTGCGCACGCACACCTCGGGCGTGCAGGTGCGCTACATGCTCGACCACAAGCCGCCGCTGCGCATGATCGCGCTGGGCAAGGTCTACCGCAGCGACAGCGATCAGACCCATACGCCCATGTTCCACCAGTGCGAGGGCCTGCTGGTGGACGAGCACGCCAGCTTCGCCGACCTCAAGGGCACGCTGGCCGAATTCGTGCGCGCGTTCTTCGAGCGCGATTTCGAAATGCGCTTCCGCCCCAGCTACTTCCCCTTCACCGAGCCTTCGGCCGAAGTCGACATCGCCTGGCAGCAGCCCGACGGTTCGACCCGCTGGCTGGAAGTGCTGGGCTGCGGCATGGTCCACCCGAACGTGCTGCGCAACGTCGGCATCGATCCGGAGAAGTACACCGGCTACGCCTTCGGCCTGGGCGTGGAGCGCTTCGCCATGCTGCGCTACGGCGTGGACGACCTGCGCAGCTTCTTCGACAACGACGTGCGCTTCCTCAGGCAGTTCGCCTGATCGGTCGCGGCGACCGGGCTTTCGTTCGTCATCCCCGCGAAGGCGGGGATCCAGAGACTTCAGAGTCATGCCTCGATAGAGCCCTGGATCCCCGCGTGCGCGGGGATGACGGAACGAAACGACGACCGCCGCCGTAGTGCTTCTGCAGTTCCGAACACAGACATCCAGATTCTCGACCCCAGTCTCCCGAGTCCCTTATGAAATTCAGCGAAAACTGGCTGCGCCAGCACGTGCCGACCGACGCGACCCGCGAGCAGCTGGCCGCGACGTTGACCGCGATCGGCCTGGAGGTCGAAGAGGTCGTCGCGCTGGGCGAGTCCCTGGACGGCGTGGTGGTGGCGCGCATCGTCAGCGCCGAAAAACACCCCGAGGCCGACCGCCTGCAGGTGTGTCAGGTCGAGATCGGCGACGGCGCCACGGTACAGATCGTGTGCGGCGCGCCCAACGCGCGCGCGGGCCTGAAGGCGCCGCTGGCCACGGTCGGCGCGCTGCTGCCCGGCGGCATGGCGATCAAGGCCGCCAAGCTGCGCGGCGTGGAATCCTTCGGCATGCTGTGCTCGGCCAAGGAACTGGGCGTGGACCCGGACGCGTCCGGCCTGCTGGAACTGCCCGAGGACGCGCCGGTGGGCGCGCCGCTGGCGCAGTACCTGGGCCTGCCCGACGCCAGCATCGAGATCAAGCTGACCCCGAACCGCGCCGACTGCTTCAGCGTGCGCGGTATCGCCTTCGACGTGGCCGCGGCCTGCGGTTCCAGCGTGGTGCCGCTGGACGCCGCGCCGATGCCGGCGCTGAGCGATGCGCAGATGGCGGTGGAACTGGACGCCGGCGCCAAGGTGCCGCGCTTCGTCGGCCGCGCCATCGACGGCGTGAATGCGCGCGCGCAGACCCCGGTGTGGATGGTCGAGCGCCTGCGCCGCAGCGGCATCCGCCCGATCAGCTTCCTGGTCGACGTGACCCAGTACGTGATGCTGGAGCTGGGCCAGCCCATGCACGCCTTCGATCGCGACAGCCTGAGCGCGCCGGTGGTGGTGCGTCCGGCGCGCGCGGGCGAGCAGTGCAAGCTGCTCGACGGCCGCACGGTGAGCCTGGACGAGGATTTCCTGGTCGTGGCCGACAGCCAGGGCGGACGCGGCGCGCGCGCCGTGGCCCTGGGCGGCATCATGGGCGGCCACGACACCCGCGTGACCGACGCCACCGTCAATGTGTTCCTGGAAGCCGCGCACTGGATTCCCTCGGCGATCATCGGCCGCGGCCGCAAGCTCGGCCTGCACACCGATGCCGGCCATCGCTTCGAGCGCGGCGTGGACCCCGAACTGCCGCGCCAGGCCGTGGAAACCGCCACCCGCCTGATCGTCGAGATCGCCGGCGGCGTGCCGGGCCCCACGACCGAGGCGGTGCTGCCCGAGCACCTGTCCGCGCCGCAGCCGGTGCGCCTGCGCCGCGAGCGCCTGGCGCGCGTGCTCGGCCTGCGCGTGGCCGACGCCGAAGTCGAACGCATCCTGAGCGCGCTGGGCCTGGCGGTCGCCGCCACCGACGAGGGTTGGAGCGTGACCGCGCCCAGCCGCCGCTTCGATCTGGCGATCGAGGAAGACCTGATCGAGGAGATCGCGCGCATCCACGGCTACGACGCCGTGCCGACCACGCTGCCGGCCGGCGCCGCGCGCCTGATCGCGCCCAGCGAAACCCGCGTCGACGCGTCGGTGCTGCGCCGCCAATTGGCCGCACGCGATTATCTGGAGGCGGTGAACTATGCCTTCGTCGACGCCGGCCTGCTCGCCACCTGGCAGGCCCAGGACGGCATGGTGCCGCTGGCCAATCCGCTCAGCGCCGAGCTCGGCGCCATGCGCACGCGCCTGTTGCCGGGCCTGGTCGCCGCGTTGGGCCGCAACCTCGCGCGCCAGCAGCCGCGCGTGCGCCTGTTCGAGCTGGGCAACGTATTCGCCGCGCGCGCGGGCCAGGCGCCGCTGGAGACCCTGCGCATCGCCGCGGTGGCCTGCGGCGATGCCGGCGCCGAGCAGTGGGACGGCAAGAGCCGCCCGCTGGGCTTCCACGATCTCAAGGGCGACCTGGACAGCCTGGCCGCGCTGTCCGGCGCGCGCCTGGACTACCGCGCCTCGCAGCCGGCCTGGGCCCACCCGGGCCGCTCGGCCGACGTCTACCGCGTCGACGGGCAGGGCGAGACCTGCCTGGGCTGGATCGGCCAGTTGCACCCGCGCCTGCAGCGCGCCCTGGACCTGGACGCCGAGGTGCTGGGCTTCGAGCTCGACCTGGCGCCGCTGGCCCAGCGCCCGCTGCCGCGCGCCGGGGCGCTGTCGCGCTATCCGTCCGTCCGCCGCGACCTCGCGTTCGTCGTCGCCCAGGACGTGCCCTGGTCGGCCCTGGCGGCCTCTGTTCAGGCGGCTGCGGGCCCGTCCCTGCGTGATCTGGTGCTGTTCGACCGCTACCAGGGCAAGGGGGTGGAAACCGGATGCAAGAGTCTCGCTATGGGCTTGATTCTGCAGGATGAATCGCGCACCCTGACCGACCGCGATGTGGAAGAAGTGGTGAAGGCGGTGATGGCGGCGATCGAACGCGACCACGGCGCCAAGATCCGCGCCTGAGCGCGCATCGCGGCATAGGAACAGGGGAAACGATGTGGCATTGACCAAGGCTGAAATGGCGGAACGGCTGTTCGACGAAGTCGGTCTGAACAAGCGCGAAGCCAAGGAATTCGTCGACGCGTTCTTCGACGCGTTGCGCGAAGCGTTGGAGCAGGGCCGGCAGGTCAAGCTGTCGGGCTTCGGCAATTTCGACCTGCGCCGCAAGAATCAGCGGCCGGGGCGCAATCCGAAGACCGGCGAGGAAATTCCGATCTCGGCGCGGACGGTGGTGACCTTCCGCCCGGGCCAGAAACTCAAGGAGCGGGTGGAGGCTTATGCTGGATCCGGGCAGTAATCGCGAACTTCCGCCGATCCCGGCGAAGCGCTACTTCACCATCGGTGAGGTCAGCGAGCTGTGCGACGTCAAGCCGCATGTGCTGCGTTACTGGGAAACCGAGTTTCCGACCCTCAATCCGGTCAAGCGCCGCGGCAACCGCCGTTATTACCAGCGCCACGAAGTGCTGATGGTGCGGCAGATCCGCGGCCTGCTGTACGAACAGGGCTACACTATCGGCGGCGCCCGCCTGCGCCTGGAAGGGGAAGCCGCCAAGGACGAGTCGGCGCTGAGCTCGCAAATCATCCGCCAGGTGCGGATGGAACTGGAAGAAGTGCTGCAACTGCTGCGGCGCTGATCGTTTTGCGGCTATACTTGCCGCCCGCTCGCAAGGGCGGTGATCGCAACACGTCGGGGCGTAGCGCAGCCTGGTAGCGCATCTGCCTGGGGGGCAGAGGGTCGTCGGTTCAAATCCGGCCGTCCCGACCATTACTTGCGATAAATCAACGGGTTGGAAGTGGCGATTTTTTCGCCCACCCTATTTCCACCCTATTCTCACCCTATCGTTTCAATATCGGCCCGCTTTGGTGGGGGCGCACGCTGCTGCCTGCCGTTCCAGCCTTCGAATCGGTCGCGCACCGCTCATACCGTCATTCCGGCGAAAGCCGGAACCCATTTTGATTCCAGAGCCCGTAGGGCGCCCTCAAACCCGTGCGGCGGACGCGCGGGCCGATGAGGCACGCGCACCCGCAGCCCGCGCCACCGGCTCGCTGCGCCGCAACTCCATCAGCCGGTAATGCGCGCGCACGATGCGCTGGGTGGCGATGCGTTCCTCGCTGGCCGCGCCCTTGAGCGCGGGGCGCGCCGCCAATTTGATCCGGCATTGGCGCAGCCGTTCGCGCTGCTGCGCCAGCTCCGTCTCGGCCGCCGCGGCGATCCAGGCGCGCAGCGTGCGGTAACGCGCGCGCCGGTCGCGCCCGCCCGCGGGCCGGCGCGTCGCCCGGTAGGCCTGGGCGAATTCGGGCAGGCTCAGGTGCGGGCCGAACAGGGCCAGGTACTCGCGGTAGTCGGCGCAAAGGCGGGCGGAGTGGCTCATGGCACAGTCGTCTTTCGGGGATCGCGCTGGAAAGCGGACATCGCCGGGGCCAGCTAGGCCCCGGCCGGCCGCGGACGCGGTTCAGGCGGCCTTGCGCGCATTGCGGTACTCCACCGGCGCCTCGCCCAGGTAGCGGCGGAAGGCGCGGCTGAAGGCGGGCTCGGAGTCGTAGCCCACGCGTTCGGCGATCTGCGACACGCGCAGGTTGGACGAGGCCAGCAGTTCCGCGGCCAGATGCATGCGCCAGCGGGTCAGGTAGCGGATCGGCGGTTCGCCGACCAGGGCGACGAAGCGCTGCGACAGCCCGGAGCGCGACTGATGCAGGCGTTCGGCCAGCGCCTCCACGCTCCAGTCGTGGGCCGGGTCGGAATGCAGCAGCGACAGCGCCTCGCCGATCATCGGGTCCTGCAGCGCGGCGATCCAGCCGCTGGGCTGCTTGGGCGAACTGGCCAGCCAATGCCGCACCGCCCACACGAACAGCAGGTCGATCAGCCGCGACAGCATCACCGCGCTGCCCAGCGTGGGTTGTTCGGTTTCCACGTGCATCGCCGCCAGCGTCACCGCCAGCCATTCCACCGCGCTGATCGGCGGCGAGGTCGGCATGCGGTCCAGTTGCGATACGTGCAGCCACTGCGGCAGCGAACGCGTGAGCGCGTTGCCGTAGGCGGATTCGAAGCGGAAAACCCCGGTGGTGAGCCGCACGGGGGCGTCGTGCTTGGCGGCGTATTCGATGCGGTGCGCATCGCCGTGCGGAAGGAAAATCAGATCGCCGGAGTGCAGGGTGAGTTTTCGTCTGCTGTCGGCGATGCGTAAGGTGCAGGAAGGTCCGTCTAGGGAATGGAAATAAGCCGCGGCGCTGGGAAAATCTCTTGATTCGTTTCTTAGCAATTGATCGTTGGTCACCGATTCGCCACGCATTCGGGTCAGGCTGAAGACTTCGAAGAATGCGTCGGGGGCGGCCGATGCGGGCGTTTTCAAGGCGATTTGGCGTTTCGGCATGGCGTTACGGCGTTTCGATCAAGACCCATGATCGGGCTACGAATACAGTTGCACCGAATCCACATTCTCGTCCAGAGGAAACCACGCGACCGGGCATCGATATAGCGCAGAAGCTTCGTTCTTTCGGCGAAGCGAGTTTCCTGCGCGCTATCGAAAGCGATTACTTGCCGTACGCAAACTTCGTGCCGACCGCTTTCGCGCCGTTGCCACGTTGAAAGTGCATATCGATCCACGCTTCGATTCGGGAGGGCAGGGCCATGAGCAACAAACCCACGGTGGTGCTGGTGCACGGTTTTTGGGGCGGAGCGGCCCACTGGTCGAAGGTGATCGTCGCGTTGGCCCGGATGGGTTACGGCGACATCCGTGCGGTCGAAAATCCGCTGACTTCGCTGGCCGACGACGCCGAGCGCACGCGCAAGATGGTGGCGCAGGTGGACGGCCCGGTGGTGCTGGTGGGGCATTCCTATGGCGGCGCGGTCATCACCCAGATGGGCGACCAGGCCAACGTGCAGGCCCTGGTCTACATCGCCGCGTTCGCGCCGGACATGGGCGAAAGCCCGGGCGGCATCACCCAGGCCCATCTGCCGCAGGCCGCGCCGAACCTGGCGCCGGACAGCGACGGCTACCTGTGGCTGAAGGCCGACAAGTTCCACGAGAGTTTCTGCCAGGACCTGAGCGCCGACGAAGCGCTGGTGATGGCGGTCACCCAGAAAGCGCCGCTGGCCGGCACCTTCGGCGACAACATCACCGCGCCGGCCTGGAAGAAAAAACCGTGCTGGTACCAGCTGTCCACTCAGGACCGCATGATCCACCCCGAGAACCAGGAGCACATGTCGGTGCGCATGGGCGCGAAGAAGGTGCTCAAGCTCGATGCCAGCCACGCGTCGCTGGCGTCGCGGCCGGCGGAGGTGGCGGCGTTGATCGACGAGGCCGCGCAGGCTACGGCCGGCTGAGTCCGGCCGCCGTCGCCGAACGGATCCGATCGCGCCTTGGGTTTCCCGACTTCCGAGGATGCCGACGACGCGACCGCGCTTGCGGCGGCTCGCAACGCTGCGTTCAGCGCCAACCCCGCGGACCCCGAGCTGCACTGCGACTTGCGAGCCGCCTTTCTGCGGCTGCTCTCGGCTACGGCCGCCGCGACGCTGCCGGCGCCGACGTGGCGGCCGGCCTTGCGACGGCATCGGCGCGGAGGGTAGGGCGTTCGATCCGGGCGGGGATGCGCATCGCAGGTTGAGTACGTCCCGGATTCGCGCATCGAATTCTTAAGGCTGCACCATCACCGTCATTGCGGCGTAAGCCGGAACCCATGTTGTGGTTGCTGTTGCTCGAGGCGCGGCGATAGGCCTGAAGCAAGATCAAAGTGGGTTCCGGCTTGCGCCGGAATGACGGTGGAGGTGGTGGGCATCGACCGCGCGGGTCTCAACCGCGCGAATACCGCCACGACTGCATGCGCCCGTCGCGATACGGCATCACCCCATGGAACGGCCGCGGATCGCGGTCGAACACCAGCGGCAGGAACTCGCGGTCGCCTTCCCACATCGGCAGTTCGTGCAGCCGCGCCAGCGGCACCCATTCCAGCGTGCCCTCGGGATTGCTTGCATACGGCGTGCCGCTGTAGCGGCTGATGGTGAAGACGAAACCCAGCCAGTCCTCGCCTTGCTTGCCGAAGCCCGGCCAGCTGACGGTGCCGCGCAGTTGCAGCTCATCGCAGGCGATGCCGGCCTCCTCGAGGATCTCGCGGCGCATGCCGGCCATCACGTCCTCGTCGCGCTCGAGCTTGCCGCCCAGGCCGTTGTACTTGCCCAGCTGGTGATCGTCGGGCCGCGCGTTGCGGTGGACCATCAGCACCTGTTCGCCGTCGGGCGAAAGCACGTAGCCCAGGGTGGCCACGATAGGCGTGTAGGGCATCAGCGGCCTCCGCGCTGCTGCGCGATCTGCTGGTCCAGCGCCTGCTCGGCCTTGTCGGCGTAGGCCGCGCAGCTCATGGGCTGCGGATGCGGCTGGGCGGTGTTATCGGGCTTCCAGCCCGAGGCGTCCGGGTGCGGGGTCAGCAGCAAGTCGCAGGGCAGGGCGCGCACGGCGGCGTAGCCGCGGCGGTAGTCGTCGACGATATGCGGGTAGCGCGGATTGTCGATGAGCTTGTAACCCGGCGCGCTCAGGCTGTCGGCATAGGCGATGCGCAGCGGCTTGCCGTCGCGCTGGTCGGTCCAGGTCCAGCTGGTGCTGCCGGGCGTGTGCGCGGGAGTGAAATGGGTGGTGATGCGCACGCCGCCGAGTTCGACGATCTCGCCGTCCATGACGATGCGGTCCACCGTCACCGGCGGGAAGTCCAGGCCGTCGCCGTTGTGGATGTCGTCGGTGCCGCCGCGCGCCAGCAGCACCGCCGATTCGGCGCTGGCGACCACGCGCGCGCCGGTCGCGCGGCGGATCGCGGCCACCGGGCCGGCGTGGTCGGCATGGGCGTGGCCGATCAGGATCAGACGCAGGTCCGAGGGCGCCACGCCCAGCTGCTGCATGCGCGCCAGGATCAGGTCGGCCGCCTGCGGCAGGCCGCCGTCGATGAGCACCGCGCCGGCGTCGGTCTTGATCAGCACCGCGCTCAATCCGGCGGTGCCGATGTACCAGCTGCGCTGGGCCAGCGTGAACGGCGCCACGGGCTGGCGCCAGTATTCGGGGGTTTCGTAGCCGCGGCCCTGCGGCAGCACGGGCTCGGCGGCAGAGGCGGTGGGGGCGAAGGCGGGAGCGAGGACGAGGGCGGCAACGGCGGCGCAGCGGCGGATCGAAGGCATGGGCGGGCGGTGGCTGGGGGCGGCGGGGGAGAAGCTTAAGTGTCGGCGATCCGCGCCGGCGCAGCCAGCATCGCGCGCCCGTTTCGGCGACTCGCCAACGCAGGCACGGTGCCTCCGCCCGACATGACTTCTGGCCGGTATGGCGCCCGCGCGGGCGGCGTTAGGGTGGCGGTCTTCATCACGGAACTTCATACAAGTAGGGAGACTTCCATGCGCAAGCGTCGCCTCGCGCTGCTGCTGGCCGGACTCACGCTCGCCTCCACCGCCCTGGCGGCGGACGGCGATCGCTGGACCTTGCCGGTGGCGGTCAAGAAACTCGACAACGGCCTGACCGTGGTCGTGTCCGAAGACCACAGCTCGCCCACCGTGGGCATCAGCGTGGTCTATCACGTGGGCATGCGCCTGGAACCGAAGAACCGCACCGGCTTCGCCCACCTGTTCGAGCACCTGATGTTCGAGGGCACGCCCAACGCGAAGGAAGGCGTCTTCGACCGCGTGATCACCGGCGGCGGCGGCCGCAACAACGGGTCCACCCGCGCCGATTTCACCAACTACATCGAGGTCGCGCCGGTGTCCGCGCTGGAGCCGATCCTGTGGCTCGAAGCCGATCGCATGAAGACCCTGGACTTCAATCCGGTCACGCTGAAGAACCAGCAGGACGTGGTCAAGGAGGAGATCCGGGTTAACGTGAAGAATCAGCCCTACGGCGGCTTCATGTGGATCGACATCGGCCAGCACGCGTTCGAGAAGTGGGAGAACAACCACGACGGTTACGGCAGCTTCCAGGACCTGGAGAACGCCAACCTGAAGGACGTGGCCGCGTTCCACCGCGACTACTACGGCCCCAACAATGCGGTGCTGGGCATTGCCGGCGACATCGCGCCGGCCGAGGCCTTCGCCCTGGCCGAGAAGTACTTCGGCGGCATCCCCTCGCGCCCCGCGCCGCCAGCGCCGGACTACCGCGAAGGCCTGAACACCAAGGAAAAGCGCGTCACCCAGAGCGACGCGCTGGCGCAGGTGCCGGCGATCGCCGCGGCCTGGAAGATGCCCGATCGCGGCAGCGCCGACCAGGCGCCGATGGCGGTGCTGGGCGCGCTGCTGGCCGAAGGCGACGCCTCGCGCTTCTACCAGGGCATCGTCAAGGGCCGCGAGCTCGCGCTCAACGTCGAAGCGCTGTACGGCCTGACCGACCCCTGGACCTACGACGGTCCCACGCTGTTCACCGTGTTCGCGCTGTACAAGCCCGACACCAACGCCGATGCCGTGCTCAAGGCCATGGACGAGGAGATCGCCAAGGTCGCCGAGCAGGGCGTGGACGAGGCCACGCTGAAGCGGGTCAAGACCCGCATGCTGGCCGATTGGTACAACGGCATCGAAAGCTTCATCAACCGCGCCGACACCCTGGCCAAGCTGCAGACGCTGTGGGGCGATGCCGCCACCGTGAACAAGATTCCCGGCTGGATCGAAGGCGTGAGCTCGGCCGATCTGCAGCGCGTCGCGCGCACCTACCTGACCGTGCCCAACCGCACCGTCATCGACCGCAAGCCGGCAGCCATGCTGGCCCCGGCCGCCAAGAAGCCGGAGTAAGGAGACGACCATGGCTATCCGAATCGCTACGCTCGCGCTCTCCGTCTCGCTGGTGCTGTGCGGCGCCGCCGTGGCCGGCCCCAAGGCCGAGCTGCCCAAGGAACTGCCCGCCTATGCGCCCGACCGGCCGCTGCCGGTGCCGCAGATCGCGCAAAAGCGCCTGGCCAACGGCTTGCAGGTGTGGGTGATCCCGCGCCAGGGCCTGCCGCGCGTGGACTACACCCTGGCCGTGCGCAACGCCGGCTTCGCCGCCGACGCCGCCGATGCGCCGGGCTTCGCCAGTCTGTACGCGGGCCTGCTCAGCGAAGGCACCGCCAAGCGCGACTCCAAGGCCATCGCCGAGGCCGCGCAGGGCTATGGCGGCAGCATCGGCAGCAACGCCAACAACGACGGCATCACCGTGGGCGCCAACGCGTTGCCGTCGATGGCCGCGCCGATGCTGGAGCTGCTGGCCGAAGTGGTGCGCACGCCGGCCTTCCCCGAGAAGGAGGTGAAGCTGGCCCAGGCCAACGCGCTGCAGGGGCTCAAGGCCGCCGAGGCGCAGCCCGGCTTCAAGGCCACGCGCGCGCTGCTGGCCGCCACCTACGGCGACCATCCTTACGCGCGCGTGCAGCAGACCGAGGCCTCGATCGCCGCGGTCACGCCCGAGCGCCTGCGCGCCGAGCACGCGCGCCGTTTCCGTCCCGACCATGCGCTGTTGATCGTGACCGGCCGGATCGGCGCCGATGAGGGCTTCAAGCTTGCCGAGCGCGCGTTCGGCGATTGGAAGAACAGCGGCACGGCCAGCGCCGACACCCCGGCCGCGCGCCGCAGCGCCTCGCCGGCGCACGTGCTGATCCAGCGCGACGGCAGCGTGCAGTCCACCGTGCGCCTGGGCCGCCCGGCGATTCCGGCCACCGATGCCGACTACGTGCCGATGCAGCTGGCCGGCACCGTGCTCGGCGGCGGCTTCAGCAGCCGCGTCAACCAGAACCTGCGCGAGGCCAAGGGCTACACCTACGGCGCCAGCGCCGGCCTCTCGGCCGCGCGTGCGGGCGGGCGGGTGCAGGCGGGCGCGGACGTGCGCAACGAGGTCACCGGCGCGGCGATCAAGGAGTTCTTCCACGAGTTCGAGCGCCTGGGCAGCGAGCCGGTGCCGGCGCAGGAGCTGGAAGACACCAAACGTTATGTGGCCGGCGGCTATCTGATCAGCAACCAGTTGCAGTACTCGGTGGCCAGCCAGCTGGCCAACAACTGGCTGGTGGGCCTGCCGCCGGAGTTCCTGGGCGAGTACGTGCCCAAGATCCGCGCGGTGGATGCGGCCCAGGTGCAGGCGATGGCGAAGAAGTACTACGCGCCGGGCGACCAGTCGATCATCGTGGTCGGCGACGGTAAGGCGGTGGCCGAGCAGCTCAAGACCTACGGCGAGTTCTCCGCGCCCGCGAAGTAAGCCAGTTAACGCCGTAATCCCGAAAAACCCCGCTTCGAAAGAAGCGGGGTTTTTCGTCCGCGCCGCCGGCCTAAGCCTTGGGGTAGGAGCGGCATAAGCCGCGACCGCGAATCCACATCTGCGACAAACCTCTCGAGCCCCCTGTAGGAGCTGCGCAAGCTGCGACCGCGAATCCTCACCTACGTCGCAACCTTCGCCCCTGCTTCCGCCCTGCTTGTCTTCCCCCTTTGTTGAGGGGGATTGAGGGGGATTTGCTCTTAGCTCCTAAGCAACAGCAACAGCTTCCGTCCGCAAGCGGCCGGGTCACTTTCTTTTGATAAGCGTCAAAAGAAAGTAACCAAAGAAAAACGCTGCCCCAGAGCTCCCTTGCGAGATCGAAGCGGGCGCCGGGATTTTCCGATCGGGCCTCCTGCCCGAGCGGAAAACGGCGCACGTCCTGTGCGCCGCCCTTTGGGTCTTCTGTTTGCGCGGCGAGTTCAATGCCCGATCAAGAGCATTCGCGCTTTGCGCTCATCCCCTCACCCTAGCCCTCTCCCGCAAGCGGGAGAGGGGATGCATTCGACGCCGCTTGCTGTTTTAGCCCCTCTCTCGCTTGCGGGAGAGGGGTTGGGGTGAGGGCGCGCGAAGCAACCAACTCCCGCGCAAGTTCACGCGAGCCGTGCCGGGCGACCGCTCAACCCGCCTCCATCGCGTACTTGACGATGACCCGCGCACCGACCGCCCCAAGCACCAAGCCGATCGCGCCATACAGCAGCGCGCTTAAAAAGAACCCCAAGCCGCCATCGACGAAGCCGACACCGGCACCCGTCAACAGCGCAAACACCGCATACGATGGAATGAACAACAGATAGGCGATCCAATCGTGCCGGTCGCCGTCCTTGCGCGTATCCAGCGGCTTGCCGGTCACGGCCCAGCGCGCGGCCATCCGGGCCAGCACCAGCGGTGCGACCAGCAGCGCAGCAGCCTCCAGGACCTTCAGCCCCACGACCAGGCCCACCGCGAGTAGCGCGCCGCTGATCCACCACGCCGCCTCGTGTGCGGGCGCGGCGAAGCCGGCCAGCCAGGCACCGATGGCGAAGGCGCCGGCGAACAGGCCCACGGTGTACAGCAGGGCCTTGCCGTGCGAGGGGCTGCGACTCATGCGGCGGCCTTGCGCGAGACCACGCGCGAAGCCAGCCACGCCGCCGGGATCGGCAGCGCCAGGCCAGCGACGGTCATCCACAGCGGGTGCGGGATCAGCAGGCTGTTGGCGATCACGCCCAGCACCACCAGCACGCCGATGGTCAAAGCGGCGCCGGTCTTGTGGCGGCGCGAAATCAACGCGGCGATCAGGCCGCCGTCGAAGGCGCCCAGGGTCCAGCCGGCCAGCACCAGGGCCATGGCCGCCGGCGGCGCGGCGGCGATGTGGGCGGCCAGCGCGGTCGGATCGCTCAGGTCGATGCCGGTCGGCGGCGGCGACAGCGCCGCGCTGCCGAACTCGCACAGCATGATGGTGATCCAGGCCGCTATCAGCCCCACCAGTACCGCGACGATCGTGCGTCCCATGGCCGGTCTCCCCGTTGCGTCGGCGGCGAGCATCGCCGGTCGCGGCGGCTGCCGCAAGCGCGGCGCCTGTGCGCATAATCGTCGGCCGTCCCCCAGGAGCCAGCGCATGTCCGCCAGCCCGTCCGATCCGCGCTCGCCCGAGGCCGACCGCACCATCGCCACCCCGCCGCCGCGCCCGCGCCTGCTGGCCTTCGCCGGCAGCCTGCGCGCGGCGTCCTACAACCGCCGCCTGGTGCCGCTGCTGGCGCAGGGCGCGCGCGAGGCCGGCGCCGATGTCGACCTGATCGAGCTGCGCGACTATCCGCTGCCGGTGTACGACGGCGACATCGAGGCCGCCGGCATGCCCGACAACGTGTACCGCCTGCAGGCGCTGATGGCCGCCAGCGACGGCCTGCTGATCAGCACGCCCGAGTACAACGGCTCGATGCCGGCCCTGGTCAAGAACACCCTGGACTGGATGTCGCGCGCCACCGTCGAGGGCAAGTCCGGCACCCTGCTGTTCCAGGACAAGATGGCCGGCATCGTCTCGGCCTCGCCGGGTCCGCTGGGCGGCATCCGCTCGCTGATCGTGCTGCGCGACGCGCTGTCCAAGCTCGGCCTGCTGGTGGTGCCGCAGCAGGTCGCGGTGGGCAACGCCGCCGAGCGCCTGCCCGACACCGGCGTGCTCGCCGACGAACGCCTGCGCAGCGCCGTGCTCAACGTGGGCGCGGCCGTGGTCCGCCATCTGTGCAAGGGAGCGAAGGCATGAAAGGCCAGCAGCGCGAACTCAACCTGCGTTTCCTCGCTCAGCCCACCGACGTGAACTACGGCGGCAAGGTCCACGGCGGCATGGTGATGAAGTGGATCGACCAGGCCGGCTACGCCGCCGCGGTCGGCTGGAGCGGCAAGTACAGCGTGACCGTGGCGGTGGGCGGCATCCGCTTCGTCGCCCCGATCCGGATCAGCGACCTGGTCACCGTGCACACCAAGCTGATCCACACCGGCACCACCAGCATGCACTTCGCGGTGGACGTGAAGGCGCGCGATCCGGGTCTGGACGACCGCGAGCCGGAAGAGCGCCTGTGCACCCATTGCGTGATCGTGTTCGTGGCCATGGACCAGGCCGAGGGCAAGCCCACGCCGGTGCCGCCGTGGACCCCGGTCAGCGAGGACGACAAGCGCCTGGCCGAGTACGCATTGAAGGTGATGGAACTGAGCAAGGGCATCGAAGCCACGGTCGAGCGCTACGTGCGCGACAACGACTGACCGCGCCCTGGCGCGACCGCCCGCGCGGACGCCGCGCGCGCGCCTGTGCTAGATTGCGCGCGCTTTGCATCTGGTGCCGCGCCCGCCGTTCCGGCGGTCGCGGTTGAACGGGAAGCCGGTGCGTTCGCCTCGACCAGGCGAATCAGTCCGGCGCTGCCCCTGCAACGGTGAGCGAGCAAAGCATCGGCACACCGCCACTGGAACCATGGTTCCGGGAAGGCGCCGATGCCGCCGGGATTCCCCGGCACTCGCAAGCCCGGAGACCGGCCGATGCGTACGCGGTGGACGTTGCGGAGGGCGACGTCGCGCGCGCTCGCGCCCGTCCGGCGCCGGCTCCGTGCGGTTTTGCCTTCGCTACGTCCGCCCCTTCCATCCGGTCCGCACAGGGCGTGCGGGGGCGAGGTCGTCGATGCGGTGTGCGGTGAAGGCAAGTGGCGCGCGTATGGCGCGCAGGAATTGGCGGGCGCTGTGGGCGGCGGCGCTGCTCTGCTGCGCTTCGATGCACGCGCAGGCGGCCACGCTGCTGGGCGTGGTGTCCGAGCGCGCCGCGCCGGAAACCGCCGAGGCCGCGCGCGAAGTGCTGGCCGCGCGGCCGGGCGACCGCATAATCCTGCGCACGCCGCAGCAACTGCAGGAACTGGACCGCGCACAGTTGCGCGAGCTGGTCGCCGGCAGCGACGCGGTGATCGCGGTCGCGCTGTTCGGCGAGCAAGGCGTGCGCCTGCGCGAAGCCGCCACCGCCCTGCACCGGCGCGGGCAGGGGCCCAAGCGCCTGTACGCCTTCCATGGCGAAGCCGGCCTGGCCCTGGCCAGCTACCGCGACCGCCGCGGCCTGGGCGCGTTCAACGCCACCGAGCTGACCCAGCTGACGCAGGAAACGCCGCTGCCGGCGCTGCTCGCGCGTGCACAGGCCGATCCTTTCGCGCGCGAATGGCTGGAGGTGCGCGCGCTGTGGCGCGAAGGCGGCGGCCGCAACCTGCAACGCGCGCTGCGCTTCCTGCTGGAGGGCGGTGCGGTGCCGGCACCGGAACCGCAACCCGACCGGGTGCTGCGCCAACGCGGCCGTAGCGTGACGGCGGTTGCGCCGGACGAACGCCCCTTGCTCGCGGTGCTCGATCTCAACAATGCCGACGTCGCCACCGGCGATGCGCTGTGTGCGCAAGCCGAGCGTGCGGGCTTGGACTGCCTGGGCGTTTACGCGCGCTGGGGCGAAGCCTCGCTGCGCGCGGTGCAGGACCTGCGTGCGCTCGCGGGCGCGCGCCCGCTGGCCGCGGTGGTGGTGCTGCAGGACTTCGTGGTCGGCGCCGCCGAGGGCCGCGACGCCGCCAGCACCGCGATCGCCGAGCTGGACGTGCCGGTGTTCAAGGCCATCCGCGTGCTCGACCGCACCGAAGCGCAATGGCGTTTGTCCGGCGACGGCCTGCCCGCGTCCAGCGTGCAGTACCGCGTGGCCATGTCCGAGCTGCAGGGCGCCAGCCAACCGCTGGTGCTGGCCGCCGCCGGGCCCGCCAGCATCGATGCGCTGACCGGCGTGCGCCTGCAACGCCCGCAACCGCTGACCCAGGAGATGCAGTCCCTGGTCGAACGCGCGCAGCGCTGGCGCCGCCTGCGCGAGAAAGCGCCGGCGCAGCGCAAGGTGGCGGTGATCTACTACAACCATCCGCCCGGGCGGCAGAACATCGGCGCCGACAACCTGGACGTGCCGGCTTCGCTGCACGGCATCCTCAGCGCGATGCGCGCGCAGGGGTACCGCGTGGACGATCTGCCGGCCACGCCCGCGCTGCTGCTGGACCGGATGATGCGCGAAGGCGTGAACACGCCCGAGGACGGCGGCGAACTCGCGGCCATGGCCCAGCAGGTGACCACGCTGTCCGGCGACGACTACCGGCGCTGGTTCGCCGGTCTGCCCGAGGGCGTGCGTGGCGAAGTCAGCGACGGGCCGCTCGCGCGCCTGCGCGCGCAGGTCGCGCTCGCGCGCCAGGCGCAGGAGCTCGAGCTGGGCGAACGCCGCGTGCGCGATGCCGAGCGCGAACTGCTGCACCTGCTCGAAGGCGTCGACCATCGCGCACGCGACGCCGCGCTGGCGCAGTTCCGTCAACTGATCGACGCGCACCTGCGCTGCCTGCGCGGCCAGGACGCCGCGGCCGATGCCGCCTGCGCCGAAGCCGGGCGCGTGCAAGCCTCGCTGCAGGCCTTGCAGGTGCCCGGCCTGCGTGGCTGGGGCCCGGCGCCGGGCAAGGTGATGGTGCACGACGGCGCGGTGGTGATCCCGGGCCTGCGCCTGGGCAACGTGTTCATCGGCCCGCAGCCGCCGCGCGGTTGGGAGGTGGATGAGGAACTGCTGCACGCCAACACCCAGATCCTGCCGCCGCACCAGTACCTGGCCTATTACCACTGGCTGCGCGACGTGTTCGGCGCCGACGTGATCGTCCACGTCGGCCGCCATTCCACTTACGAATTCCTGCCCGGCAAGGCCGTGGGTCTGGCCAGCGACGACTACTCGCGCCTGATCGCCGGCGACGTGCCCGGTGTCTATCCCTACATCGTCGATGGCGTGGGCGAGGGCACCCAGGCCAAGCGCCGCGGTCTGGCGGTGATCGTGGATCACCTCACCCCGCCGCTGGCGGCCACGCCGCTGTACGACCGCCTGCTGCGCCTGCGCCAGTTGGTGGAGAGCTTCGAAAGCAGCAGCAGCGAGCCGCTGCGCGCGCAGGCCGCCAGCGAGATGCGCGAACAAGTCGAAGCGCTGCAGCTGCGCGCCGAACTGGAAGCGAGCATGGCCGATGTGCTGCAGGTGCGCGGCATCGGTTTCGAGCAGGCCGACGACGATCTGCTCGCGCACGAGATCGGCCACTACCTGACCAAGTTGCAGGAAAAGTTCATGCCGCACGGCCTGCACGTGTTCGGCCAGGCCTGGGACGACACCCAGCTGCGGACCATGCTCGAGTCGATGCGCGAACTGGGCGAGGCCGATGCCCTGCGCGCCAAGCTGCAGGCGTCGCCGCCGGCGGAGATGGCCGCGCTGCTGCATGGTTTGGAAGGCGGCTACGTGCTGCCGGGCAAGGGCAACGATCCCTTGCGCGCGCCCGAGGCGCTGCCCACCGGCCGCAACTTCCACGGCCTGGACGGCGACGTGCTGCCCACGCCGTTGGCCCAGCGCCTGGGCGCGCAGCAGGCCGAGCGCGTGCTCGCCAGCGGCGCGGCGCGCAGCGGTAGCGAAGGCGTGGTGCTGTGGGCCTCCGACGCGGTGCGCGACGAAGGCGTGATGGTCGGCTTCGCCCTGGCCTTGATGGGCGTGCAGCCGCGCTGGAACGCGCGCGGCATCGTCCAGGGCCTGGAACTGCGGCCGATGCCGCCGGGCCAGCCGCGCCGCGACGTGCTGGTCACCACCTCCGGCCTGTTCCGCGATCTGTATCCGAATCTGGTGTTGCTGCTGGACCGCGGCGGACGTCTGGCGCTCGCCTCCAGCGCGCACAGCCTGCGCGCGCAGCGCCCGGATCTGGCCGCCGCGTTGGACGCCGCATTGGCGCCGTTGGGCGAACAGTTCGAGCAGGGCAAGGAGGCGATCGCCGACAACGGCGTGGCGCGTCAATGGCTGCAGCGCGTGGATGCCTTGCGCGCGCAAGGCCTGGCCGACGAAGCGGCGGGGCGCGAAGCGGCCTGGCGCGTATACGGCGATGCGCCCGGCGCTTACGGCGCCGGCGTGAACCGGCTGACCGAACGCTCCGGCGCCTGGCGCGAACGCGCCCAGATCGGCCGCGCCTACCTCAACCGCATGGGTCACGCCTACGGCCTGGACGCCGAAGGCACGCCCGCGCACCAGGCCTTCGCCACCGGCTTGCGCGGCGTGGAGCGCAGCTACCACGGCCGCGCCTCGCATCTGTACGGCCTGCTCGACAACAACGACGCCTTCGACTATTTCGGCGGCCTGTCGCTGGCGGTGGAAACCCTGACCGGCCGCGTGCCGCAGGCGCAGGTGCTGTACAACGTCGACGCCGAGCGCGCCGACGTGGAACCGCTGCAGGCGGCGCTGCTGCGCGAGTTCCGCGGGCGTTATCTCAACCCCGCCTGGATCCGCCCGCTGATGCGCCACGACTACGCCGGCGCGCGCACCATCAGCCAGGAATTCCTGGAGAACCTGTGGGGCTGGGAGGTGACCCGGCCGGACCTGATCCGCGGCTGGGCCTGGGACGAGGTGCAGCGCGTCTACCTGGACGACCGCCACGGCCTGGGCGTGAACGAGTTCCTGTCCAAGGGCCATTCGCAGCACGCCAAGGCGCACATGCTGGCGCTGATGCTGGTGGCCGCGCACAAGGGTTACTGGTCCACCAGCGACGCCAACGTCGCCAAGCTCGGCGGCGAACTGGCCGAGCTGGTCGCGCGCAACGGTCTGCCCGGCAGCGGCCACGCCGCGCCCGACCATCCGATGTGGGCCTGGTTGCAGCCGCGCCTGGCGCCGGCGGCACGTGCGCGCTTGCAGGAAGTGCTGGCGCGCGCGCGCGGCGAACGCGGCGCGGTGTCCACGTATGCGCTGGGTGCGCCGCAGCGCGCACGCGAGGCCTTGGCGCAAGCGCCGCCGCAAGCCGAATCCGCGCGGAGCACGCCGTCTGCGCCGGCCGCCGCCGCACGCGCGGCGTCTGCCCAGCCGTCAACGCCGCCGGCCGCACCTGCAACGCCACCCGAGCGCGCCAGCGAACTGCTGCGCCTGGCGCCGCAGGCGCTGATCCGCCGCCATCCGCTGCCCGCCGCCGCGCTCGCGCTGCTGGCGCTGATCCTGCTGGGCTTCGGCCTGCGCCGCGGCCTGGCCGCACCCACCGCACGCCGCCGGCCGTCGCCGGCGAGCGCCGATTCGCAGTCCTAGACGAGGCCGCACCCGATGGAAGGCTGGATCCATTTCGACACCCTGCACCGGCTGATCGCGCTGCTGCTGCCGGCGGTGCTGGCGATACTGCTGGCCGCCTGCGCATTGGCCCTGGTCGAGGCCGGCCTGGCCCTGGGCGAGCGCTGGCTGGGTCTGCGCCGGCTGCAGCGCAGCGGCGACATCGAGGCGGTGGCGCGGCTGGCGCGCCGCCGCATCGAGCGTTGCGACCTGCTCGCGCGGGTGCCGCCGATGCTGGGCCTGATGGCCACCATCATTCCGCTGGGCCCGGGTCTGGCCGCGCTGGGACAGGGCGATCCGGCGCAGCTGGCCAGCGCGGTCACCGTGGCCTTCGACGCCACCGTGCTGGGCCTGCTGGCCGGCATCGCCGGCCTGTGGATCGGCCGGCTGCGCAAGCGCTGGTACGAGGAACTGCTGGAACGCATGGAGGCCGCCGCATGAGCCCGCCGCGCCGCAGCCGCGCGGCCGCCCGCCTGCGCACCCGCTTCGACCACGACGACGAGGACCCGCGCGCCAGCTTGGTCAACCTGGTCGACGTGATGCTGGTGTTCGCCTGCGGCCTGTTGGCGGCGATCGGCGCGGTCGCGCAGCAGCGCGTGCCGGCGCCGGTCGAACGCGGCCGCACGATCGAGCGCCCGTTGCAGGGCGAGCAACAGGCCGGCGCCGGCTATGAGGCGGTGGGGCAGGTGTATCGCGATCCCAAGACCGGCAAGCTGATTCTGATCGAGCGCTAGGGCTCGATTGCGCTGCGCCATCGGGCTGTGCCCGATGGCCGGAAAGAGAGATTTCAGAGTCATGCCTGGATGAAGCCCTGGGTTCCCGCGTTCGCGGGAACGACGGCTGAGGGCTTCGGCATCTGCTTTTGCTCGTCATCCCCGCGAAGGCGGGGATCCAGAGACTTCAGAGTCATGCCTGGATGTAGCCCTGGATTCCCGCGTTCGCGGGAATGACGAGCAAGAGCGAGAAGCGCCGCAGCTTCCGCTCGTCATCCCCGCGAAGGCGGCAATCCAGAGCCTTCAGAGTCATGCCTGGATGAAGCCCTAGATTCCCGCGTTCGCGGGAATGACGGCTGAGGGACGTGGCGTGTGCTCTTGCTTGTCATCCCCGCGAAAGCGGGGATCCAGAGACTTCAGAGTCATGCCTGGATGAAGCCCTGGATCCCCGCCTTCGCGGGGATGACAGGCCAAAAGCAAAAGGCCGCCCGGAGGCGGCCTTCTCTATGAGTTACGGCGCGAAGCCTCAGATCCCTTCGACCCGGCGCGCTTCCATGAACTTGCCGCTCCAGTAGCCGGTGTCCAGGCTGGACACGGTCACGTCCTTGCCGGTGCGCGGGGCGTGCACGAAGCGGCCTTCGCCCAGGTAGATGCCGACGTGGTCGACCCGGCCCTTGCGGCCGAAGAACACCAGATCGCCTTCGCTGAGTTCGTCGCGGTCGCGGATCAGTTCGCCGGTCTTGGCCATCTCGCGCGAGACGCGCGGCAGCTCGATGCCCAGGGCGTTGCGGAACACGTAGCCGACCAGGCCGCTGCAGTCGAAACCCTTCTCGGGGCTGTTGCCGCCCCAGCGGTAGGGCGTGCCCAGCAGGGCCAGGGCGCGCTGCAGCATGCCCTTGATCCGGCCTTCGCCGGCCGGGGCGGCGCCGGGCTTGATCTCGCCGGTGGCCGAGGATGGCGCCAGCAGGCGGTTCAGGTCGGTGGCCAGCAGCAGGGCGCGGTCGGGCAGGGTCATGGCCTCGGGCAGCAGGCTGCGCGCGGCCGGAGCCAGGGCGTCGGCCGAATCGCTGCTCAGGGCCGAGCCGCCGGCCAGGCTGGCCGAGGCGGAAGGCTGTTCCTGGGCCATCGCGGGCAGGGCCAGGGCGGCCAGCGCGAGGGCTAGGGAAATGCGGAATGCGGCCCGCGGGAGGCGGGAGGCGGTGGTGGCTGCTGGGCGGCCTTGGCAGGAAAGCTGGGTCGTCACGCGGTCATCACTAAGTCGTCACCGGGCGATCATGCCTGCCGAAGCGCAACAGATGGTTCAAATTTCGTTAGCAGCTCGTTAACAAGCGCGTGATTTTGCTCACATTTTTGTCCGCAGCCTACTTCAGCACGCGCTTGGCGCCGCTGTAGTGATCGCGCCAGTAGGGGCCGTCCAGGTGGTCCAGGCGGACCGTGCCGCCGCTGCTGGGGGCGTGGACGAAGCGGCCTTCGCCGACATAGATACCGACATGGGTGACGGTGCCACCGCTGGCGAAAAACACCAGATCGGCCGCCGCCAGCCGCTCCGGGGCGATCTTGGGGCCCTGGTAGCCGGCCAGGTCGCGGGAGGTGCGCGGCAGGTTCAGCGCCAGCATGTCGCGGTAGACGTAGTTGACCAGACCGGAGCAGTCGAAGCCGCTGTCGGGGGTGTTGCCGCCGTAGCGGTAGGGCGTGCCGACCAGGCTCAGGGCGCGCATGAGCACGGCGTTGGCCGCGGCCGGGTCGGCCGGCTCCACCACCGGCCAGCTGCGCAGCGGCGCTTTCGGCGCGGGCCGGCGCACGCTCTCGCGGCCGCCGCCGCAGGCCGCCAGCAGCACGGCGCAGGCGCCGGCCAGGACCAGCCAGCGCGCGCCGGAGCGCAGCGAACGGCCGCGCGCTGGCGCGGGGGCGGTGTTGCCGGGATAATGCGCGGCCTTCGTCATGGCCGTCAGCTTGGCGGCTGCCGCCTACGACGACAAGCCTTCGCGACGCCGGCGCCCGTGCCGATGCCGCGCAATTCCTATCCGCGCCGCCGCCGGCGGCCGCCAGCCGAGTCCCGCAATGAAAATCGAGAAAGATCGCGTCGTCCGTTTCCATTACACCGTCTCCGAAGCCGGCCAGGAGCCGCTGGAGAGCTCGGAAGGCCGCGATCCGCTGGCGATCCTGATCGGCCACGGCAACATCATCCCGGGCCTGGAAACGGCGATGGACGGCCGCGAGGCCGGTGACAAGTTCGAGGCCGACGTGGCCGCGGCCGACGCCTACGGCGTGCGCCAGGAAGGCCTGACCCAGCGCGTGCCGAAGAAGTACTTCAAGGACGCGCGCCTGGAGCCGGGCATGCAGGCCGTGCTGCCGACCAACTTCGGCCCGCGCGCGGTGACCATCCTGAAGGTGGGCATGAGCGTGGTCGACGTGGACCTGAACCACCCGATGGCCGGCAAGGACCTGCACTTCGCCGTTGAGATCGTCGACGTGCGCGAGGCCAGCCCGGAAGAGATCGAGCACGGCCACGTGCACGGCGACGGCGGCCACCACCACTAAGCCGCACGCTCCACGCAGTACCCCGAACGGCCCGCGCGATGCGGGCCGTTCGCGTTTTCGCCGTCCGCGCGGGTGGGGTGACCTTCCGTCCTTGCGTTATCGCTGGCGACTGCGGCTACATCGTCCGCACCCGCCCGCCACGGACGCCCGCATGACCGCCTTCTCGCCGCTGCCCGCCGCCGACCGCCTGCACGCCCTGGACGCGGTGCGCGGCATCGCCCTGCTCGGCATCTGGCTGATGAACGTGGAATCGTTCACCACGTCCATGCTCGACGCCGGCAGCGGCATCGACCCCGGCCAGGGCCTGGCCGACCGCCTCGCCGACGGTTTCGTGTATCTGTTCGTGCAGGGCAAGTTCTGGACCCTGTTCGCGCTGCTGTTCGGCATGGGCTTCGCGGTCATGAGCCAGCGCGCGCAGGCGGCCGGCGCCGCGTTCGGCCCGATCTACCTGCGCCGCAGCCTGGGCCTGCTGGCGATCGGCCTGCTGCACGCGATCCTGCTGTGGTCGGGCGACGTGCTGGTTTGCTACGCGCTGGCCGCGTTCGGCTTGCTGGCCCTGCGCCATGCGCCGCTGGGCGCGTTGTGGCCGATCGGCCTGCTCACCCACCTGAGCTTGGTGATGATGCTGCTGCTGGCCTCCGTCGCCATGGCTTTCGCCGGCAGCATCATGGCCGCCGCGTCCGACGCATCGGCCGACTTGAGCTTGCGCAAGGACGAGATCGCCGCCTATGCCCAAGGCAGTTATGCCCAGGCCACGATGATGCGGCTGCGTTACTTCTACGAACAGACCCTGGCCACGCTGATCGTGTTCGTACCGATGGCCTGGGGTCTGTTCGCGGTCGGCAGCTGGTTCGTGCGCAGCGGCGCGATCGCCGAGCCCGAGAGCCACCCGCGCCTGTATCGCTGGCTGCTGTGGGGCGCCGGTCCGTTGGGCCTGGCGATCACCCTGGCCGGCATGGCGGTGGACAGCGAGCCGATCCTGGTCGGGCCGGGCGTGCGCGGCAGCGACCTGTTCGCCGCGACCCTGCAGATGGCCGGCGCGCCGCTGATGTCGCTGGCCTACCTGGCCTGGATCGTCGGCGCGCTGCAGCGCGGCGCGCGTTGGCCGCTGTGGTTCGCCCCGGCCGGGCGCATGGCGCTGACCCTGTACCTGATGCAGTCGCTGATCGGCACGCTGGTGTTCTACGGCTACGGGCTGGGCTGGTGGGGGCAGGTGCCGCGGGCGGTGCAGGTGCTGGGCGTGTGCGTGTTGTTCGCGTTGCAGCTCGCGTTCGCGCGGCTATGGTTCTTGCGTTTCCGCTATGGACCGGTGGAGTGGCTGTGGCGATGGTTTACGTATGCGCGGCGGCCGGAGTGGGTGAGGGCTTGATGCTCGATACTTCCCCCTTTGCTTTTAGCCTCCCCCTTTGGAAAAGGGGGATTGAGGGGGATTTGCTTTTCGCGACAGCAACAGCAAATCCCCCCAGCCCCCCGCAACAAAGGGGGGAGCTCAAAGGCGGTGAGGAATCGGTCAGTTCACCTGCACCGCCGACCAGGCCCTAGCCACCGCCTGATACTCCGCCGACCCATTGCCGTACAAATCCGCCGCCGCCTGCAGCGTGCCCGTGCGCGCCTGCGGATAGGTGGTGCTGGAGACGAAGTAGCGGGTCAGCGCGCGGTACCAGATCGCGCCGGCCTTGGTCCGGCCGATGCCGACGATGCCGGTGTCGCCGTTGCAGACCAGCTGCGCCGGGGTGTAGCTGAAGCCCGGTGCCGCCACCGCGCCCTGCGCAAGCAGGTAGAAGAAGCGGTTGCCCACGCCCGAGGTCTGGTGCGGATCGTGCGGGCCGCGCGCATAGGCGAGGCTCGCGCTGAAACCGCCGGCGGGATAGCAGGCGAAGGACTTGCCGTCGGCGTCCTGCTTGAACATCAGGCGCAGGGCCTTGGTGTCGCCCGGGTTGCTGATGTAGATCTCCTCGCCGATCAGGAAGTCGCCCGGATCGTTGCTGTTGGCCACGCCGTATTCCACCAGGGTGCCGAAGATGTCCGAGGTGGACTCGTTGAGGCCGCCGGCGTCCTTGACGTTGTAGTAGCCCAGCCGCGCGGTCGCGCCGGTCACGCCGTGGGCCATTTCGTGGCCGGCCACGTCCAGCGCCACCAGCGGCTTATAGGTCACGCCGTCGCCATCGCCGTAGACCATGTACGAACCGTTCCAGCCGGCGTTGACGTAGTTGCTGCCCCAGTGCACATAGCTGCGCACGCCGTTGCCGTTGTTGCCGATACCGTTGCGGCCGTGGGTGTTCTTGAAATAGTCGAACGTGGCCGCCACGCCGTAGTGCGCGTCGGCGGCGGCCGAGGCGCGGTCGCCGACCGTGTTGTTGCCCCAGGTGTTGTCGCTGTCGCTGAACACCGTGGCGCCGGAGGTGCTGCTGCGGTTGCGCGCGTCCAGGGTCTGGCCGTTGCCGCGCGAGGGGTCGGTCATCTGGTAGCCGCCGCTGACCGAGTTGGTGACGATGGACACGTTGCCCAGGGTCAGGCTGCGGCCGGTGCCGGTGGCCGCGGCGGTGTGGAAGTGATCGTCTTCCTGCAGCAGCTTGCCGTTGCGCGCGTCCAGGTAATAGGACAGGTTGCCCGGCGACTGGTCGCTGCGCTGGCCGGTCAGCGAGACCTGGTAGGCCAGGGTCGGCGCGGCGCCGCGCGCGTAGATCACCAACTGGGCGGCGATGTCGTCGATGCGGCCGTCGAACAGGCTGCCGGCCTCCAGCAGCGCGCGGTCGGCGTCGATGCCGGGCTTGAGCTGCGGGCGCGCGTCGCTGCGCATGCCCTCGGCCTGGGTGATGGACAGCACGCGGCCGTTGCGCGAATGCACGACCATGTCGCCGCCGATCACCGGCAGGTCCTGGTAGCGGCGGTCCATGCGCACGTGCTCGGTGCCGTCGCGGTCCACCAAGACGTCGCGGGCGACGAAGCCATCGCCGGGCACGCGGTGCACCTGGCGCGCGGCGGCGCCGGCGAGCAGGCCGCGCGCGCGATCGGCGGCGGGCGAGGCGTCGGCTTCCTCGGGCGAGGTCGAGGCGAACATCAGGTCGCTGGCGTGCGGGCCGCGGCCGCTGGCGAATTCCACGGCGGCGGGCTGCAGGCCGCGCGCGGCCGGATGGCGGGCGGTCGCGCTGGCGGCGTCCGCCGCGGCGGACGCGCCGGCAGCAACCGCGCCGTGGGCGGCGGTGTCGTCGGGCGCGATGGCGCGGCCAGCCAGCAGGGCCAAGCCGGCGACGATGGCGGTGCTGAGTACGGCGGTTTTCCTTTGCATGGCGCGAGTCTCCCGGGTCCTTGAGTGATTGGTGGAACGCTTCAACATCCGGTACTGTTTGGATCCACAACGTGTGCGGGCGAGTACGATTCCATCGCGTGTCGCCGTGGACGACTGGAACCGTAGGGCGCGCTGGAACGCAGCGTCGCGTCGCGCAACCGGACCACGCAGCTCGCAACCTGATTACGATCACACTTCCGGATTTCCGGTCGAATCGAGCGCGTATTTTGTCCAGCCACGATCCACACACTCCCGGCGCAGACGCGCTGCGCGCCACCGATGTGGCGGTCGTCGGCGGCGGCGTGATCGGTCTGACCGCCGCGCTGGCCCTGCTGCAAGCCGGCCGCAGCGTGCAGGTGCTGGAGGCCAACACCCTGGGCAGCGGCAGTTCGCACGGCAACTGCGGCACCATCACCCCCAGCCACGCCACGCCGCTGGCCGCGCCCGGCGTGATCGCGCTGGCGCTGCGCTGGATGCTCACGCCCGACGCGCCGCTGTACGTGCATCCGCGCCTGGACCCGCGCCTGTGGGGCTGGCTGCTGCGTTTCGCCCTGCGCTGCAATGCGCGTGACTGGCGCAGCAGCGCGCTGGCGAAATCGGCGCTGCTCAACGACTCGCGCGAGCGCTTGCAGCAATGGGTGGCCGATTACGGCCTGGAATGCGAGTTCGCCCAGACCGGCGTGGACTACATCTTCCGCGACGAGCGCGCTTTCGCCGCCGGCCAGATCGAACTGGACCTGCTGCGCGAACTGGGCGTGCGCGTGGAGGTCGTCGATGGGCGTACTTACGAAGCGCGCGATTCCGCGTTCAAGCCGGGCCTGGCCGGGGCGATCTGTTTCGAGCACGACGCCGTGCTGCGCCCGGATCGCTATGTGGATGCGCTGGCCAAGGCGGTGCGCGGGCGCGGCGGCGTCATCGTCGAGCACTGCCGCGTGCAAGGCCTGGACCGCGATGGCGACGCCTGCCGCCTGCGCAGCAGCCAGGGCGAGCTGCGCGCCAAGGACGTGGTGCTGGCGCTGGGCGCGTGGTCGCCGCAGCTGTCCGACGCCATCGGCCTGCCGTCGCTGAAGCGTGCGATCCAGCCCGGCAAGGGCTATTCGATCACCTACGACCGTCCCGCCCAGGTGCCGCGGCGGCCGGTGGTGCTGCGCGAGCGCAAGGTCTGCGTGACCGCCTGGGACAGCGGCTACCGCCTGGGCAGCACCATGGAATTCTCCGGCTACGACGACAGCCTCAACCCGCGCCGCCTGGCCGCGTTGGAGCGCGGCGCCGCCGAATACCTGCACGCGCCGGTCGGTCCGGTCGAGCGCGAGCGCTGGTACGGCTGGCGGCCGATGAGCAGCGACGACATTCCCTTGATCGGCCGCGTGCCCGGCCGCGACGGCCTATGGCTGTCCACCGGCCACGGCATGATGGGCGTGAGCATGAGCGTGGGCAGCGGCCAGTTGCTGGCCGACCTGATGCTGGACCGCGCCCCGGCCATCGATCCCCAGCCCTACCGACCGGAGCGTTTCGCATGAGCGCCAGCGACCCGCAGCGCGACTTCGACCTGATCGTGATCGGCGGCGGCTCCGGCGGTCTCGCCGGCGCGTTCCGCGCGGCCCAGCACGGTGCGCGCGTGGCCCTGCTGGAACCGCATCTGCTCGGCGGCACCTGCGTCAACGTGGGCTGCGTGCCGAAGAAGGCGATGTGGCTGGCCGCCGAAGTCGCCGGCCGCCTGCGCATGGCGCGCGACCTGGGCTTCGACGTGGCCGACTCGCCGTCGCTGGACTGGCCGACCTTCATCGCCCACCGCCAGCGCTACATCGCCGGCATCCACGACAGCTACCGCCACCGCCTGGACGCGGCCGGCATCGTGCTGGCGCCGATGCGGGCCAGGTTCATCGACGCGCGCACCATCGAATGCATGGACGGCGTGCGCTTGAGCGCCTCGCAGATACTGATCGCCACCGGCGGCCACCCCGTGCGGCCGGACCTGCCCGGCGCCGAGCTGGGCGGCGTGTCCGACGATTTCTTCCAGTGGACCGCGGCGCCCGCGCGCGTGGCCGTGGTCGGCGGCGGCTACATCGGCGTGGAGTTGGCGGGATTGCTGCAGGCCCTGGGCAGCCGCGTCGATCTGCTGGTGCGCGGCCGCCTGCTCGACGGTTTCGACGTGGAGCTGGTCGAGCAACTGGCCGAGGACTACCGCCACGCCGGCGTGCACATCGAGTTCGGCCATCACCTGGCCGCGGTCGAGTGCGACGGCGACGGCCTGCGCCTGCGCGACCGCGACGGCCGCCTCAGCGAACCCTACGACCGCCTGCTGTTCGCCACCGGCCGCCGCGCCAACACCGCCTCCCTGGACCTGGCCGCCGCCGGCGTGGCCACCGATGCCGACGGCTATGTGCAGGTCGACGAGCGCCACGCCACCAACGTGGCCGGCATCCATGCGGTGGGCGACGTGACCGCGAACCTCGCCTTGACGCCGGTGGCGATCGCCGCCGCGCGCCGGCTCATGGACCGTTTGTACGGCGGTTCCAGCAGCGTGCTCGACCAGCGCGACATTCCCACCGTGACCTTCTCGCATCCGCCATTGGGCAAGGTCGGCCTGACCGAGGCGCAGGCGCGCGAGCGCCACGGCGACGAGGTGCACGTGTACCGCGCCGGCTTCCGGCCGATGTTGCACGCTTTGGCCAATTCGCCGCAGCGCAGCTTGTTCAAACTGGTGTGCGTGGGTGCCGAAAGGCAGGTGGTCGGCCTGCACTTGCTCGGCGAGGCCGCCGACGAAATCCTGCAGGGGTATGCCGTGGCGATCAAACGCGGCATCACTCTGGACGACTTGCGCGAGACGGTGGCCATTCACCCGACCAGCGCCGAAGAAGTGGTGCTGATGCGCTGAGCGCGGCACCGCACCGCAACCTGCAAACAAGGATCGGGAGCACGGCATGAAGCAACGGTGGGTATGGGGCTTGATCGGTGCGCTGGCCGCGCCGATGGCGCAGGGCATGGAGATCGCCGACCTGATCGGCGCGCCGCAGCCCGACGCGCCAGTGGCCGCGGCGCAGGCGCCGGTGATCGCCTGGGCCGCGAACGAGCGCGGCGTGCGCAATCTGTGGAGCGCGCGCGCGCCGGAGTTCGCGCCGCGCCAGCTCTCCTCTTATGACGAGGACGACGGCCAGCAGCTCAGCGGCCTGAGCCTGAGCGCCGACGGCCGCTGGCTGGCCTACGTGCGCGGCGGCGGCCCCGACGCGGCCGGCAACAACAGCAATCCCACCGGCGACCCCGACGGTGCCGAGCAGGCGGTGTGGTGGGTGCCCAGCGACGGTTCGGCCGCGCCGCAGCGCGTGGCCGCCGGCCGCTCGGCGCTGTTCGCACCGGGCGGCGACGCGCTGATCGTGCAAGGCAAGGGGCTGAGCTGCTACGCGCGCCCCGGCGCGACCGCGCCGGCGTGGTGCAGGGAAGCGCTGCTGAAGACGCGCGGCGCCAACAGCGCGGTGGCGTTCTCGCCCGACGGCGGTCGCCTGCTGTTCGTCAGCAACCGCGGCGATCACGCCTTCGTCGGCGTGCTCGACCTGGCCGCGCGCGCGGTGACCTGGATCGCGCCGGACTACAACAACGACAGCGCGCCGGCGTGGTCGCCCGACGGCCGCCGCATCGCTTTCCTGCGCACCGCCGGCACCCGGCCGGGCCAGGCCTTCGACCTCACCGCGGCCAACGCCTTCGAGATCTGGGTGGCCAACGCCGACGGCAGCGACGCGCGTCGCGTGTTCCGCTCCGGCGCCGACGCCGGCGGCTACGCCCAGTTCGCGGTGACCGAGCCGCTGCGCTGGCACCGCGACGGCCGCCTGCTGTTCGCGTCCGAGGAAAGCGGCTGGCTGCATTGGCACGCGCTCTCGCCCGCGGGCGGCGCGCCGGTGCCGGTGAGCCGCGGCGAATGCGAGGTGGAAAGCGCCGCGTCCAACCGCGAAGGCGCCTTCGTCTACAGCGCCAACTGCGGCGACATCGAACGCCGTCAGCTGTACGCGGCGCCGGCGCAGGGTGCGCCGCAACGCCTGAGCGGCGACGGCCAGATCGCCACCGATCCGCTGCCGCTGGTGGGCGCGCCCTGGCTGGCCTTCCGCCACGCCGACGCGCGCCGGCCGACCGCGATCGCGGTCATGCCCATCGCCGGCGGCGAACCGCGGCGCATCTTCCCCGCGCAACTGCCGGCCGCCTTCCCGACGGCGCAGCTGGTGGAGCCGGAGACCATCACCCTGCGCGCGGCCGACGGCGTGGTCGCGCACGCCACCGTGTTCCACCCGCCGGCTGCGTTCAAGGGCAAGCGCCCGGCGCTGATCTACGTGCACGGCGGGCCGATCCGGCAGATGCTGCCGGGCTGGCACTACAGCAGCTACTACTACAACGACTACGCCAGCAACCAATGGCTGGCCAGCCGCGGTTTCGTGGTGCTGGCGCTGAACTTCCGCGCCGGCACCGGCTACGGCCAGGCCTTCCGCCGCGCCGCCCAGCAGGGCCCGCGCGGCGCCAGCGAATACCAGGACGTGCTGGCCGCACAGGCCTGGCTGGCCGCGCGCAGCGAGATCGATGCGCGCCGTATCGGCATCTACGGCGGTTCCTACGGCGGCTACCTCACCGCGCAGGCGCTGGCGCGCAATTCCGACCTGTTCGCCGCCGGCGTGGACCGTCACGGCGTGCACGACTGGCGCGAGAGCGCCAAGGGCGGCGACAACAGCGGGCTGTGGGGCCTGAAGCCCGATGAGCTGGAACTGGCCGGCCGCTCCTCGCCGGTCACCCGCGTGGAAGGCTGGCGTTCGCCGGTACTGCTGGTGCACGGCGACGACGACCGCGCGGTCAAGTTCAGCCAGGGCGTGGACCTGGCCGAGCGCCTGCGCGCGCGGGGCGTGCCGGTGCAGAGCCTGGTGCTGCCCGACGAAGACCACTTCTTCCTGCGCTATGCGACCTGGCTGCAGGTGCACCGCAGTACCATGGACTTCTTCCAGCGCCACCTGAAACCCTGAACGCCATGAGCCACGTCCCCGCGCCGGCCGAACCGGTCTTCGAACTCCATCGCGGCAGCGCGCCGCTGTTGATCAGCCTGCCGCACAACGGCAGCCAGATCCCGCCGGAGCTGGCTGCGCGCATGCAGCCGCAGGCGCGCGAGGCGCCGGATACCGATTGGCACGTGGCGCTGCTGTATTCGTTCGCGCGCGAACTGGGCGCCTCGATCCTGGTGCCGCGCTACTCGCGCTACGTGGTCGACCTGAACCGTCCGCCCGACGACACCTCACTGTATCCGGGCCAGAACACCACCGGCCTGTGCCCGGCGGTGCGCTTCACCGGCGAGCCGGTGTACCTGGACGGTCAGGAGCCCACCCCCGAGGAAGTGGCGCAGCGCGTGGACCTGTACTGGCGCCCCTATCACGAGAACCTGGACGCCGAGCTCGCGCGCATTCGCGGCGAGCATGGCCGCGTGGTGCTGTGGGAAGGCCATTCGATCAAGGGCAGCGACCTGCCGTTCCTGTTCGAGGGCCGGCTGCCCGACCTCAACCTGGGCACCTCCGGCGGCGCCAGCTGTTCGCCGCAGCTGCAGGCCCGGCTGGAAGCGCTGCTGGCCGCGCAAGGCGACTACGACTACGTGGTCAACGGCCGCTTCAAAGGCGGCTACATCACCCGCCACTACGCTTCGCCCGAGACCGGCGTGCAGGCGGTGCAGTTGGAGCTGAGCCAGCGCAACTACATGGACGAGCGCAGCTACGCCTACGACGAAGCCGTGGCGGTGCGCCTACAGCCGCTGCTGGAACGCCTGCTGCGCGCCTGTCTGGACCCATGAGCCTGGCCGCGGCGCCGCTGAGCCCGGCGCAGGCGCGCGCGCTGCACCTGGCCGCGCAGGGCCTGCTCGCGCGGCCGCGCAAACGCGCGCGCAAGGCCGACGTGCTGGCCGCGATCGCGCGCATGCAGCTGCTGCAGATCGACACCATCCACGTGGTCGCGCGCAGCCCCTACCTGGTGCTGCACGCGCGCCTGGGCGACTACCCGTCGCGCTGGCTGGAAGAGCTGCTGGCCGAGCGCGCGATCTTCGAAGTCTGGGCGCACGAGGCCTGCTTCGCGCCGATGGACGACTACCTGCTGCATCGCAACGCCATGCCGCAGCGCGCCCACCACTGGGCGATCCGCAACGCGCAGGCGCACCGCAGCCGCAGCGGCGCCAAGATCGACCGCCTGCTGGCGCACATCCGCGACCTGGGCGCGGTCAAGTCCTCGGACTTCGAGCGCAAGCAGCCCGGCGCTGGCGGCTGGTGGGGCTGGAAGGACGAGAAGCGCTGGCTGGAAACCGGCTTCGCCCTGGGCGAACTGATGGTGGCGCGGCGCGACAACTTCCAGCGCGTGTACGACCTGAGCGAACGCGTGGCCGGCGCCGTAGTGCCGGGCTGGGACAGCACCGAACTCGAGCTCGCCCAGGTGCGCCACCAGACCATCCTGAAGTCGGTCAAGGCCCTGGGCATCGCCCAGGCGCGCTGGGTCGCCGACTACTACCGGACCAAACCGCGCCTGCGCGATGCCGACCTGCAGCCGCTGGTGGAGCAGGGCGATCTGCTGCGCGTGGAGGTGCAGGGCTGGGACGCGCCGGGCTACGTGCACGCCGATCATGCGCAGGTGTTGGCGCAGGCCGCGGCCGGGCGCCTGCGCGCCACCCATTGCGCGCTGCTGTCGCCGTTCGATCCGCTGGTCTGGGACCGCGAGCGCGCGCGCGAATTCCTCGGCTTCGACTACACCCTGGAGTGCTACACGCCCGAGGCCAAGCGCCGCTACGGCTACTTCGTACTGCCCATCCTCGCCCGCGGCCGCCTGGTCGGGCGCCTGGACGCCAAGGCGCACCGCCGCGAAGGCGTGTTCGAGGTCAAAGCCCTGCACCTGGAAGAGGGCATCGCGCCCGAACGCGCGCCGGTGGACGACATCGCCCGCGCCATCGACGACTGCGCGCGTTGGCACGGCACGCCGAAAGTGGCGGTGACGCGCTGCTATCCGGCTGCATTGCGCGCACCGCTGCGCGCGGCGTTGAAAGCACTCGCGTCCGCTTAGCTCCCCCTCCTTTAGTTCCCCCTTTGAAAAAGGGGGGCTAGGGGGGATTTGCTGTTGCTGTTGCTTCTGCCTCTCCCCAAAGCGAAAAGCAAATCCCCCTCAATCCCCCTTTTTCAAAGGGGGAAGACAAGCAAAGGGGAGAGCGGGGCGAGCGGCGCCTACAGCGCCGCCACCCCCATCAACACCGCCATCGGCACCACCATCGTCGCCAACGCCACCAGCGCCAGCCACCGCGGCCGCTCGCCGCGCGCCAGGCCGACGATCGCCGCGACCAGCGCGACGAAGCCGCACAGCAGCCACACGAACACCGATTCCATGAAGCCGCACAGCCCGTCGCCGCAGTGGCCTTCCTGCGCCCAGATCATCAGCAGGCTGATCAGCGGCAGATGCGCGCCGGCGGCCATGATGGCCGTCCACAGCCAGACGGTCTTGGGCGCGGGTAGCGGCGGCGGCATGCGTTGCTCCTTGCGGCGGGCGCGTGGGTCCGCGTCTGCGCGCGAACCGGCATCGCTGCACGATACCGGTTCGCGGCCGCGGCACAAGCCGCTCAGACTTCCAGCGTGGCCAGATCGCCCTTGGTTTCCAACCAATACTTGCGGTCGCCGGCGCGCTTCTTGGCCAGCAGCATGTCCATCAGCGAATGCGTTTCGGCCGAATCGTCCACCGTCAGCTGCACCAGGCGGCGCGTGTCGGGGTGGATGGTGGACTCGCGCAGCTGCCCGGCGTTCATCTCGCCCAGGCCCTTGAAGCGGGTCACGTTGATCGCGCCGCGGACTTTCTCGCGTTCGATCTTCTCCAGCAGGATGCGCTTTTCCTCTTCGTCCAGCGCGTAGAACACCTGCTTGCCCACGTCCACGCGGAACAGCGGCGGCATGGCCACGAAGATGTGGCCGGCCGCGACCAGGGCCGGGAAGTGCTTGAGGAACAGCGCGCTGAGCAGGGTCGCGATGTGCAGGCCGTCGGAGTCGGCGTCGGCCAGGATCACCACCTTGCCGTAGCGCAGGCCGCTGATGTCGTCCTTGCCCGGATCGCAGCCGATCGCCACCGCCAGGTCGTGCACTTCCTGCGAACCCAGCACGCTGCCCGAGGCCACTTCCCAGGTGTTGAGGATCTTGCCGCGCAGCGGCAGGATCGCCTGGAAATCCTTGTCGCGCGCCTGGCGCGCGCTGCCGCCGGCCGAGTCGCCCTCGACCAGGAACAGTTCGGTGCGTGAGAGATCCTGCGAACTGCAGTCGGCGAGCTTGCCGGGCAGGGCGGGGCCCTGGGTGACCTTCTTGCGGACGATCTGCTTTTCGGTCTTCAGGCGCGCGGCGGCGCGCTCGATCGCCAGCTGGGCGATCTTCTCGCCCAGTTCGGTGTGCTGGTTGAGCCACAGCGAGAACGCGTCGTGTGCGGCGCCCTCGACGAAGCCTGCGGCCTGGCGCGAGGACAAGCGCTCCTTGGTCTGGCCGCTGAACTGCGGGTCGGTCATCTTGATGCTGAGCACGAAGGCGACGCGGTCCCACACGTCTTCCGGCGCCAGCTTGACGCCGCGCGGCAGCAGGTTGCGGAAGTCGCAGAACTCGCGCAGCGCGTCGGTGAAACCGGTGCGCAGGCCGTTGACGTGGGTGCCGTGCTGTGCGGTCGGGATCAGGTTGACGTAGCTTTCCTGCACCAGCTCGCCGTCGGGCGCCCAGGCCACCGCCCAGTCCACGACCTCGGTGTCCTTCTTGAGCTGGCCCACGAACAGTTCCGGCGGCAGCAGTTCGCGCTGCGGCTGGCCTTCGCGCAGCTCGCCGGACAGGTAGTCGCGCAGGCCGTCCTCGTAGTACCACTCCAGACGCTCGCCGCTGGCCTCGTCGAACAGCTTGACGTTCAGGCCCGGGCACAGCACCGCCTTGGCGCGCAGCACGTGCTTGAGCGCGCGCAGCGAGAACTTGGGCGTGTCGAAATACTTGGCGTCGGGCCAGAAGCGCACGCGGGTGCCGGTGTTCTTCTTGCCGACGGTGCCGACCACCTCCAGCGGGGTGGCGCGGTCGCCGTCCTTGAAGGTCATGCGGTATTCGCTGCCGTCGCGCTTGATGTGCACTTCGACCAGCTTGGACAGCGCGTTGACCACGCTCACGCCGACGCCGTGCAGGCCGCCGGAGAAGGTGTAGTTCTTGTTGCTGAACTTACCGCCCGCGTGCAGGCGGGTCAGGATCAGCTCCACGCCCGGGATCTTCTCCTCGGGGTGGATGTCCACCGGCATGCCGCGGCCGTCGTCGGCCACTTCGCAGCTGCCGTCGGCGTACAGGGTGACCTCGATGCTGCGCGCGTGCCCGGCCAGGGCCTCGTCGACGGCGTTGTCGATGACTTCCTGGGCCAGATGGTTGGGCCGGCTGGTGTCGGTGTACATGCCCGGCCGGCGTTTGACCGGGTCCAGGCCGGAGAGGACTTCGATATCGGCGGCGTTGTAACGACTGCTCATGAAACCTGCATGGGGGTAGTGAACGGTTAGCGCCCGCCGCCGACCGCCTCCAGGGGCGATCCGGTGTACGGGTTGTAGCGATAGTTGCCGGGGAACGTCTCGCCGTTGCCGGGATCGCGCCGCGCGGGCAGCAGCGCGCCCAGCGGCAGGCGGAAGACGAACTCGTTGCGGCCCAGCATTACGCGCATCTTGCCATCGGCGAGCGCGTCGGCGACCGGGCCGGCCTTGCCGCGGCCGGGGAATACATAGAACTGCATGTTCTCGCCGGCCGGGCCGATCAGGCCGGTCAGCACCGGGCGCATGACCTTGAGGATGGCGCTGAGCTCGGGGTCGACCTTGTCGGCCGCCACCGGCGTATGGCTCTCGCCGTTCATATCGATCAGGCGCAGCTGCGAGCGCAGCTCGGCCTCGCCGCTGAATTCGGGATTGAGGGTGTTGTTGTCGCTGATGCGCAGCACCGCCACCACGGTGTGGCGGGTGAACAGGTCCTGGAACTGCTTGGACACCGCCTGCGACGCGCTCTTGTCGTGCTTGCCGCCGGCGCCTTCCTGCTTGGCCAGCACGTAGGCCCACAGCTGCGGCGGCAGCCACCAGACCATTTCGCTGGACTCGATGCCCCCGCCGGTCTTTTGGGTGTCGTTCATCAGCTCGTCGATGCGGATCTGTTCGATCGGCAGCGGCGTGTTGGCGGCATGGGCGGGCAGCGCGGCCGCCAGCGGCAGCAGCAGGGCCAGTACGAGTCGCAGGTACGGCATGGAAGGGTCCCCTGTCATCGAGCCCGGCGAGCATGGCGACGGGTCCGGCCCCGGTCAAGCGCCGTACCGGGCCGAACGGTTGCCAGCCCCTCGTTCAGTCGCGAGCATGGCGGCAGCCGTTACGGTCGCGCCGTCGCTGAGGGGAGCGGCGCAGGCGCTCCCGCCTTAACGTTGACCCCACGACACCGGAGGACCGCAGCATGACCACCCGTAAGTATCTGATTGCGCCCCTGATCGCCGCTGCCCTGGTGGCCCCGGCCGCGTTCGCCCAGGACGCCGCCCAGACCCAGCAGGCCGCCGCTCAGGCGCAGAAGAAGGCCGAAGAGGCCGAGAAGGCCAAGGCCGACCAGGCCGCCAAGGACAAGAAGAAAGACAAGAAGAAGGACAAGGCCGCCGACCCGACCGCCGAGCCGGAAGAGGAAGACGGCAAGCGCTGAGTCCGCAAGTCAGGCCGATGCGCCCGGGATGGGCGCATCGCGCCTTCGGGCCGCCTGCGCGGCCCTAGCCGCCCATGCGCGGCTGCGCCGGCCCCAGCGTGCCGTCTGCCTGCACTACCCGGTATCCCTCCGGCGTCAGCACCCAGCGCTGCGGCGCGGGTTTGGCCATGGCCTCGGGCACGAAGCCGATGCCGCAGGCCTCGCAGTACAAGCCGGACACGAACTGTTGCAGCGGCGCGTCCGCCACGGCCTCGGGCTTGAGCCCGTCCACGCCGAGCTCGCCTTCGCAGGCGCAAGCGCCGCGCGTGTCGGGATGGCGCTGCGCGCGCTCCGGATCGTGGGCATCGATCAGCAGCCACTTGCTGCGCAGCTGCGCGGCGCTGTCGCACTTTGGGCAGGCTTCGGTCATGGCGGCGCGAGACGGTCGGGGACGGCGACAATCTAGCCCAGGTCAGCGATGCCGGCGCGGCGCTTGCGCCCAGCCGTGCGTGGGCGACGCCTGCCCGGCGCCATGCGGGCGGCGCTTGCGCGATACTCGCGGCAATCGATCCGGAGACCGGCGGCATGTCGTCCTACGTTTGCGTCAAATGCGGTGGCACCGATTGCGAAGTGGCCGAGCTGCGCGGCGCCGGCGGGCTGATGTCGTCGGTGCTGGACGTGTCGACCCGGAAGTTCAAGACCGTCAGCTGCGAGCGCTGCGGTTACACCGAGTTCTATCGCGCCGACCTGTCCGACGGCGCCAAGCTGTTCGACTTTCTGGCCGGCTGACGCGCATGTCCGACCCCCACCCGAACCTGCTGCCGGGCGGCTGCCACTGCGGCGCTGTGCGGCTGGAATTCGCCACCGCGCTGACGCCACAGGACACCGCGCCGCGCGCCTGCGACTGCGATTTCTGCCGCAAGCACGGCGCGGCCTACGTGTCCGATCCGACCGGGCGCCTGCGCATCCGGGTGGCCGACGCCGCCGGCCTGCTGGCGTACCGGCAGGGCTCGGAGGCGGCGCTGTTCCGCCTGTGCGCGCGCTGTGGCGTGCTGGTCGCGGTCACCTACGAACAGGATGGCCGCCTGTACGCCGCGGTCAACGCCACCGCGCTGGACCGGCGCGATGCGTTCCTGCCCGCGGTGGACGCCTCGCCGCAGCTGCTGAGCCGCGAGCAGAAGATCGAGCGCTGGACCCGGCTGTGGGTGGGCGACGTGGCGGTGACCGGCAGCGGCTAAGCTGGCCGCATGAAGCTGCTCGCCCGCGCCCTGATCGCCCTGGCCGCCTTGTTCGGCGCCGCCGCTCCGGCGCGCGAGCCGCGCTACACGGTGTTGCGCGTGGACACGCGCAGCGAGGACCTGCGCCTGTTCCTGCGCGACGACCAGGGCAAGCCGCTGCTGCAGCTCAAGCGTCTGGACGCTTGGCTGCGGTCGCGCGGTCAGTCGCTGCGCTTCGCCATGAACGCCGGCATGTACGAGCCCGACTATTCGCCGGTCGGGCTGCTGGTGATCGACGGCCAGGAACTGGCGCCGCTGAACCTGCGCGAAGGCGAGGGCAACTTCTACCTCAAGCCCAACGGCGTGTTCCTGCTGGGCGCGCAGGGGCCGCGGGTGATCGAATCCTCGCGGTACCCGGCGCAGGCGCAAGGCGTGCGCCTGGCCACCCAGTCCGGTCCCTTGCTGCTGCAGGGCGGGGCGATCCACCCGCGCCTGGGCCCGGATTCCAAGTCGCGCCACGTGCGCAACGGCGTCGGCGTGGACGGGCCCATCGCCTATTTCGTCATCAGCGACGAGCCGGTGACGCTGTACGAATTCGCCCGCCATTTCCGCGACGTTCTGCATTGCAGCGATGCGCTGTACCTGGACGGCGCGATCTCCACCCTGCGCGCGCCCGCGCTGAAGCGGCGCGGCTCCGGCGCCAAGTTGGGGCCGATGATCGGGGTGGTGGAGTAGGGCGCTGGCCGGCCGCGACGCGCGCGGCTATGGTGCGGCTGAGCGCAGCACCCAGGAGACGACGATGGCCGTGCGCATAGTCAGGCTGGGCAGCCCCAGGCAGGCCCACGAAGGCACCCGCATCGGCACGGTGCGGCGGCCGCCGCGCGGCGTGCCCAAGAGCGAGTTCGCCAGGCAGGACTGGTACGACGTCTGGTTCCCGACCCTGGCGCCCGGCGCCGAGACCGTGAAGCAGGCGCAGCAGGCGCAGACCCCGGCGCAGTGGAAGGCCTTCGTGCGCAAGTACAAGTCGGAAATGGCCGAGCCCGAGGCCGCCCATGCGCTGCAGCTGCTGGCGGCCCTGTCCCAGCACAGCGACTTCTCGGTGGGCTGCTATTGCGAGGACGAGGCGCATTGCCATCGCTCGGTGCTGCGGGAGCTGCTGGCCGAGCGGGGGGCGAAGTTGGCCTGAGGCCGGTGCTTCGGCTGTGGGGTAGGAGCGGCGTGAGCCGCGACCGCGCTGGCTGGCCAAGCTTCGCGGTCGCGGCTCACGCCGCTCCTACCCCAAAGCGGTTGAACCGCTGGGCTGGGTCCGAACCCCCGCAAGCCCCGCCAGGCCTGGCTTTGCGCCCGGTTCGGCTGCTCCCGCCGGCTGTCAAGCAGTCGCGGCCCGGCCGCCCAACCGGTAAACTACGGCTTTCCAGCGGCAGTAAAACCATGACTCCCCTGATTTTCGTCACCGGCGGCGTGGTGTCCTCGTTAGGCAAGGGCATTGCGGCAGCCTCGCTGGCGGCCATCCTCGAAGCGCGCGGCCTGCGCGTGACGATGATGAAGCTAGACCCCTACATCAACGTCGATCCGGGCACCATGAGCCCGTTCCAGCACGGCGAGGTGTACGTCACCGACGACGGCGCCGAGACCGACCTGGACCTGGGCCACTACGAGCGCTACCTGCGCACCCGGCTCAGCCGCAAGAACTCCATCACCACCGGCCGCATCTACGAGAACGTGATCCGCAAGGAGCGCCGCGGCGACTACCTGGGCGGCACCGTGCAGGTGATCCCGCACATCACCGACGAGATCAAGCGATGCATCGTCGAGGCCACCGAAGGCTTCGACGTGGCCCTGGTCGAGGTCGGCGGCACCGTCGGCGACATCGAATCGCTGCCGTTCCTGGAGGCGATCCGACAGCTGCGCACCGAGCGCGGCCCCGAGCACGCGCTGTTCATGCACCTGACCCTGGTGCCGTTCATCGCCGCCGCCGGCGAGCTCAAGACCAAGCCCACCCAGCACTCGGTCAAGGAACTGCGCTCCATCGGCATCCAGCCCGACGTATTGCTGTGCCGCAGCGAGCAACCGCTGCCCGACAGCGAGCGCCGCAAGATCGCGCTGTTCACCAACGTGCCGGAAAAGGCGGTGATCTCGGCCGTCGATCTGGACAACATCTACAAGCTGCCGCAGTGGTTCCACGAGCAGGGCCTGGACGCGATCGTCCTGGACCGCCTGCGCATCCAGGCCGGTCCGGCCGCCCTGGGCGAGTGGCACGAGGTGGTGGACGCGACCGAGCACCCGGTGGACGAGGTGTCCATCGCCGTGGTCGGCAAGTACATCGACCATCAGGACGCCTACAAGTCGCTGGCCGAAGCCCTAAAGCATGGCGGCCTGCGCCAGCGCACCAAGGTCAAGCTGAAGTGGCTGGAATCCAGCGAGGTCGAGCGCGATGGCGTCGAGGCGCTGCAGGGCGTGGACGGCATCCTGGTGCCCGGCGGCTTCGGCGATCGCGGCTTCGAAGGCAAGGTGGCCACGGCCAAGTACGCGCGCGAACACGGCGTGCCGTACTTCGGCATCTGCTACGGCATGCAGGCCGCGGTGGTGGACTACGCCCGCCACGTCGCCGGCCTGGACGGCGCCAACAGCACCGAGAACGACAAGGCCAGCGCGCACCCCGTGATCGGCCTGATCACCGAATGGCGCACCGCCACCGGCGAGGTCGAGCGCCGCAACGAGGACAGCGACCTGGGCGGCACCATGCGCCTGGGCCTGCAGGACCAGCGCCTCAAGCCCGGCACCCTGGCGCGCGAGTTGTATGGCAAGGACGTGGTCGGCGAGCGTCACCGCCACCGCTACGAGTTCAACAACCGCTACCGCACCCAGCTGGAAGACGCGGGCCTGGTGATTTCCGCCAAGTCCATGGACGACCTGCTGGTGGAAATGATCGAGCTGCCCAAGTCGCAGCATCCGTGGTTCCTGGCCTGCCAGGCGCACCCGGAATTCCTGTCCACGCCGCGCGACGGCCACCCGTTGTTCATCGGCTTCGTCCGCGCCGCGCGCGAGGCCAAGGCCGGCGGCCGTTTGCTCAAGGAGGCCAGCGCGTGACCAGCCCCATGAACCTGTGCGGATTCGAAGTCGGCCTGGACCGGCCGTTCTTCCTGATCGCCGGCCCCTGCGTGATCGAGTCGATGCAGCTGCAGCTCGACGTGGCCGGCCAGCTCAAGGAAATCACCTCGGGCCTGGGCATTCCCTTCATCTTCAAGTCCAGCTTCGACAAGGCCAATCGCACCTCGGCGACGAGCTTCCGCGGCCCGGGCATGGAGGAGGGCCTGAAGGTGCTGGCCGAGGTCAAGCGCCAGATCGGCGTGCCGGTGCTCACCGACGTGCACGAGTACACGCCGATGGCCGAAGTCGCCTCGGTGGTGGACGTGCTGCAGACGCCGGCCTTCCTGTGCCGGCAGACCGACTTCATCCAGAACGTGGCGCGCGCCGGCAAGCCGGTGAACATCAAGAAGGGCCAGTTCCTCTCGCCCTGGGAGATGAAGCACGTCACCGCCAAGGCCAAGGCCACCGGCAACGAGCAGATCATGGCCTGCGAGCGCGGCGCCAGCTTCGGCTACAACAACCTGGTCAGCGACATGCGCTCGCTGAGCGTGATGCGCGACACCGGCTGCCCGGTGGTGTTCGACGCCACCCATTCGGTGCAGCTGCCCGGCGGCATGGACGGCAAGTCCGGCGGCCAGCGCGAGTTCGTGCCGGTGTTGGCGCGCGCGGCGATGGCGGTGGGCATTTCCGGCATCTTCATGGAAACCCATCCCAAGCCCGAAGAGGCGCTGTCGGACGGCCCCAACGCGGTGCCGCTGCCGAAGATGCGCGCGCTGCTGGAAACGCTGGTCGAACTGGACCGGATCACCAAGAAGAACGGCTTCCTGGAGAGTTCGTTCTGATGGAGGCGGGCGGACGACGAAGCGGCCGCGGGCTGTGCGCCTTGGCGCTGGCCGCGGCCATGCCGTTCGCCGTCGCCGCGCCGCCGGAACCGCTGCCGGTGCCGCCCGATCCGTTGCCGGTGGATGTGATGGGACCTCCACCCGCACCGCCTGCGCCGCCGGCCAATACCGACGTGGCCGCCCTGGGCGACTTCGAGCTGTACGTCTTCCTGGGCGTGCGCAGCCACCAGCTGTACGAATGCCTGCGCCCCTACATGGAGCGCAGCGGCGGCATCGGCCCCATGGCCGCGCGCCTGCAGGCCGCCGGCCGCTATCCGGCCCTGGCCGAGGCCACCGCCGGCGTGCTGGGTTCCTCGCACAGCCTGGTGCGCTCGGCGCGCGAGAGCGGTCAGGGCAGCCCGCGGCAGGCCGCCGGCCTGATCGCGGCGCTCGGCGCCTACGCCAGCGAAACCCCGCCGCAGGGCGACCTGCGCGCGCGCCTGTTGCGCGCCAAGGCGATCTCGATCGCGGCGGTGGAACTGGCCGGGGTCAGCGAGGGCGCCTGCACGGCGTCGCCGGCCCTGCTCCAGGCCATGGCCCGGGTCCGCCCCGAACCCTAACAAAACCGCGAACTTGCGCCGCCGGCGCGAATTTCATTCCATACCCCCACACCGACCCCTTCCTCCGCCCATGACCACGATCAGCAAGATCCACGCCCGCGAAATCCTCGACAGCCGCGGCAACCCGACCCTGGAAGCCGAAGTCACCCTCGCCGACGGCAGCTTCGGCCGCGCCATGGTGCCCTCGGGCGCGTCCACCGGCAGCAAGGAAGCCGTGGAACTGCGCGACGGCGACAAGACCCGCTACCTGGGCAAGGGCGTGCGCAAGGCGGTCGAGCACGTCAACGGCGCCATCGCCCAGGCCCTGACCGGCTTCGACGCCGCCGACCAGGCCGGCCTGGACCGCCGCCTGATCGACCTGGACGGCACCGAGAACAAGGGCCGCCTGGGCGCCAACGCGCTGCTGGGCGTGTCGATGGCCAACGCCCACGCGGTGGCTGCGTCGAAGAAACTTCCGCTGTGGAAGTACCTGGCCGGCGACCGCGCCGCGGTGCTGCCGGTGCCGATGATGAACATCATCAACGGCGGCGCCCACGCCGATAACAACGTCGACCTGCAGGAATTCATGATCCTGCCGGTGGGCGTGCCCAACTTCGCCGAGGCGCTGCGCGCCGGCGCCGAGGTCTTCCATGCGCTCAAGTCCGTGCTCAAGGGCCGCGGCCTGAGCACCGCGGTCGGCGACGAGGGCGGCTTCGCTCCCGACCTGCGCAGCAACGAGGAAGCGCTGGAAACCATTCTGGAAGCCATCGGCAAGGCCGGCTACAAGGCCGGCGAGGACATCCTGCTGGGCCTGGACGTGGCCTCCACCGAATTCTTCGACAACGGCAAGTACCACCTGGTGGGCGAGGGCAAGCGCCTGACCAGCGAGCAGTTCGTCGACTTCCTGGCCAACTGGGCCGCGCAGTACCCGATCGTGACCATCGAAGACGGCATGTCCGAGGACGATTGGAGCGGCTGGAAGCTGCTGACCGAGAAGATCGGCCACAAGGTGCAGCTGGTCGGCGACGACCTGTTCGTGACCAATCCCAAGATCTTCAAGGAAGGCATCGACCAGCGCGTGGCCAACGCCATCCTGATCAAGGTCAACCAGATCGGCACCCTGACCGAAACCCTGGAAGCCATCGCCATGGCCGACGCGGCCCAGTACGCGGCGGTGGTCTCGCACCGTTCCGGCGAGACCGAGGACACCACCATCGCCGACATCGCCGTGGCCACCACCGCCACCCAGATCAAGACCGGCTCGCTGTGCCGCAGCGATCGCGTGGCCAAGTACAACCAGCTGCTGCGCATCGAGGAACAGCTCGGCGCCGCGGCGCGCTACGCCGGCCGCGACGCGTTCGTGTCGCTGAAGCGCTGATCGGGCAGGGGCGGCGAGCATGCGCTGGCAGCGGTTGCTGGTGTTGGCCCTGGCGGGCCTGCTCGTCGTCCTGCAGTACCGCTTGTGGTGGGGCCAGGGCGGCACCCGTTCGGTGGCCTCGCTGGAACATCAGGTGCAGCAGCAGACCCGCGACAACGGCGGGCTGCGCCAGCGCAACGCCGCGCTCAAGGCCGAAGTCGAGGACCTCAAGTCCGGCGAGGCCGCGGTGGAGGAGCGCGCGCGCAGCGAGCTGGGCATGATCAAGCCCGGCGAGACCTTCTACCGCGTGGTCGAGCCCGAATCCCCGGCGCACGCCCAGGGCGAGGCCGCCGACCCGGCCGCACAGGCGCCATGAGCGCCGCGGTCTGGGCGGTGATGCCCGCCGCCGGCCGCGGTACCCGCTTCGGCGGGCCCATGCCCAAGCAATACCTGCAGGCGGCCGGCAAGCCGCTGATCGCGCACGCGCTGGACGCGTTGCTCGCGCACCCGCGCGTGGCCGGGGCGATGGTGGCGCTGGCCGCAGACGATGCGCTGTGGCCGGGCTGGAGCGAGCGTCAGGGCAAGCCGGTGCTGCGCTGCGCCGGCGGCGGCGAACGCGCCGACTCGGTGCTGGCCGCGCTGCGCGCGCTACCCGCATCGGTGGCCGACGATGATCTGGTGCTGGTGCACGATGCCGCGCGTCCGAACCTGCGCGGCGCCGACCTGGACGCGCTGATCGCCGCGGCCGAAGCCGAAGCGGACGGCGCCATCCTCGGCGCGCCCGTGCGCGACACGCTCAAGCGCGCCGGCGACGGCCGCATCCTCAGCACCGAGCCGCGCGACGGCCTGTGGCGCGCGTTCACCCCGCAGGCCTTCCGCCGCGGCGCGCTCACCGCCGCGCTGCGCGACGCCGCGGTCGCCGGCCTGATGGTGACCGACGAAGCCTCGGCGATGGAATACGCGGGATTCCATCCGCGGCTGGTCGAAGGGCGCGAGGACAATCTGAAGGTGACTACGCCGGCGGATTTGGCGCTGGTCGAATATCTGTTGGGCCTGCGCTGAGCGGCCGATGCTGAGATTCGTCCTGCGCGTGCTGGGCCCGCTAGCCACGCTGCTGGGTGGGCTTGGCGCGCTGATGACAGTGATCGGAATGCTCGATCCCGTGTCCGTGCAGCTGTCCAACGATGCCGATCCGTTCGGCGAGCCGCCGACTCTGGTCGCATCCCTAGGACATCTGGCGCTGTGGAGCGCGATCCTGGCCTTCGGTTTGTGGTTGTTGCTACGGCCGCGCGGCAAACGGCACGACACTGATCGAGCCGCCCCGTAGTCGGCCGCATCGGCGCGCCGAACCCGTCATAATTCCCGCGATTCCGCAACTTCCGGATTTCTCCATGCGCATCGGCCAAGGCTACGACGTCCACGCGTTCGGCGACGGCGACCACGTGATGCTGGGCGGCGTACGCGTGCCGCACGAGCGCGGCGTGCTCGCCCATTCCGACGGCGACGTGGTCCTGCACGCGCTGTGCGACGCCATGCTGGGCGCGCTGGCGCTGGGCGACATCGGCCGGCACTTTCCGCCCAGCGACGAGCGCTGGCGCGGCGCCGACAGCCGCCGCTTCCTGCGCCATTGCAACGAACTGATCGCGCAGCGCGGTTATCGCGTCGGCAACGCCGACGTGACCGTGGTCTGCGAGCGGCCCAAGGTCGGCCCGCACGCGCAGGCCATGCGCGAGGCCATCGCCGCCGACCTGGGCATCGATCTGGACGCGGTCAGCGTCAAGGCCACCACCAGCGAAAAGCTCGGCTTCACCGGCCGCGGCGAGGGCATTGCCGCGACCGCGATCTGCCTGCTGGTGCCGTTGTGAGCGGCACCGATCCGCTGCCGCGCGCGCATGGCGCGCCGGTGCTGCGCGCACGCATGCGCAGCGCGCCGGAGGATTTCGTGGTCGAGGAACTGCCCGGCTTCGAGCCCAGCGGCAGCGGCGAGCACCTGCTGCTGACGGTGGAGAAGCGCGGCATGAACACCGCCTTCGCCGCCAAGCGCATCGCCCAATGGGCGGGCGTGGGCGAGATGGCGATCGGCTACGCCGGCCTCAAGGATCGCCAGGCCCTGACCCGGCAGCGTTTCAGCGTGCATCTGCCCAAGCGGGTGGCGCCGGATCCGGCCACGTTGGACAGCGTGAGCGAGTCGGGCGAATCGCTGCGCGTGCTGGCCAGCACCTGGCACGCCAAGAAGCTGCCGCGCGGCGCCCTGGCCGGCAACCGCTTCGTGCTGACCCTGCGCGAGGCGCAAGGCGAGCGTGCGCAAGTGGAGCAGCGCCTGCAGGCGATCGCCGCGCGCGGCGTGCCCAACTATTTCGGCGAGCAGCGTTTCGGCCGCGACGGCGACAACGTGGCCGCGGCGCTGGCCATGTTCGCCGGCCGCCGCGTGCGCCGCGAGCAGCGCAGCCTGCTGCTGTCCGCCGCGCGCTCGGAGTTGTTCAATCGGGTGCTGGCCGCGCGCGTGGCCGACGGCAACTGGGATCGCGCGCTGCCGGGCGAGGTGTGGATGCTGGACGGCAGCCGCAGCGTGTTCGGTCCGCAGCCCTACGACGACACGCTGGCGGCGCGGCTGGCGGCGTTCGACATTCATCCCAGCGGTCCGTTGTGGGGGCGCGGCCAGTCGCGCGCGCAGGAACAGGCGGCCGAGCTGGAGCAGGCCGCATTGGCCGGCGATGAAGCCGCGGCGCTGCGCGCCGGCCTGGAGCAGGCCGGTTTGAACCAGGAGCGCAGGGCATTGCGCCTGCGCCCGGAAGGGCTGTCGTGGCGTTGGCTGGACGACGCGGAAGGCGCTGTTTTGGAGCTTTCCTTCGCGCTTCCCGCCGGAGCGTACGCCACCGTCGTTATGTCCGAAATCGGCGATATCGCGTCGCTGGTTCGCCCCTGATCGACCGTTCGTCGGAAAGCAACGGAGGGCACTGGTTGCCTGTGAAGGCGGGCGTATAAGCCGGAAGTGTGTCCGGCAATGGGGCCGGCACGCTTAGGGAGACGGGATCATGAACGCGTCCTTGCGCCTTGTCGTTCTTTCGCTTTCGATCGTCGGCCTGGCCGCCTGCGCCGGTCACAGCACCAAGAGCACCTACGTACCGCCGCCGCGCGAGCCGTCGATCATGGACAACGACGAGGCCTACATCGCCCAGGTCGAGCGCATCGCGCGCCGCCGCGGCATCGACGTGACCTGGGTCAACGTGCCGCGCAAGCCGCTGGCCAAGCACAGCGACTGAGCCGCGCCGTAACGGCCGACCTGAGCTAGCGCCGCCGTAGCGGCGGCGCCAGCAATACCAGCACCGCCCCGGTGCCGCCCTGCGTGGGCGGAGCGGAGTGGAAGGCGAGAATGTCGCTGCGTTGCCGCAGCAGGCGGTCGACCAGGTTCTTCAGCACCGGCAGCCCGCGGCTGTCGACGTAGTCCGCGCCGCCACGGCCCTTGCCGTGGATGATGCGCACGCATCCCAGCCCGTGCTCGCGCGCGTCGCGCAGGAAGGCGCGCAGCAGCGCCTCGGCTTCGCGCACGTCGCTGCCGTGCAGGTCCAATTCCTCCTGCGCCGAAATCTCGCCGCGGCGCAGGCGCCGGAACGTGGGCAGCGGCAGTTCCTCGCGGCGATAGGACAGGGCGTCGCCGGCCTCCAGCTCGCCGCTGCCGGCCAGGCTGACGTCCAGGGCATGGCGGAAGTCGTCGCGCGCCTGCTCCTCGTCGCGCTCGGCCATGCGCGCGCGCGGCTTAGGCTTGGGCGCGGCCGGCGGCGGTGCGTTGTCCGGCAACGGCCGCACCGGCCCCACCGCGGAGCGGAACAGGGCGGCATCGTCGTCGTCGCGTTCGTCGGCCATGCGCCGATGGTAGCCGGTCGGACGGCATGCCTTGGGGTAGGAGCGGCGTGAGCCGCGACCGCGGAATCACGCCGCCGGCGAAAGTTCCGTCGTGGTCGCGGTGTCGCGGTCGCGGCTTACGCCGCTCCTACCCCAAAAAGCGCGACGCAGGCCCATCTTTCCGATCCTGGCCGCAATCCGCCCGATCGCGCCTTATCCGCGCACGCCGCGCCGGCCCGCGCGAGCGGGTAACGCCCATCGGCTATCATGGTCCTGCGCGCCGGCTCGCGCGCACCCCCATCCGCATCGCCGCCGCTCCGCAGGGAACGCCGGCCGGCCGGGGCCGTGGCGGGCCGCGCCGTTCCTCTAGGCAGTGCGGTCACGCAAGGGAGTCCATGCGAGTTCTCGTGAGTAACGACGATGGCGTCGATGCCCCCGGCATCCGCGTCCTGGCGCAGACCCTGCGCGAGGCCGGGCACGAAGTGCTGGTGGTGGCTCCCGACCGCGACCGTTCCGGCGCGAGCAATTCGCTGACCCTGGACGCGCCGGTGCGCGTGACCCAGGTCGACGCGCAGACCTGGCGCGTCTACGGCACCCCCACCGACTGCGTGCACGTGGCCATCACCGGCATGCTCGAGGTCGAGCCCGACCTGGTGGTGTCCGGCATCAACAACACCGCCAACCTCGGCGACGACGTGATCTATTCCGGCACCGTGGCCGCGGCGATGGAAGGCCGCTTCCTGGGCCTGCCGGCGGTGGCGATGTCGCTGCAGACCGTGGACCACGACGGCAAGCATTACGAAACCGCGGCCCGCGCCGCGGTTGAAATCATCGCCCGGCTGCGCACCGACCCGCTGCCGGCCGACACCATCCTCAACGTCAACGTGCCCGACCTGCCCTGGAGTGAGATCTCCGGCTTCGAGGTGACCCGCCTGGGCAACCGCCACCGCGCCGAAGCCTGCATACCGCAGCGCGACCCGCGCGGCCGCCAGTGGTGGTGGATCGGCGCGGCCGGCCCCGAGCAGGACGCCGGACCCGGCACCGACTTCCATGCGCTGCGCCGCGGCTGCATTTCGATCACCCCGATCCACGTCGACCTGACCCGTTACCAGGCGCTGGAACAGGTCGCCAGCTGGGTCGGCGGACTGGCCGACGCGCTGGAGCGCGGGGCATGAGCGTACGCATGCGCCTGCAACCCGACGCCATCGGTACCGGCCTGACTTCGCAGCGCGTGCGCGACCGCCTGGTCGAGCGCCTGCGCGACAACGGTATCGGCGACGAGCGCGTGCTCAACGCCATCCGCACCGTACCGCGCCATTTGTTCGTGGACGAGGCACTGGCCACGCGCGCCTACGAGGACACCGCGCTGCCGATCGGCCACGGCCAGACCATCTCCCAGCCTTGGGTGGTGGCCAAGATGACCGAGGCCCTGCTCGCCGACGGCGTGCCGGCCAAGGTATTGGAGATCGGCACCGGCTCGGGCTACCAGGCCGCGATATTGGCCGCGCTGGGCCTGGAAGTGCATACCGTCGAGCGCATCGGCGAGCTGCTGCGGGTGGCGCGCAAGCGCTTCCGCCAACTCGGTTTGAACGTGCGCAGCAAGCACGACGACGGCCGCATCGGCTGGCCCGAGAACGGCCCCTTCGACGCCATCATCGTCACCGCTGCCGCGCCGGCTCTGGTCGATGCGCTGACCGCGCAGCTGGCCCCGGGCGGCACCCTGATCGCGCCGGTCGGCGGCGCTTCGTCGCAGTCGCTGCTGAAGCTGCGCAAGGACGCCGAAGGCAACGTCAGCCAAACCACGCTGGCGCCGGTGGTGTTCGTGCCGCTGCTGTCGGGCATGATCGATTGAACGCCGCGCGCGCAGGGAACCCGTTGTGAAGATTTTCGGCCCGCTCTACGAGCGCACCATGACCTGGGCCGCGCACCCGCGCGCGCCCACCTATTTGACCGTGCTCAGCTTCGTCGAGGCCATCATCTTCCCGGTGATGCCCGAGGTGATGCTGGCGCCGATGTGCGTGGCCCAGCCCAAGCGCGGGTTCTGGTTCGCCACCCTGAGCCTGGCCGGCTCCATGCTCGGCGCCCTGGTCGGCTACGCGCTGGGCCATTACGCGTTCGAGGCCCTGAAGCCGGTGTTCGCGGCCATGGGCATGCTGCCGGCGATCGAATCGGGCATCGCCACGGTCCAGGCCAAGATGGCCGAATCGCCGTGGGCGGTGTTCACCTTCCTGGTGCTGGGCGGCTTCATGCCGATTCCGATGAAGGTGTTCACCTGGGCGTCGGGCATCGTCGGCGTGCCCATGCTGCAATACGTGCTGAGCATGCTGATCGGCCGCGGCAAGCGGGTCTACCTGCTGGCGCTTGCGATCCGCATCGGCGGCCCGCGCGCCGAGGCGGCATTGCGCCGCTACATCGAGCCGGTGGGCTGGATCGCCACCGCGATCGTGGTGGTGGGATTGGGCTGGCTGTGGTGGCACGCCAAATCGGGAGCATGAGCGCGCGCATGACCAAGACCGCAAGGACCCGCACTTTCGCCTGCATCGCCGTCGCGGCCGCGCTGTCGCTGGCGGCCTGTTCCAGCACCGTGATCCGCGAGCCCGCGCGTGGCGGCAGCCGCCCGGCTCCGGTGCGCGTGTCCACGCCCAAGTATGGTGCCACCGCCGCGGTGCAGCGCGGCGACACGCTCTACGGCATCGCCTTCCGCAACGGCATCGACGCGCGCGACCTGGCCGCGTGGAACGGCATCGCCCCGCCTTACACCATCTATCCCGGGCAGCGCTTGAAGCTCTACCCCGGCAGCGGTCGCGGCAGCGCGCCGCGCCCGTCCGCGCCGCCGGTGGCGGGCACGCCCACCCGGCCGTCGACCGGCACCACGCCGACCGTGCCGCGCCCGCCGGTGGTCGCCCCGCCGCGCCCCACGCCGCCGCCGGCCGCGCCGGTCAGCAGCGGGATCAACTGGCGCTGGCCCGCCGATGGCGGCCTGCTCAGCCGCTATTCCTCGGGCGACCCGACCAAGCAGGGTATCGACATCGCCGGCAGCAGCGGCGCGCCCGTGCGCGCGGCCGCGGACGGCGTGGTGGTGTACTCCGGCTCCGGCCTGGTCGGCTACGGCGAACTGATCATCATCAAGCACAACGACGCCTGGCTCTCGGCCTACGGCCACAACCGCAGCCGCCTGGTCAACGAAGGCCAACTGGTGAAGGGCGGCCAGCAGATCGCCGAAATGGGCCGCAGCGGCGCGGCTCGGGAAATGCTGCACTTCGAGGTGCGCTACAACGGCAAGCCGGTGGATCCGCTGCTGTATTTGCCTAAGAAGTAACGCGCTGGCCCCAGCGCGTCAGGCTCGACTCGACACCGCCGCGAACTCGTAGCTGCCGTCGATGAGATCGAGCAACAGCCCGCTTTTCGGCGCATACGCGATGCGAACGCGATCGCCTTGGGCGATGGCCTCGTAGCAGTCTTGGGGAATCGGGAAGTCCATCAGCGTGTCCGGATCGCCGTCGATGGCGACGTAGACGCGGTAGCCGACCGCGCCGCTCTCGCTGTCCTCGGTCTGGGTCCGGTCGTGTATCCGTCCCTCACGCCAGCGTTTGACGCCCTGTTCCAGATCCGCGCGCAGCGCGGTCTGCTCGCCGTGCAGGTGCAGCGCGAACAACAGCATGATCAAGGCCATCACGCCGAAGCCGAAGATGGACCAGAACCCATGCAGCTCGGGCGAGGCGACCACCATGCCGATACACACGGCCACTGCGATCAAACCGTCGGCCAGCTGCAGGATCGGCGGCGTCGATGAGAGCCGGGTGCGCAGATAGCTGCGCTCGCGCGCATCCAGCGTCGTATGCCCGGCATCGTCGTCGATGCGGTTCGCGCTCATGGCGTGGGGCTAGGCTCCGATCAGCGGCGAGGCGGCGCGCCTGTGGCCGCATGGTGGCACACCGAACTTCAGGCGGCGATCACGGCCGCGATCGCTGCTGCCGACGGCCCAGGCCGCGAACTCACCCCGGCAGCACGAATCCGGCGACCACGCGCCGGCCTTCGCCGGCCAGTACGTTGAAGGTGCGGGCGGCGGCGGCGTTGGTCATCGATTCCAGGCCCACGCCGCGGGCCAGGCAGGCGGCCAGGGTGGCGGCGGGCGGGAAGGCCTGCTGGCCGCCGCAGCCCAGCACGATCAGCTCCGGCTCCAGCGCCAGCAGCGGCGCCAGGTCGTCCAGGCTCAGGCTGCGCACGTCGCGCACGCCCCAGCCTTCGACCAGGGTGTCGGGCGAGAGCACGAAACTGGCTTCCAGGCGGCGGTCGTTGACCAAGGCAGCCTGGCCGTCGGCGCCGCGCAGGAAATAGGCGTGATCGGGGTTTTCCAGCGTCAGTTGCATTGGCCTTTGCTCGTCGTCCCCGCGCAGGCGGGGATCCAAAACCTTCAGCGTCATGCCTCGATGGAGCCCTGGATCCCCGCGTTCGCGGGGATGGGTGACGGGACGGGGCGGGCTATCGCCGCCGCCAGATCCCCGGCTCAGTTGCGCGGCAGCACGATCTGGCGCTTGTCCTTGCTCTGCCGGTACAGCACGGCGGTGTGGCCGATGCGCTGGACCAGGGCGGCGCCGGTGCGGTCGGCGAGGTCGGAGATCATGGCGTCGCGGGCCTCGCGGTCCTCGGCGGCCACCTTGACCTTGATCAGCTCGTGGTGCTCCAGGGCCAGGTCGATCTCGGCCACCAGCGCGTCGGTCACGCCCTTGCCGCCGACCTGCAGCATCGCCTTCAGGTCGTGCGCCTGCCCCCGCAGGAAACGGGTCTGGGCGGAGGTCAGCAGGGTGGACATTCGGGCACGCGGTCGGGTTCTGAGGGGGCGTCAGGGTATCATGGCCGCCCCTCGCCTCCCCGCCGTACGCCCCCCTTACCGTCATGCCCGCCCGCAGCAAGAGCAGCCACCGCTGGCTCAAAGAGCACTTTTCGGACCCCTTCGTGAAGAAGGCCAAGGCCGAAGGGATGCGCTCGCGCGCGGCCTACAAGCTGGAGGAACTGGTCGAGCGCGACCGTCTGCTCAAGCCGGGCATGGTCGTGGTGGACCTGGGCGCGGCCCCGGGCGGCTGGTCGCAGTGGGTCCGCCAGGCCCTGGGCGATAAGGGCCGGGTCATCGCCCTGGACATCCTGGAGATGCCCAGCCTGGCCGGGGTGGAGTTCCTTCATGGCGATTTCAGGGACGATGCGGTCCTATCCAGGCTGGAAGCGAGCCTGGGCGGACAAACGGTGGACCTTGTGCTGTCCGACATGGCCCCCAATATGAGCGGTGTGGATGCGGTGGACCTGCCGCGGGCGATGCACCTGTCGGAACTGGCGATGGATTTCGCCGACCGCCATTTGCGCGTCGACGGCACGTTCCTGATCAAGCTGTTCCAGGGCGTGGGTTTCGACGAGTACGTGCGCGAGCTGCGCCGCCGTTACGCCAAGGTCTCGATCCGCAAACCCGCGGCCTCGCGCAAGCGTTCGACGGAAGTCTATGCGTTGGCACAGGGCAAGCGGGCGCAAATTAAGTAAGGTGCGGAGACCGGGTTCTCCGGTATTCCGCGTCAGGGCGCACTGGGCGCCAGCGGCAAACGTGCCCCCCACGGGCAGCAGGCAGGAATTGAATGAACGACTTGGCCAAGAATCTGTTGCTCTGGGTGATCGTCGCCGTCGTCTTGATGATGGTGTTCAAGGCGTTCGGCCCGCCCGCGGTCGGCAGCGAAGCGCTGGCGTACGACCAGTTCGTGCAGCAGGTGCAGGGCGACCGCATCAAGCAGGTCAACATTTCCGAGGATCGCACCACGATCAACGGCGAGCGCAAGGACGGCAGCAAGTTCGTCACCTACGCGCCGGCCGACAAGGATCTGGTCAACGATCTGATCAACCATAAGGTCGCGATCGAGCAGGCGCCGCCGCAGAGCGGTCCGTCGCTGTTCATGATCCTGATCAACGTGCTGCCCTGGCTGCTGTTCATCGGCATCTGGGTCTACTTCATGCGCCAGATGCAGCAGGGCGGCAGCAAGGGCGCGATGAGCTTCGGCCGTTCGCGCGCCAAGCTGCAGGGCGAGGACCAGGTCAAGGTGACCCTGGCCGACGTGGCCGGCTGCGACGAGGCCAAGGAAGAGGTGGGCGAGCTGGTCGAGTTCCTGCGCGACCCGTCCAAGTTCCAGAAGCTGGGCGGCAAGATCCCGCGCGGCGTGCTGATGGTGGGCCCGCCGGGTACCGGTAAGACCCTGCTGGCGCGCGCCATCGCCGGCGAGGCCAAGGTCCCGTTCTTCTCGATCTCCGGTTCCGACTTCGTCGAGATGTTCGTCGGCGTCGGCGCCAGCCGCGTGCGCGACATGTTCGAGCAGGCCAAGAAGCACGCGCCCTGCATCATCTTCATCGACGAAATCGACGCGGTCGGCCGCCATCGCGGCGCCGGCCTGGGCGGCGGCCACGACGAGCGCGAGCAGACCCTGAACCAGCTGCTGGTCGAGATGGACGGTTTCGAAGGCGGCGAAGGCGTGATCGTGATCGCCGCGACCAACCGCCCCGACGTGCTCGATCCGGCGCTGCTGCGCCCGGGCCGTTTCGACCGCCAGGTGGTGGTGGGCCTGCCCGACGTGAAGGGCCGCGAGCAGATCCTGCGCGTGCACATGCGCAAGCTGCCGCTGGCCGACGACGTGGTGCCCATGACCATCGCCCGCGGTACTCCGGGTTTCTCCGGCGCCGATCTGGCCAACCTGTGCAACGAGGCGGCGCTGTTCGCCGCGCGCGAGAACGGCAAGGAAGTGCGCATGGAGCACTTCGACAAGGCCCGCGACAAGATCATGATGGGCACCGAAAACCGTTCCATGGCGATGAGCGAAGAGGAAAAGCGCAACACCGCTTACCACGAAGCCGGCCATGCGATCGTCGGCCGCCTGGTGCCCGACCACGACCCGGTCTACAAGGTCACCATCATCCCGCGCGGCCGCGCGCTGGGCGTGACCATGTACCTGCCCGAGGGCGATCGCTACAGTTACAACAAGATCAACATCGAAAGCCGTCTGTGCTCGCTGTACGGCGGCCGCGTCGCCGAGGAGCTGATCTTCGGCGCGGACATGGTCACCACCGGCGCGTCCAACGACATCGAGCGTGCGACCAAGATGGCCCGCAACATGGTCACCAAGTGGGGCCTGTCCGAGCTGGGTCCGATCACCTACGGCGAAGAAGAGGACGAAGTCTTCCTCGGCCGCTCGGTGACCCAGCACAAGAACGTGTCCGACGAGACCGCGCGCAAGATCGACGAGGTGGTGCGCAGCATTCTCGACAGCGCCTACGCGCGCACCACCGAGATCCTCAAGGCCAACCGGGACAAGCTGGAAGTGATGGCCCAGGCCCTGCTGCAGTACGAGACCATCGACGCAGGCCAGATCGACGAGATCATGGAAGGGCGCGTGCCGGGTCCGCCGGCGGATTGGGTCAAGTCCGGCCGGACCAGCAAGGACGACAAGGGCCGTCCAGGCGCGATCGGCGGTCCCGCGGCGCAGACCTGAGCTTGACGCGGCGATTGCTATAGAAGAAGGCGGCTACGGCCGCCTTTTTCGTTTCCGCCGGCGGCCGCTGTGAACCGCCGGAGGTGCCGCATGCGCAAGATCGAGGAGTTCTTCGCCCGCTACGAGCAGGGCGCCAACAATTTCGACCCGGACCTGGTCGTCTCCCAGTTCAGCGAACAATTCATGGGCGCCGACCCCAACGGCGCGGCCTGCCTGAACAACGATGCCGCCTTCCGTGCCGCGATCCCGCAGCGGCAGGCGTTCTTCCGCGACATCGGCTTCCGCTCCGCGCGCATCCTGGCGATCGAATCGACCGCGTTGGACGAGCGCTACACGCTGGCCAAGGTGCACTGGCGGATGCTGTTCGAGCGGCCGGCGGGCACGCCGCGCCCGTTCGAGTTCACTATCAGCTACGTGCTGTTCGACCCCGGCAGCGGGCCCAAGGTGGTGTTCTACATTTCCCACGAAGACGAGCGCCAGACCATGCGCGAGGGCGGGCTGATCCCCTGACCCCGTCGGGCGCGCGCCGGCGGCCGCTGCGGTAGCCTACGAGCCCCGTCCCGCGCAGGCCCGCCCCATGTTCGACACCAGCCCCGTCCTCGACTGCAACGGGCGCCCGCTGAAGCTGGACCGCCCGCGCGTGCTCGGCATCGTCAACGTCACGCCGGATTCCTTTTCCGACGGCGGTCAGCACGACACGCTGGACGCCGCGGTGGCGCACGGCCTCAGGCTCGCCCAGGAGGGCGCCGACGCGCTCGACATCGGCGGCGAATCCACCCGCCCGGGCGCGGACGCGGTGCCGCTGGAAGAGGAGCTGCGCCGGGTGCTGCCGGTGATCGAACGGCTGGCGCGCGAAACGGCGCTGCCGATCAGCGTGGACACGTCCAAGCCCGAGGTCATGCGCGCCGCGGTCGCGGCCGGCGCGGGCCTGATCAACGACGTCTACGCGCTGCGCCAGGAGGGCGCGCTGGAAGCCGCGTCCGAACTGGGCGTGCCGGTGGTGCTGATGCATATGCAGGGAGAACCGCGCAGCATGCAGGCCGCGCCGCAGTACGACGACGTGGTCGCGCAGGTGCACCGCTTCCTGGCCGAGCGCATCTTCGCCGCCGAGATGGCCGGCATCGCCAAGCAGCGCATCGTGGTCGATCCCGGCTTCGGCTTCGGCAAGACCCTGGAGCACAACCTCATCCTGCTCGCGCAGCTGGGACGCTATGCCGAACTCGGCGTGCCGGTGCTGGCCGGCCTGTCGCGCAAGCGCAGCATCGGCGAGCTCACCGGTCGCGAGGACGCGCGCGAGCGCGTGTACGGTTCGGTGGCCGCGCATTTGATCGCCGCGCAGCGCGGCGCGCGCCTGCTGCGCGTGCACGACGTGGCCGCGACCGTGGACGCGCTGAAGGTATGGGAGGCGGTAGCCGCGCAAGCGCAGCCGCGCCGCGCCGCAGCGCCGTCCATGCCGAAGTGGCCCGACGACGAATAGGCCTGTGCACGGCACCAGCATCGCTTCATCCGATCCGACCTCCTATCCGTCATTCCGGCGAAAGCCGGAACCCATTTTGCTTTTGCGGTTGGCGCTGAGTGGGACCGCGCAGCGCGCGAGCGAAGATCAAAATGGGTTCCGGCTTTCGCCGGAATGACGGGTGGAGGCATGAGGGCAATCGGATCGCGATCGGGTCGCGATCGTCGTCGTCGCGCCCGGCTTCAAGCCGCTCACCGCCGCTTTTTGCGCGAAACCCCGTAAGCGCTCACCAATGCGAACGCAGCTGGCGAAGTTTTCGCCAAACTCCTTGCGCGCCTTGCGCCGCGGGGCTTGCATAAGACTACCCACGCGCCTGTCCGCAGGCTTGTCCACAGGCGATGTGGATAGACGCACGCGTCAATCTCGCAAGCGCATCGCGCGAACAAAAACAAGCTTGACGTGAGCGCGATTCCGCGCGTCCGCGAGCGCGTCCCGGCGATGCCGAAAGCCGAGCGAAGGTCAAGTTTTTTCGTTGGTCAATTTTTCGCCAAGCCTCTTGCAAGCCTTATGCCGCAAGGGCTGCGGCCCGCTCATCCGCACACTGTCCGCAGGCTTGTCCACAGGCGGTGTGGATAGCTGCGTGTCGCGCTGTATTGCGTTGCAGCATGAACGCTCAAGCTTGTCGAAGGCGGTTGCGGCAGGCTCGCGCCCATTCAGGGGTGGTCAAAATATCGCCAGCCCTCTTGCAATGCTTGTACCGCAAGGGCTGCAGCACCACGGTCCCGATACTGTCCGCAGGCTTGTCCACAGGCCTTGTGGATAGCGCGGCGGCATTGGCGAAAAAATCGCCGAGTCGCGTGCGGCCCTTGCTCCGCCTGCGCGGTAGCGCCTTATCAACAGGCTTGCCCCGGCGCTTGCCCACAGGCGCTGTGGACACCGCCGCCGCGGGCCGCGCTTCCGCCGCGCGCGCGCCTGTGCCAGGCTGCGAGCCCGCCCACGCCGCCCGCCGCATGTCCGCCGACCCGCGCCCGCTCGCGATCGCCCTGATGGGCCCGACCGCCTCGGGCAAGACCGCGCTCGCGCTGGATTGGGCGCAGCGCCTGGGCGGCGAGATCGTCAGCGTCGACTCGGCCCTCGTGTACCGCGGCCTGGACATCGGCGCGGCCAAGCCCAGCGCGCAGGAACAGGCGCAGGTCCCGCACCATCTGATCGACCTGCGCCAGCCCTGGCAGCCGTATTCGGCGGCCGAGTTCGCGCTGGACGCGCGCCGCGCCCTGGACGGCATCGCCGCGCGCGGACGCCTGCCGATCCTGGCCGGCGGCACCGGCCTGTACTTCCACGCCTTGCTGCACGGCCTGGCGCCGATGCCCGAGGCCGACCCGGCCGTGCGCGCACAGCTGGAGGCCGAAGCCGCGCAACTGGGCTGGGCCGCGCTGCACGCGCAACTGAGCGCGGTGGACCCGGAAGCGGCCGCGCGCATCCACGCCAGCGACGCCCAGCGCATCCAGCGCGCGCTCGAGGTCTATCGATTGTCCGGCCGCAGCATCAGCGACTGGCGGCGCGAGGCCGCCGGCGCGCCGCGGCTGCCGTACCGGGTGCTGAAGCTGGTGCTGGCGCCGGCCGGGCGCGCCGAACTGCACCAGCGCATCGCCCAGCGTTTCGACGCGATGCTGGCCGCGGGCTTCCTGGACGAGGTCCGGACTTTGCGCGGCTTGCCCGAATTGCAGGCGCATCCGCGCCCGTTGGAGTTGCCGGCGGTGCGCGCGGTGGGCTACCGCCAGGCCTGGGAATACCTGGACGGGCAGGGCGACGCGGCCCAGTTCCGCGACCGCGGCATCTATGCCACCCGCCAGCTGGCCAAGCGCCAACTGACCTGGCTGCGCGGCGAAATCGACGCGCGCTGGCTGGACCCGCTGCGGCAGCGGCCGGAGCTGGAGGCGGCCCTGGCGCTGTTCATCCGCGGCACCGGTCACGACCGCCGCCACGGCTGAGCCCCGGGCCCTAGCGCCAAGGGCCAGTTGCGTTACCATCGGCCGGTCGCCGCTGTGGGGACAGCTACCGGCGATGCGGCCCGCGGACTCCGCGGGGTCCGCTACGGCACCAATCCTTATAACTAGAAAGCTGGGGAACTACTGATGTCCAAGGGGCAATCCTTGCAGGATCCTTTCCTGAACGCTCTGCGCCGCGAACGCGTGCCGGTATCGGTCTATCTGGTCAACGGCATCAAGCTGCAGGGCACGATCGAATCCTTCGACCAATTCGTGGTCCTGCTGCGCAACACCGTGAGCCAGATGGTCTACAAGCACGCCATCTCCACCGTGGTGCCCGCGCGCAACGTGCGCGTCGGCCCGGGCGGCGGCTACGTGCAGTCCGCCGAGGGCGGCGAAGGCGCCGACGAGAACGAATAAGGCCGCTGGCCGGGAAGTAATGCGGCGGAAGTGAGAAACTAGCGCCCCGCGCCGTTTCTCGCTTCGGCCGCTTTGCGTCTACGCTGTCTCGATGTTCGAACGTTCCCGTAAGGGCGAGCACGCCCTGTTGATCCAGCCCCACGCCGGCGGTCCGCCGGACGAGGGCGTGCTGGAAGAATTCGCCGACCTGGCCAAATCGGCCGGCGCCACCGTGGCCGCGGTGCTGACCGCGCGCATCGACCGTCCCAACGCGGCCATGCTGATCGGCAGCGGCAAGCTGGCCGAGGTCAAGGCCGCCGCCGACGCCACCGGCGCCGACCTGATCCTGATCAACCATCCGCTGAGCCCGGGCCAGGAGCGCAACCTGGAACGCGCATTGGAACGGCGCGTGGTCGACCGCACCGGCCTGATCCTGGACATCTTTTCCCAGCGCGCGCAGAGCGCCGAGGGCAAGCTGCAGGTCGAGCTGGCCCAGCTCAAGCACATGGCCACGCGCCTGGTCCGCGGCTGGACCCACCTGGAGCGCCAGCGCGGCGGTTCGATCGGCCTGCGCGGCCCCGGCGAAACCCAGCTGGAAACCGACCGCCGCCTGCTGCAGAAGCGGGTCGAACAGCTGCAGCGCCGCCTGGACAAGGTCGAGGTGCAGCGCACCCAGATGCGCCGCGCGCGCGTGCGCAGCGAACTGCCGCGCGTGGCCCTGGTGGGCTACACCAACGCCGGCAAGTCCACCTTGTTCAACGCGCTCACCGGCGCCGAGGCCTACGCCGCCGACCAGCTGTTCGCGACCCTGGACCCGACCGTGCGCCGGATCGAGCTGTCCGGCGGCGCGGTGGTGCTGGCCGACACCGTCGGTTTCGTCCGCGACCTGCCGCACGAACTGGTCGCCGCGTTCCGCTCGACCCTGTCCGAATCGCGCGAGGCCGACCTGCTGCTGCACGTGATCGACGCGGCCGACCCGCTGCGCGACGAGCGCATCGCCCAGGTCGACGCCGTGCTCAAGGAGATCGGCGCCGGCGATCTGCCGCAGCTGCTGGTGTTCAACAAGATCGACCGCCTGGACGGCGCGCAACCGCGCATCGACCGTCCGGGCGAGGGCCGCACCCGGGTCTGGCTGTCGGCGCGCGAGGGTCGCGGCCTGGACCTGCTGCGCTCGGCCCTGGCCGAGTCGCTGGAGCTGCGCCACGTGGCCGGGACGCTGCGGGTGGCCCCGCGCGACGCCCGCCTGCGCGCGCGCCTGCATGAGCTGGGCGCGGTGCGCGCCGAGCGCGCCGACGAGCACGGCTGGGAGCTGGAGGTGGACCTGGCCATCGCCGACGCCCAGCGCCTGTTCGCCCAGCCCCATGGCGAATCCCTGCGGCCTTTGCTGGAAGCGGTGCTTGAGCCGGACGATTTAGTTTGACGGCCACCTTGCTTGAGGCCGCCGGGGCCCCCACCTAGAATCAACCGACCCGCAAGCTGAACGCGGGTGCAGATTCCCCTTTGGAGCAGGCATGGCCTGGAATACCCCTGGTAGCGACAATTCCGGCGGCTCCGACCCCAACGGTCGGCCGCCGCGGCAACGCAAACCCGACGGCCGCGGCCTGGATGCCGTGCTCGACACCCTGCGCGGCGTGTTCGGCGGCGGTGGCGGCGGCATCCTGCGCTGGGTCGCGCTGGTCCTGGGCCTGTGGCTGGTGTTCAACTGCTTCGTGCTGGTGACCGAGCAGGAGCGCGGCGTGGTCCTGCGCTTCGGCCAGTTCGCGCGCATCCTGCAGCCGGGCCCGCATTTCAAGGCGCCGTGGCCGATCGAGCGGGTGACCAAGGTCAACGCCACCCAGAGCAACGCCTACAGCGACAACGTGCCGGTGCTGACCCGCGACGGCAACATCGTCAACGTCGAGATCAACGTGCAGTACCGCATCGGCGATCCGCAGCAATACCTGTACGGCTCGCGCGACGCGGCCGCGGTGCTGCAGCAGGCCGCGCAGAGCGCGGTGCGCGAGGTGATCGGCCGTTCCGACCTGGACAGCGTGCTGTATTCGCGCAGCGCCCTGACCACCACCGTGCGCACGCGCCTGCAGCAGTCGCTGGGCGCTTACCACACCGGCCTGGTGGTGACCGAGCTGGCGCTGCCCAACGCGCGCCCGCCGGACGAGGTTAAGGACGCCTTCGACGAGGCCCAGCGCGCCAGCGCCGACAAGACCACCCTGATCAATCAGGCCGAGGCCTACGCCAAGAAGGTCGTGCCCGAAGCGCGCGGCCAGGCCGCGCAGGTGCGCGCCGAGGCCGAGGGCTACAAGACCGCGCAGATCGCCCGCGCCGAAGGCGACGCGGCGCGCTTCTCGCTGCTGGTGGACCAGTACAAGAACGCGCCGGACGTGACCCGCAAGCGCCTGTGGCTGGAAACCGTGCAGCAGGTGATGAGCGAGAACCGCAAGATCGTCGGCGGCGATTCGCGCCAGCTGCTGTACGTGCCGCTGCCCGAGCGGCGCGGCGCCGGTAGCGCGTCGCAGGCGCCGCTGCTGACCCCCGAATTGCTGCCGTCCACCGTGGCTACCCCGTCCGAGAGCGCCAGCTCCGGCCTGCCGCGTCCGGCCCGCAGCCCGCGCGGCGAGGAGCCCACCCGATGAGATATCCCGTCTGGATCGCCCTGGCCGTGGCCGCGCTGCTGGCGCTGCTGGGCTCTATGTTCGTGGTCAAGGAAGGCGACGGCGCGATCGTGTTCCGCTTCGGCACCATCGTCCGCCAGGACGTGGGTCCCGGCCTGCACTTCAAGTGGCCGCTGATCGAGAACGCGGCCGTGTTCGACCGCCGCCTGCAGGTGCTGCAGACCGACCCCGAACGCTACCTCACCGCCGACAAGCTCGACGTCAGCGTCGACTTCTTCGCCATCGGCCAGATCGAAGACCTGCGTCGCTTCTACCAGGCCACCGGCGGCGACGAGAAGACCGCGTCCGAGCGCCTGTCGCCGATCATCAAGAACTCGCTGCGTAACGAGATCAACTCGCGCACGCTGTTGCAGGTGGTCTCCGGCGACCGCGCCAGCGTGATCGGCAAGCAGCTGGAAGGCATCAACCGCGGCGCCGCGACCCTGGGCGTGCGCATCGTCGATATCCGGATCAAGCGCATCGACCTGCCGCAGGACAGCAACGTGCTGGCCTCGGTATACGCGCAGATGCGCTCGCAGCGCCAGCAGGTGGCCAGCCAGCTGCGCGCCGAGGGCACCGAGCAGTCGCAAACGATCAAGGCCAAGGCCGACCGCGACCGCACCGTGATCGTGGCCGAGGCCGAGCGCGACGCCCAGCGCCTGCGCGGCGAAGGCGACGCCGAGGCCACCCGTGCCTACGCCGCCGCCGCCAACAAGGATCCGGCCTTCTACGCCTTCCAGCGCAGCCTGGAGGCCTACCGGCAGTCGTTCAAGGACGGCGACAGCGTGATCGTGCTCGATCGCAACGACCCGTTCCTGCAGTACCTCAAGTCCGACCGCTGAGCATGAGCGCCGAGCTGGTCTCGGCGCTGTGCCTGGTCGCAGTGCTGGAAGGGCTGTTCCTGCTGGTGGCGCCGCGCGGCTGGAAGCGCGCCGCCGAGCAGTTGCAGGCCATGCCCGACCGCCAGCTGCGCCTGGTTGGCGCGATCGCCGCCGCCATCGGCGTGGCGGCTTTGTGGCTGGTACGCGGCTGAGGCCGCCCCAACCTTGGCTGGCCCCGCCGCGACAGGGGCCTGAAACCCGTCTGGTCAGGGCCCCGGCGGCCCCAGGCTGAGCCGAATCTGTCCGCTGGCCCGCCCGGGGTGGCCCTGGCCACCCGAAACCCGGATAATGCACAAAAGCCGGACGGGGATTCCCGCCGGCTTTTGTCGTTTTCGGCCGCCGCGCCTTGCCGGGGCCTTCCGCGATGCCGGGCCGGCCGGGTCGAGCCTAACCAATTCGGAGTGCGTGTAATGGGTCAGTCAGTCGTCGTTCTCGGTGCCCAGTGGGGCGATGAAGGCAAGGGCAAGATCGTCGACCTGCTGACCGAGCGGATCGGCGCGGTCGTGCGCTTCCAGGGCGGTCACAACGCCGGCCACACCCTGGTCATCGGCGGCAAGAAGACCGTGCTGCACCTGATCCCCTCGGGCATCCTGCGCGAAGGCGCGCTGTGCCTGATCGGCAACGGCGTGGTCCTGAGCCCGGCCGCGCTGCGCAAGGAAATCGACGAACTGGAAGCCACCGGCGTGGAAGTGCGCTCGCGCCTGAAGATCAGCCCGGCCACGCCGCTGATCATGCCGTACCACATCGCCCTGGATCAGGCACGCGAAAAGGCCGCCGGCGGCAAGGCCATCGGCACCACCGGTCGCGGCATCGGCCCGGCCTACGAAGACAAGGTCGCGCGCCGCGGCATCCGCGTGGCCGACCTGCATTACCCCGAACAGCTGGCCGAAAAGCTGCGCACCGCGCTGGACTACCACAACTTCGTGTTGACCAAGTACCTGGGCGTGGACGCGGTCGACTTCCAGCAGACCCTGGACGAAGCCCTGGCCTTCGGCGAGTACGTGCAGCCGATGAAGTCCGACGTGGCCGGCATCCTCCACGACCTGCGCAAGCAGGGCCAGCGCGTGCTGTTCGAAGGCGCGCAGGGTTCGCTGCTGGACATCGACCACGGCACTTACCCCTACGTGACCTCGTCCAACACCACCGTCGGCGGCGCGCTGGCCGGTACCGGCGTGGGCGCGGACTCGATCGATTACGTGCTGGGCATCGCCAAGGCCTACGCCACCCGCGTCGGCGGCGGCCCGTTCCCGACCGAACTGGACGACGAAGTCGGCCAGGGCATCCGCGACCGCGGCCAGGAGTACGGCGCCACCACCGGCCGCCCGCGCCGCTGCGGCTGGATCGACATCGTCGCGCTCAAGCGCGCCGTGGCGATCAATGGCATCACCGGCCTGTGCATCACCAAGCTCGACGTGCTCGACGGCATGAAGACCTTGAAGATCTGCATCGCCTACGAATACCGCGGCAAGCGCACCGAGTACGCGCCGCTGGACGCCGCCGGCTGGGACGAGTGCACCCCCGTCTACCTGGAGTTCCCGGGCTGGGACGAGAACACCCACGGCATCACCGAGTGGGACAAGCTGCCCCCGGCCGCCCGCGCCTACCTGCGCGCGCTGGAAGAACTGGCCGGCTGCCCGCTGGCCATCGTCTCCACCGGTCCGGACCGCGACCACACCATGGTGCTGCACGATCTTTGGGCGTAAGCGCCGGCGGATCGGTAGGAGGAAAAGGCCCCGCAGTGCGGGGCTTTTTCTTTGGTTGAGCGATCGCCGGTTTGCCCCGTAAAGTGCAGGCAGACGGAGGGGAGGGGACCCATGGCGGACGTCACCAAGGCCAGGACCGGCCTGCTGATACGCAAATTGTTCGAAATCCTGCAGGGACAGCGCGACGGCATGCGCGCGGCCGACGCATTGGCCGCTCTGGAGAAGTCGGTGCAGCTCACCGCCTACGAGGCCGGCGACTACGAGTCCGGCGGACGGCGTTTCGAGCGCATCGTGCGATTCGCCACCGTGTCCTGCGTCAAGGCCGGTTGGCTGGTCAAGCACAAGGGCGTGTGGACGGTCAGCGACGAGGGCGCGGCAGCGTTCGCCCAGATTACAGATCCGGAAAAGTTCTACCGCCAGGCCGAGCGCCTGTATTGGACCTGGCGCAAGGCACAGCCTGCCGCTGCGGAGGACACACCGGCCGAAGAAGCGGCGGAGACCTCGGCGGTCATCACCCTGGAAGAGGCCGAGGAGGTGGCTTGGAAGGAGATCGAGCAGTTCCTGGCCGGCATGCCGCCCTACGAGTTCCAGGAGTTGGTCGGCGAGTTGCTGCGTGCGATGGGCTACCACGTCGCGTGGATCGCACCGACCGGAAAAGACGGCGGCGTGGACGTGATCGCCTACAACGATCCCTTGGGCACCCGCCCGCCGCGCATCAAGGTGCAGGTCAAGCGCAACGCCCATTCGCCGCGCATCGACGTGGTCGGCTTGCGCAGCTTCATGGCGGTGCTGGGTGAGGGCGATGTAGGCCTGTTCGTGGCCATGTCGGGCTTCACTCGGGATGCCGAACTGGAAGCGCGCCAATCGCATCGCCGCGTCACCCTGCTGGACACCACCAAGCTGGTGGAGCTGTGGATCGAACATTATTCGAAGCTCGAGGACGCCGCGCGTCGGCGCTTGCCGCTGAAGCCGGTGTGGTTCCTGGCCGCAGAGGATTGAGGCAGCAAGGAGAGCGGTTTTGTCGATCCTGCTAGAACTGCTGCTGGAGTTCGTCATCCAGTTGGTGTTGGAGGTGCTGGTCGAACTGGGCTTGCACGGCTTCAAGCGGGATCGCCCGGCCGTGCCGCCCGTGGTCTCGGTGGTGATCTATGTCTTGCTCGGTGGCGGGCTGGGCTGGCTTTCGCTGATGCTCTTCCCACAGCAGCTGATTTCGCATCCCATGGCGCAAATGGCCAACCTGGCGATCACTCCGGTCGCTGTCGGCCTGGTCTTGAGCGTCATCGGCTCATGGCGATCACGCCGCGGCGGCGATCTGGTGCGGTTGGATAAGTTTTCTTATGGCTATGTGTTTGCGCTGGCGTTCGCGTTGGTCCGGTATGCGGCCGCTTAGCTTTCAATGTGGGGCGACGGTGATTGCTCGCATCTGGTGGGATTCGTCGGTAATGAGGTGCCGATATGGCTTTTAATTTTCGCGTTGTCCGAAGCGACGACGAACTCGTCATCTACGATGTTTACTACGACTCGATTGGCGTCCCAGTGGCGACCCACGTCTCCCCGACTTATGTCTACGGTGAGAACATCCAGGAATTAAGAGAGCAGCTTGAGTTGATGCTGGAGGCCTTGGATAAACCGGTCCTAGATATGCGCTCTATAGGCCATGCTTCAGGTGGCGGCGGGCAGGAGCGCTAATGCCATGACCCACGATCCCTACCAGGCTCCCGCTACTTCCGTTCCTCCCGCAACCAGTGCCGGTCATCCGCTGTGGCTCGTCCTAGGCCTGCTGTCGGCCGTATTCGCCGCGCTGGTGCCGACCTTGGCCGTGCCGATGTTCGCGGAGACCTTTCGTTCTTTCGGGGCCGAACTGTCGCCGCCCACACGCTGGTTGGTAGACGGCTACCTGGGACTGTGGGTGCTGCCGCTTTTAGTCGTGCTGGTGCGGATGTACTGGCCGCGGCGCCGCTATCGCGCACTCGCGGCCGGACTGTGCGGCCTGCTCGGCGCGCTGGTGGTATTGCCGCTGTGCGCATGGGCGTTGTACCTGCCCATCTTCAGGCTGGGAGAAACGATCTGAGCTCGTGCCGGCCGCTCAGGCGGCCAGGAACTTCCAATGCCACGGCTCGTACACGATCCCATGCGGGTTGTCGCGCGGGTAGCTCATGACGAAACCGCGGCCGGGCGCGTGCTCGCGCAGCCAGGCGAAGGCGGCGGTGGTTTCGAAGGATTCCTCGGCCGGCGGCTGGTCCGGCGCGCCGATGTCCAGGGCCAGGCCGGAGTGGTGTTCGCTGTAGCCGGGCGCGGCGTTGACGGTGAGGATCTGCTCCACGCTCTGCCCGCGCGCGAGCTTGCGTTCGAAGATGCCCAGTTGGTAGTCGTGGCTGCGGTAGCCGGAGATCGCCTCCAGCACCACGCCGTCGCGCAGCGCGGCCTCGTGCAGGTGCGACCAGGCGCGCGCGGCCAGCGGGTGCAGCCACAGCGGGCGGCGGTAGCGGTCGTGGCCGGCGTAGGCCAGGCGGTCGGGCTCGGGCACCAGGTCCAGGCCGGTGCGCTCGCCGTAGCCGTCGGCGTCCAGGCCCAGCGCGTGCAGGCGTTCTTCCAGCCGGTCCAAAGGCAGTTCGGCGATGCGTTCCAGGCCCGGCCGGCGCGGCGCGGCGGCGCGCTGCAGCGCGTCCAGGGCCTGTTCGATGCCGGGCTCGCGGGTCAGCCGCTGCACCAGCGGCAGCAGGCCCTCGGGCAGGTCGGCGGCCAGGTACTGGCCGTCGCGCTTGCGCCGCAGCACATGGCGCGCGCGCGCCAGGGCGCGGGCGTCGTGGCCGTTGCGCGCGCGCAGCAGGCCGCCGGGCCAGAGTTCGATGTCCGGTGTGTTGATGAGATCGGTGCCGCTGGGGCCCCGGGCCGATCGTCGGGCGTCGCTGCGCATGCGCGCAGGTTAGCGGGAGCGGCCCCGCGGCGCCACGGCCTGCAGTGCATCGAGCAAGGCCTGCGGTTGTTCCAGCGACAGCAGCAGCGTGGCACCGCCGCGTTCGGGCAGGCACAGCACGCGCTGGCGCGAGGTGAGCAGGTAGTAGCCCTTGCGCCAGCCATCGCGCATGCGGAACCAGCCAGCCTGGTAACCGGGCAGGGCGCTGCCCAGGGTCTTGATCGACGGTCGCAGGCCGGTGTGCTCGTCCAGATCGACCACGCGCGCCTGCGCCAGGTCCAGTTCCGACACCGGCACGCGCCGCGTATGCGGGCCGGCGCGCACGATCAGGGTGGCGCCATCCAATTCCACCGAGCGTCGGCGCGCGCCCAGCCAGATCAGGCCCGACACCAGCGCCAGCACCGGCAGCGCGATCCACGCCAGTTGCAGCGCCTGCGGATCCTCGCGCGAGCGCAGTACCGCGTAAGCCACGCCTGCCAGCGCCGCGATCAGCGAGACCGCGGGCACCAGCAATGCCGCGCGGCCGGGGGCGGGAACGGCGTAGCGCGTCATCTCAGCGCAGCAGCAACAACGAACCCAGGACCATGCCGGTGGCCGACAGCGTCAGCAGCGAGGCGACCAGGGCGGGGCGGCGCCGCGGCGCCTTCTCGGGCGAAAAGCGGCGTTCGATCAGCTTGACGATGTGGAGCATGGCGAATCTCCTCGGTGCGGCTGGCGCGATCGCGCTCAGGCCGGTTGCTTGAAGAACAGACGGGTGGTCATGCCGGCGGAGTCGTAGTGCGCGGTCACCAGTTCCCAGCCCTGGGTGCCGCGCTTGCTCAGTTCCTCGGCGACGCGTTCCTTCGCCGACGGGCCGAACAACTGCGGGCCGATTTCGCTGACCAGGTACTTCCATTGCGTGTGGATCATGGCGTTTCGTCTTCCTGAGTGGACGGTGCGGAGGGTTGGTTGGGCAGGCGTCCGGCCTTGCGCAGGGCGTCGCGCAGCACGTATTCGATCTGCGCATTGAGCGAACGCAACTCGTCGTCGGCCCAGCGCTGCGCCGCCGTCAGCACGTCGGCACTGATGCGCAGCGGGTAGGCTTTCTTCTCGCTCACCGGCGGCCGGTCCGGTCGTCGGCGCGCGGGTCGCGGTACTCGCGCTTGATCTTGGCCGCGGCCATCAGCAGGATCACGGCCAGGCCGTTGACCGCGACCAGCAGCAGTGCCGCAACGACCAGGGTGCGGCTCTCATCGCCGTGCGCCCAGTAGAAGCCCGGCGCCGAGGCGAAGATGGCGATGGCCACCAGCGCCAGCAGGCGGGCGAAGCGCGCGGCCGCGGCGGCCGGATCGCGCAGGCGCGAGGCGTCCAGGCCGTTGATCAGGTGCAGGTGGCCGCGCCCGACCAGCACCGCGGCCACCAGCACCGGCAGGCCGCTGACCAGCATGATCGCGGGCAGCAACAGGGCGTTGAGCGAGCTGTCCATGCGCGCCTCAGTACAGGGTGCCGGCGTTGACGATGGGCTGGGTGCTGCGGTCGCCGCACAGCACCACCAGCAGGTTGCTGACCATCTGCGCCTTGCGTTCCTCGTCCAGATGCACCACGCCGTTCTTCTGCAGTTCGGCCAGGGCCATTTCGACCATGCCCACCGCGCCGGCGACGATGCGGGTGCGCGCGGCGATCACCGCGTTGGCCTGCTGGCGCTGGAGCATGGCGTGGGCGATTTCCGGTGCGTAGGCCAGGTGGCTGATGCGCGCGTCCAGCACCTGCACGCCGGCGTCGGCCAGGCGTTCGGCCAACTCGTCCTTGAGGTGCTGGGAAATCTCGGCGGCGTGGCTGCGCAGGGCCAACTGGCCTTCCTCGTGCTGGTCGTAGGGGTAGCTGGTGGCCATGGCGCGCAGCGCCGACTCGGACTGGATGTGGACGAAGCTCTCGTAGTCGTCCACGTTGTAGACGGCCTCGGCCGAGTCCACCACCTGCCAGACGATGACCGCGGCGATCTCGATCGGGCTGCCGTCGAGTTCGTTGACCTTGAGCTTGCCGCTTTCGAAGTTGCGCACGCGCTGGCTGACCTTCTTCTTGGCGTAGAAGGGGTTGTTCCAGCGCAGGCCGTTGTCCTTGACCGTGCCCACGTACTTGCCGAACAGGCTCAGCACGGCGGCCTGGTTGGGCTCGACCTTGTACAGGCCGATCAGGCCGAAGAAGAGCAGCGCGCCCAGGGCGATCGCGGCGGCGATCTGCAGATCGGCCTTGGCCTGGATGCCGCCGACGAACAGCCAGAAGGCGAAGGCGCCGGCCGCCAGCAGGAGCAGCAGGGTCGGGATGCCGGACAGGGAGCGGGTCGGGTTCTCTTTCATGGCGCGGTCTCGCGTCGTGGTGGTTGATGGTGGGTTCGAGATATTGATATCAAATTGATATCAATCTTCGCAAGCGCCGTCGGACGAACGGTCGCGGGCCTCCCAGGGCTGGGCGGCGGGGCGGATGGACGGGAGGGCCGCGCGGCGGCCCGGGCTTTCAGGGGGTGATGCGGTACAGCGGCGCCGGCACGAACTCGCCCGTGGCGTACAGGGCGCGGCCGTCGGCCGACCAGCCCAGGGCCTCGGCCTGGGGCAGCCAGGGCAGGGCGATGACCTTGGGCTTGCCGGCGACGGCGCTGCCCCAGCCCTGACCGGTCTGGCGCGGGTACAGCAGCAGGTAGCGGTAGGTCATCACCGCCAGGGTGCGGCCGTCGGGCGAGACGTCGGCGGCGGTGACCTGGCCTTGCAGGCGGGCGCCGCGCGGGTTTTGCTTGAGCTGCTCGGCGCTGGGTTCGGGCACCCCGGCCAGCTCGCCGGTGCGCTGCGCGGTCAACAGCTCGGTGCCGCGCGGGCGCAGCGGCAGGGTGAACAACTCCGGCGGCTGGCGCTTCTTCGAGATCAGCAGGATGCGGCCGTTGGCCGCGTCCACCGCCACCGCCTCGCAGTCGCGCGCGCCGTCGGGCCAGCGGAAGGCGATCGACCAGGCCGGGCGCAGGCGCGCGTTCTCCAGCTTGGTCGGCTCCTCGATCACGTGCAACTGCAGGCTGCGGCGCAGGCCGCCGTTGTCGCCGGTGTCGGCGATCAGCAGGTAGTCGCGGCCGTCCAGGCGGAAGGAGGCGATGTCCTCCCAGTCGGTCTTGGTCACGCCCTCGACGCGGTAGGTCGCGCGGCGCTCGCCGTCGGTGGCCACCGCGAACAGGCGCTCGGGGTTGCCGCCGTCGTCGATCATCCACAGCACGCCGCGGTGGCGGCGCGAGGCGGCCAGGCCGCTGATCTCGTCGAGCTGGCCGTCGACCAGCATGCCGTTGAGCGAACTGCCGCTCTCGCCGGGCTTCTGGCGCGCGCAACCGCCCGCCGCGACGAGCGCGGCGGCGAGGACGACGGCGCGCAGGGGGAGCGGCACGTAACGCGGCATGGCGCAAGCATCGCACGACCGGCGCGCGCGCCGACAGTCCGGACCCGATCCGGTGCGCGGAAAGTTAGACTAGCGTCAGCCTCCACTACGCATCGCCAGGAATCCGCATGACCACGCTCGGCACGCCCCTGTCCCCGCACGCCTGTCGCGTGTTGCTGCTCGGTTCGGGCGAATTGGGCAAAGAGGTGGCGATCGAACTGCAGCGCTACGGGGTGGAGGTGATCGCGGCCGACCGCTACGCCGACGCGCCGGCCATGCAGGTCGCGCACCGCAGCCATGTGCTGGACATGCTCGATGGCCAGGCCGTGCGCGCGCTGATCGCCGCCGAACGCCCGCACCTGATCGTGCCGGAGATCGAGGCCATCCACACCCAGACCCTGGTGGAGCTGGAGCGCGAATTCGCCGAGCGCGGCACCGATACGCGGGTGATTCCGACCGCGCGCGCCGCGCGCCTGACCATGGACCGCGAGGGCATCCGCCGCCTGGCCGCCGAAACCCTGCAGCTGCCGACCTCGCCCTACCGTTTCGTCGACACCGTGGAGGACTATCGCGCCGCCGTGGCCGAGATCGGCCTGCCCTGCGTGGTCAAGCCGGTGATGTCGTCCTCGGGCAAGGGCCAGAGCCTGGTGCGCGGCACCGACGACGTGGACCGCGCCTGGGACTACGCCCAGACCGGCGGCCGCGCCGGCGCCGGCCGGGTCATCGTCGAGGGCTTCATCGACTTCGATTACGAGATCACCCTGCTGACCGTGCGCCATGCCGGCGGCACCACCTTCTGCGCGCCCATCGGCCACCTGCAGCGCGACGGCGACTACCGCGAAAGCTGGCAGCCGCAGCCGATGTCGCCGCGCGCGCTGGAGCGCGCGCAGCAGATCGCGCATGCGATCACCGACGACCTGGGCGGCTGGGGCGTGTTCGGCGTGGAGTTGTTCGTGCGCGGCGACGAGGTCTGGTTCAGCGAGGTCTCGCCGCGGCCGCACGACACCGGCCTGGTCACCCTGATTTCGCAGGACCTGAGCGAGTTCGCGCTGCACGCGCGCGCGATCCTGGGCCTGCCGATTCCGGCGATCCGCGAATACGGCCCCTCGGCATCCTGCGCGGTGCTGGCGCAGGGCCACGGCGTGCCGGTGTTCTCCGGCGTCGACGCGGCGCTGACGCAGGCCGACACCCAACTGCGCTTGTTCGGCAAGCCGCGCGTGGAGGGCCACCGCCGGGTGGCGGTCACGCTGGCGCTGGGTGCCGATGTGGACGCGGCGCGCGAGCGCGCGCGCGAGGCGGCCGCGGCATTGACCATCGAGCTGCGCTGAGCGCGGCGTCCCGTTCCGTACCACGGTCCTGACAGGGGGATCCGCAATGGAAGAATCGCGAGGCTACGCCGTTTTCTTTTTTCCGCAGGCGCTGGAAGCGCTGGGAGAGGCGATCAAGCCCTATCTGCTGGACAGCCCCGGCGGCCCGCATGTGCTGTGCCGCGAAATCGACACCGCCGGCGCGCTGATCGAGATGACGCTGGAGATGCAGACCAGCGAGGGGCGGGCGGTATCGCTGGAGCTCATGGTGCCGACCAACATGGTGCGCATGATCGTCTCCGCGCGCAGCGACGAAGCCTTCGGCTTCGGGCCGCGCCCGGCGCATGTGGCGCATGCGACGCCGGTGGTGGTGGTGCCGCAGGCGGCGCCTGCGCCCGCGCCGGATAGCCCGAACAAGCCCGCCGAATAGTGCGCCGGCCTTTTGGGTAGGAGCGGCGTAAGCCGCGACCACGGCCCTACAGCTACGACGAACGCTGCGCCCACTCCTGTAGGAGCTGCGCAAGCTGCGACCGCGACCCGCAACGACGACGAACGCTTCGGTCTCTGCGGGATGTGCTTTCTGTAGGAGCGGCGTGAGCCGCGATCCGCTCCGAGCTCGCGAAGGTGTGTGGGTGTGTTGGTTGAAGCAACAGCAACAGCTTCCGTCCGCAAGCGGCCGGGTCACTTTCTTTTGATAAGCGTCAAAAGAAAGTAACCAAAGAAAAACGCTTCGCCAGAGCTCCCGTGCGAGAGCGGAGTTTGCGCGGGGATTTTTCGATGGCACATCCTGTGCCAGCGAAAAACGGCGCACCTCCTGTGCGCCGCCCTACGGGTCTTCTATTTGCATGGCGAGTTCGGCGCCCGAGCGAGGGTCAAGGGCATTCGCTTCGCTCACCCCCTTACCCTAGCCCTCTCCCGCAAGCGGGAGAGGGGATGCATTCGACGCAGCTTGCTGCTTTAGCCCCTCTCCCGTTCACGGGAGAGGGGTTGGGGTGAGGGCGCGCGAAGTTACACATCACGGCGCCAGTCCGCCCCTACGAAAACCTCAGCGCAAACTCGCCCAGGCCGCCCGCACGGCCATCGCCGCCAACCCCGCCAAACCCAGCCCCAAACACAGCAAGTGCAACTCATCCACCGAAATCCAGCGCAGCAGCGGATTGGCGGCGGACAGCGGCCAGGCCGGATGCATGTCGCTGTGCATGATCGCGTCCAGCAACACATGCGAGTAGGTGCCGATCAGCCCGCCGGCGAACGATGCCGGCCAAGTGAAGGGCGCATGCGGAAGGCGCAGCCAGCGCAAACAGGTTTCGCTGATCGGCCGGCCGATCGCCCCGGCCAGCAGGCCGATCAACAGGGCGCCCAACACGGTATGGGTGTAGCCGTGCAGCACCGGCCAGCCGCGCAGGATGCCGACCAAAGGCTCGATGTCCATCAGCACCTGGGCGCCGCCGAACACCATGAAACTGAAATGGCGGCCGCCGATGGCCTTGAACGCCAGGCCGGGGCCCAGGTGGATGGGCGTGAAGGGCACTCAGTCGCCCCCGGATCGCGGCCGCTCCGCCGTCACGCCAGCACCGGCCGGTAGAAGCTGCGCTCGTAGCTCAAGAAGCAGCGCGTTTCCTCGTAATAGCGCACCGCCGCCTGACAACCGGGATCGTCGGCGGCCTGCTGGCGGTAGATCTCATAGGCGGCCAGCGAAGGAAACGAAAACAACGCCAGCGCGATATTGCTCGGCCCCTCGCCGGGCAGGAAGTAGCCGTGGTGCGTGCCGCCCAGGCGCTCGACCAGCGGGATCCACATGCGGGCGTAGGTTTCGAACTCGCTCAGCTTGGCCGGGTCGAGCACGTAGCGCAGGTAGCAGGTGACCAAGGTCGATCTCCGGTGTCCGATGCGCGACCCTAGCATGCGCGCTCGTGCGCACGCCTGCAGCGGCTCAGGGTTCCTCCACCGTGTAGCCGCGCGCCTTGAGCTTGGCCAGGTAGCCGTCTTCGCGCAGCAGTTCGGCGATCGGCAGGGTGGCGAAGGTGACGCGGTTGCTGGCCAGCGCGGCGTCGGCCTTGCCCAGCCAATGTTCGGTGACGCGCGCGCGCATGTCGCCGAAGCCCAGGCGCTGGGCCACGGCGGAGGCGGTGACCGCGCGCACGCAGACTTCGTACTGGTCGCCCTGCGGCAGCGCGCGCAGGGCTTCGATGTCGCCCACGGCCCAGGCGTTGGCGCGTGCGCGCATGGTTTCCAGGTCGCCCTCGATGCGGGCCAGGGTCTTGGCGAAGCAGTCGGTGTCGGCCAGGGCGCTTTGGTTGAACTCCTTGATCGCGGCCTTGGGGTCCTGGATCTTGATCTCCAGGCGCGAGGGCGTGAGCTTGACCTCATGCTTCTTGGCGTTTTCCTTGACCACCGGCCAGACGATGCCGCTCAGCGACAGGCCGGAGCGGCGGATCGCGGCTTCATACAGTTCCTGCGCGGCGAACACCGGCCGCCATTTCTCCACGCCGCGGTCGCTGCCGATGTAGCGCGCCTTCAGCGGCAGCCAGCGCGCGTACAAGTCGGCCGGCACCACTTCGCGCAGCGTCTTGTCGTCGGGGTTCTTGCGTGCCTTCAGCGCCGAGGGGATCAGCAGCATGCTGCGGAACATGCCCAGGTCGCTGCTGACGTTGAGCGAGGGCGGCTCGATGATCTCCTGCGACTGCGCGATCACCGCTTCGACGTCGCGCGACAGCCAGGTCATGCCCTTGGGCACGGGGCTCAGCGTGCCGAGGATCCACAGCACATGGTCGCCGCGGCTGACCTTCCACATGCCCGGGCCGGGCAGCACGCCGGACACCACCACGGTGTCGACGTCGCGGATGACTTCGGCGGGAGCGGGCGCGGCGCTTTGCGCGTGGGCGGCGGGAGCGAGGCAGAACGCGAGGCAGGCGAGCAGGGCGAAGCGCATCCGTTGCGATCCGTGGGTGAGGGTGCGTGGAGCCTGCCAGATTCGTGTGCAGACTCGCAGTGCGAGGCGGGGTGGGGCCGCGCGCTCGTGCGGCATCCGTTCAGCCGCTCGCGATGTTTGCTAATGAGAACTATTATCAAATAGACTGCGATCTGCGCGCCGCCGCTGCGCCCGACCTGGCTCCCGCATGTCCGCCACTACCGCCGCCGCGCCTGCGCGCAAACGCAAATCCCTGCCGTGGCGTTACCGCGGCGCCGTCGCCGTGCGTGCGTTCGCCGCGGTGGTCGCCGGTTATTTGCTGGCCTACGCATCCACCGCGTTCCTGACCGTGGTGCTGCCGTTCTCGCGCAGCGACCGGGTGGTGGCGGCCAGCCTGCTGTGCTTTGCGGTGTGGTGCTACGCGGCGATGCACGCGTTCGCGGCCAAGAGCGCCTGGCGCGCGCTGTGGACCCTGCTGTTGGCCGCCGCGGCGCTGTACGCCGTGGCCTGGGCCTTCCCCGGCTACGCGGCCCGGCCGTGAGGACGCGCGCATGAAGAACACCTACTCGCAGGCCATGGCCTGGCTGCACACCTGGACCGGCCTGATCGTGGGCTGGCTGCTGTTCGTGATCTTCGTCGGCGGCACCATCGCCTGCTTCGACAAGGAGCTCACCCACTGGATGCAGCCGGCGCTGCACGGCCACGAGCGCGGTGCGGACGCGGTGAGCCTGGACGCGGCTGTAGCGCAATTGCAGAAGCTTTCCAAAGAACACCCGCACGCCTACTACCTCACCTTGCCGGGCGAGCGCAGCAAGACCCTGCAGGGCGGGGTGTACTACGACGCCGGCGACCCGGACCTGTTGGACCTGGATCCGTCCACCGGCGCCGCCGTGCCCGAGACCGCAGGCGGCGAATTCTTCTTCACCCTGCACTACAACCTGCACGCCGGAACCTGGGGCATGTACGTGGTCGGCCTGGCCGGCATGTTCATGCTGGTGGCGATCGTTACCGGCATCGTGATCCACAAGCGCATCTTCAAGGACTTTTTCACCTTCCGGCCCACGGCCGGCGGCCAGCGCGCCTGGCTGGACGGGCACAACCTCACCGGCGTGCTGGGCCTGCCGTTCTATCTGATGATCGCCTACACCGGCGTGGCGATCTTCGTCGCCAACTACATGCCGGCCGGATTGTTCGCCGCCTACGACGGCGACGTGGAGAAGTTCTTCGTCGAGGCCGCCGACAGCTATGAGCGGCCGGAGACCGGCAAGCCGCTGCAGCGCATCCACTCGCTCGACGCCTTGCTGGCCGATGCGCGCGCGCGCCTGGGCGAGCCGGTGACCTGGGCGAGCGTGCACCACCCCGACGACACCAGCGCGACCATTTCCTTCGGCGGCGACCACAGCCGCGATGTGGCCTGGAACTTCCGCCAGGTGTTCTACGACGCCGGCGACGGGCGCTTCCTGCACCAAAGCGGCGAGATGGCGGCGGGCTATACCGCGTACACCTTTCTCGGCGGCCTGCACATGGCGCAGTGGGGCGGCAGCGCATTGCGCTGGCTGTACTTCGTGATGGGCATCGCCGGTTGCGTGATGATCGCCAGCGGCCTGCAGGTATGGGTGAACAAGCGCGCCAAGAAGATCGCCGAGGCCGGCAGCCTGTCGGGCTATGGCCTGGTGCAGGCATTGAACCTGGGCGTGGTCGGCGGCATGCCGTTGGCCAGTGCGGCGATGGTGATCGGCAATCGGCTGATCGCGGCCGATGCGGCCGGTCGCAGCGGCGCGGAGATCGCGGTGTTCTGCGCGGTGTGGATCGCGGCCTCGCTGTACGCGGCGATTCCGGCCGTGCACCGGCGCGGCTGGGGCCGGTGGTTCGGCTTGAATGCCTTGGCGTTCGCGGCAATTCCGCTGGTGAACCTGGCGACGGCGCCGAACAGCCATCTGCTGGCCACGCTGGGCCGCGGCGATTGGGCGCTGGCGGCGGTGGATCTGACCGCGTTGGGGCTGGGCGCGGGTTTCGCGGCGCTGGCCTGGCGCAGCTACGCCAAGGCGCGGCAGCCGCAGGATGCGCGCGCGTCGCGGCGGCGCGAGCGCGCCGGCGGGCCGGCGCTGGCGGAACGCTGAGGAGGCGCGCGCATGTTGTGGCTGGGTTTGTGTCTGGGAATCGCCGCGTGGTGCCTGTTGAGCCTGGGGCTGGAGAAGCACCACCAGCAGGCGTTCGCGGGAGCGTTTCGGCCTAGGCGTGCACGCGCGATGCGCGCGGTGGGCTGGGGGTTGCTGGCGGCGGATTTCGCCCTGTTCGTGCAGGGCTGGGGTTGGGCGCAAGGCCCGGTCTTCTGGACGGCGGCGCTGATCGTGTCGGCCTTGGCCTGGTCGTTGGCGTTGACGCTGTGGCCCAGAGCCAGTCCGAAGTTGGCGTTCGCCGCGGCGCTGAGCGGGCTGGCTACGGCGGTATTGCTGGGCTGAGCAAGCAACAGCAACAGCAAATCCCCCGTCGTCCGCTGCTCGGCTTGCCTTCCCCCTTTGAAAAAGAGGGATTGAGGAGGATTTGCTTTTCGCCTTTAGAGCGCCGCGCTACGCGGCGCGGGCGCACCCAGCAACTGCGGCCAGCGCGCCAGCACGCTGGCGCGTATCGACGCCGCATCCAGGCCCGCTTCGGCCAGCAGCTGTTCGCGGCTGGCGTGGTGCTGGAATTCGTCGGGCAGGCCCAGGTGCAGGATCGGCAGCAGCACGCCTTCGGCGGCCAGCAGTTCGGCCACGCCGCTGCCGGCGCCGCCGGCGACCACGTTGTCTTCCAGGGTCACGAAGCCTTCGTGGCTCTTGGCCAGTTCCAGCACCAGCGCGCGGTCCAGCGGTTTGACGTAGCGCATGTTGACCAGGGTCAGGCCGAGTTCGGCGGCGACCTGTTCGGCCGCCGGTACGATCGCGCCGAAGGCGAGCAGGGCCACGCGCGAACCGTTGCGGCGCACTTCGGCCTTGCCGATGGGCAGCGTGTCCAGGTTCGGCTGCACCGCCGTGCCGGGGCCGGTGCCGCGCGGGTAGCGCACCGCGGCCGGGCCCTGGTAGCCAAAGCCGGTGGACAGCATCTTGCGGCACTCGTCCTCGTCGGCCGGCGCCATCACCACCATGTTCGGCACGCAGCGCAGGTAGGACAGGTCCAGGTTGCCGGCATGGGTCGCGCCGTCGGGGCCGACCACGCCGCCGCGGTCGATCGCGAACAGCACGTCCAGGTTCTGGATCGCCACGTCGTGCACGAGCTGGTCGTAACCGCGCTGCAGGAAGGTGGAATAGATCGCCACCACCGGCTTGGCGCCTTCGATGGCCATGCCCGCGGCCAGGGTCACCGCGTGCTGCTCGGCGATGGCCACGTCGAAATAGCGCTGCGGGTATTCCTTGCTGAAGCGCACCAGGCCCGAGCCTTCGCGCATGGCCGGGGTGATGCCCATCAGGCGCTCGTCGGCGGCGGCCATGTCGCACAGCCAGTCGCTGAAGATGTCGGTGTAGGTCGGCTTCTTGGCGCCGGGCTTGCTGACCAGGCCCTTCTCGGGATCGAACGGGCCCACCGCGTGGTAGCCGATCTGGTCGTCTTCGGCCAGTTCGTAGCCTTTGCCCTTGGTGGTGATGATGTGCAGCAGCTGCGGCCCCTTGAGGCCCTTGAGCGTCTTCATCGCGCCCAGCAGCGCGGGCAGGTCGTGGCCGTCGATGGGGCCGGTGTAGTGGAAGCCGACTTCCTCGAAGAAAGTCGAAGGCACGAACATGCCCTTCCAGTGTTCTTCCCAGCGGCGCACGAACTTGGCCGCAGGCTTGTTCTTGTCGCCGAGCAATTTCTTGCCGCCCTCGCGCAGCGCGTTGAGCGTGCGGCTGCCGGTCAGGCGGCCCAGCATCTTGGTCACGCCGCCGACGTTCTCGGAGATCGACATCTGGTTGTCGTTGAGGATCACCAGCAGATTCGGTTCGGGGTCGGTCATGCCGCCGGCATGGGCCAGCGCCTCGAAGGCCATGCCGGCGGTCATCGCGCCGTCGCCGATCACCGCCACCACCTTGCGCTCGTCGCCGCGGCGCTGCAGCGCCACCGCCATGCCCAGCGCGGCCGAAATGGAGGTGGAGCTGTGGCCGACGCCGAGCGTGTCGTACTCGGATTCGTCGCGCTTGGGGAACGGCGCCACGCCGTCCTTCTGCTTGACGGTGTGAATGCTGTCGCGGCGGCCGGTGAGGATTTTGTGCGGATAGCTCTGGTGGCCCACGTCCCAGACCAGGCGGTCCACCGGCGTTTCGTACAGCCAGTGCAGGGCCACGGTCAGTTCGATCACGCCGAGCCCGGCGCCGAAGTGGCCGCCGACCAGGGCGACCTGTTCGATCAGGTAGGCGCGCAGTTCCTCCGCGATGGCCGGCAGTTCCTCTTCCGGGAACTGGCGCAGGTCGGCGGGAACTTGGATGCGGGAAAGACGCGGGTAGCGCTGCGGATCGATCATTACCGACGGATTCTGGCGTTCAGTCGGTCATTGTCCCGCCCCTGTGTGAGGCGGGCAAGAAGCGCGGCGCTCCGGGTTCAGTCTGAGACGATTTGTCCAGGTGTGGAGCGGCCGCAAGGCCGTGTGCGGGCGCTCAACGCCCGCGCAGGCGCCCGAACAGGCCGCCGGCCTTGGCCGGTTCCACCGGATCGGGCTCGGACTCGGGCTCGGCGAAGCCGGTGGCCAAGTTGGCGTTGACGAAGTCGGCCACGTCCGTGGCCGGCACGCCGCTGGCTTCGGTGATCTCGGCCAGGGTCGCCGGGCCTTTCATCATCACCGTGGCGATGCGGAAGTGCTTGGGGTATTCGCGCTCGGTCTGCGGCCACTTCACCATCAGGTAGCGGCGCTGCGGGTCGTAGCCCGGCGCGAGCACGCCGCGGCCGGCGAGCAGGCTGCCGAACCAGACCAGGCGCGACAGCGGCATGGCCTCGCCCAGCGGCGCGACCGCGGCGGCCCAGGCGGCGCCGTCGACGGCTTCGAAATCGGCGGCGGTCTTGGCCTTGTCGAAGTACGCGGCCAGCGGCTTGAGCGCGGCCGGGCCGTGGTACTGGCGCTGCTCGGCGTCGATGAACAGGGGCTCGTCGCCGCGCAGGCGCACGCGGCCGCGCAGGCGCCCGGAGGTCAGCCAGACCAGCAGCGCGTCGCCGGCGCTGGCCGCGGCGGGAATCGGTGCCGGTGCCGGGGCGGGTGCAGGTGCCGGAGCGGGTGCGGGAGCCGGTGCGCGCGGCGCCGCTGCGGCGGGCGCAGGGGCGGGTGCCGGGGCCGGAGCGGGTGCCGGAGCGGGTGCCGGAGCAGGCGCGGGCGCAGGAGCGGGCTTCGGCGCGGCAGCCGGCACGTTGCCCATGGGGATCTCGACGGCGCTATCGAGCACCGGCGCCGGAGCGGGTGCAGGCGCCGGTGCGATCGCGGGAGCGGGCGCAGGCGCGGCGGCCATCGCCGGCGGCGCGGGCGCGGGTTCCAGCGGCTGTCCGGCCTGGCTCGCGATCTCGCGCAACAATTCGCCGATACCGTTGGCGTCGAAAGGCTGGGCCAGGCGGTAGTCGGCCTGGGTGCGTTGCGCCGAGGTCAGCGCGATCACGCTCTTGCCGGCGGCATGCAGGCGCAGCCAGCTCATCGGGCCGTACATGCTGTCCATGTCCACGACCACATAATCGGCCTGGCTTTCCGGCAGCAGCTGCCAGCGGCTTCCCAAGCGGGAGTTGGCATCCTTGAAGGCCGCCTGCAGTGCGGTCTCCGTCGCCGGGTCCATGCCGGTCAGACCGAGGGTCAAGGCCATCTTTTACGTCCGTCGTGCGTGCTCGTGGTGGACGAGTGTTGCGGACCGCCTGCGTGTCGTCAACGCGCGCAGAACGTCGCAAACCAGCGCAGTTCGGCAGGTGCGCCGGCGCACGGTCGCCAGACCGCGACCCACGTCACGGCTTGCCGTTCACGCCTGCAGACGGGTGTTCTTGGGCAGCTGGTTGCGCAGGAACGCCATCTGGTCGGCCAGGATGTTGCGGTTGGACAGGATCAGATGCTCGACCCAGCTGGGCCGGTACGGCACCGCCAGCAGCGGCATGCCGGCCTGCTGCGGGGTGCGGTTGCCCTTGCGCGAGTTGCAGTGGAAGCAGGCGGCGACCACGTTCTCCCAGATGTCGCGGCCGCCCTTGGACACCGGGATCACGTGGTCGCGGGTCAGGTGCGGTCGGGTGAAGTCGCGGCCGCAGTACAGGCACAGGTAGTCGTCGCGCGCGAACAGCGCGGCGTTGGTCAGCGCGGGAGTCGGGTCCAGGGCATGGCTGCGGGCATGGCCGCGCGCGGCCACGATCGGGTGCAGTTCGATCACGCTCTGCTCGCCGCTGAGCCGGCTGGTGCCGCCGTGCACGCGCAGGCAGGGATCGCCCAAGGTCCAGGCCACGGCGCCGCGCACGTACAGGCAGGTCGCTTCCTGCCAGTTCATCCAGTCCAGCACGCGCCCGTGCGCGTCGAGCGACAGCAGCCGCACGGCGTTGAAGCGGTCGGAAACGGAGCGGGGGCCGGCGAAGCGGTGTGCGGCATCCACAGGGACGACCGTAGGGTCCGGCTCACGCAGCAGTCGCTCTGCGTGGGTTCCGGTTCGGACCAGGCGTAAGTTCGCTCTATCGGTCTCCATCGGGACATCAGCTTATACCCGTTTGATGACGGTTTGGGTAGCTGAAGCGGGAAACCGCGGCGCGGCCGGGTCGCGGCCGCGCCGAATACAGCTGTTTCAGGCGTCGAACGCGTCGGCGTCCAGCGCGGTCAGGGTGGACAGCGGCGCGGCGATGGCCTGGGCGTGGGCCAGGGTGCGCGGCAGGATGCGCGCGTAGTAGAAGCGCGCGGTTTCGCGCTTGCCGTCCTTGAACGCCTGGGTCTGCGCCGAGGCCTCGGCGGCGGCGACGCTGCGCGCCCACCAATAGGCCAGGGCGACGTAGCCGGAGTACATCAGATAGTCGTAAGCGGCCGCGCCCACTTCGTCGGCGTCGGCGACCGCGCGCTGGCCGATCTTCATGGTCAGCTGCTGCCACTGCGCGGCTTGTTCGCGCAATGGGCCGATGAACTCGGCGACCGCGGCGTTGCCGGCGTTGGCGGCGCAGAAGGTCTCGATGTCCTCCAGCATCGCGCGCAGGCCGGCGCCCTGCTGCTGCATGACCTTGCGGCCGAGCAGGTCCAGCGCCTGGATGCCGGTGGTGCCTTCGTACAAGGTGGTGATGCGCGCGTCGCGCGCCAGCTGCTCCATGCCGTGCTCGGCGATGTAGCCGTGGCCGCCGTAGCACTGCAGCGCGTGGTAGGTGCATTCCACGCCCCATTCGGTCAGGCAGGCCTTGACGATGGGGGTCATGAAGCCGACCAGGGCGTCGGCGCGTTCGCGCTCGGCGGCGTCGCTGGCGTGGTGGGCTACATCGACCAGCAGCGCGCCGTGATAGCCCATGACCCGGCCGCCTTCGACCAGGGCCTTGCAGGTCAGCAGCATGCGGCGCACGTCGGGGTGGACGATGATCGGATCGGCCGGCTTGTCGGGGAACTTGGCGCCGGACAGCGCGCGCATCTGCAGGCGTTCGCGCGCGTAGTTCAGGCCGTTCTGCAGGGCGCGGTCGGACAGGCCCAGGCCTTGCAGACCCACCGCCAGGCGCGCGGTGTTCATCATGGTGAACATCGCCATCAGGCCCTTGTGCGGCTGGCCGATCAGATAACCCTGGGCGCCGTCGAAGTTCATCACGCAGGTGGCCGAGCCGTGGATGCCCATCTTGTGTTCCAGCGCGCCGCAGCGCACCGCGTTGGCACCGCCGAGCGTGCCGTCGCGGGCCACGCGCACCTTGGGCACCAGGAACAGCGAGATGCCCTTGCTGCCGGCCGGCGCGTCCGGCAGGCGCGCCAGCACCAGATGGACGATGTTGTCGGTGAAGTCGTGCTCGCCGGCGGTGATGAAGATCTTGGTGCCGGTGACGGCGTAGCTGCCGTCGTCCTGCGGTTCGGCGCGGGTCTTGAGCAGGCCCAGGTCGGTGCCGCAGTGCGGTTCGGTCAGGCACATGGTGCCGGTCCAGCGGCCTTCGACCAGCGGCTTGAGGAACACTTCCTGCTGCCAGGCCTCGCCGTGGTGCAGCAGCGCCTCGGTGGCGCCGTGCGAGAGCAGCGGGAAGTTGCCCCAGGCCAGGTTGGCCGCGTCGATCATTTCCTTCAGCGGCACGCCGGCCGCGTGCGGCAGGCCCTGGCCGCCGAACTCGGTCGGCGAGACCAGGCCGGCCCAGCCGCCTTCGACGTACTGCGCGTAGGCCTGCTTGAAGCCCGGCGGCGTGGTCACCGCGCCGCTGGCCTTGTCGTAGCTGCAGCCGATTTCGTCGCCGACGCGGTTGAGCGGTGCGAGCACGGTTTCGGTGAAGCGCGCGCCTTCCTCGAGCACGGCGTCGAGCACGTCGCGGCTGGCGTCGGCGAAGCCCATGCGCTGGAACTGGGTTTCGGCGTCGAGCACGTCGAACAGGGCGAAGCGCATGTCGGCGAGTGGGGCTTTGTAAGTGCTCATGGCGATCCGGATTCGGCTAGAGAAAGAGGGGGAGCGGTGCGCGGCTCAGCGCAGCACGCCGGGCAGGCCCGGCGCGGGGCTCAGCGCGCTGCTGCGCTGCACGTCGAAGTCGCGCTGCTTCTTTTCGTCGGGGGTGGCGGTCAGACTGCCCTTGAGCGTGTAGGACACGCTGCGGCGCGCCGACAGCGCGTCGGCGATGGCCAGCTTGGCCGGGCCGTTGGGTTGCAGGGTCACCACGACCACGTCGGCCGATTCCGGGCCGATCGACAGCGCCGGCGTGCCCTGCAGGCGGCCGGCGGCGTCCTCGCCCAGGCTCAGGGCCAGGTCGAAGCGGTCGAAGCGCATGGGGATGCTGCTGAAGTTCTCGATCCGCAGTTCCGCCGACCAGCTGCCGTCGGCGCGCACGGTGAGCTGCTGGATCCGTGCGGCCGGCTCGGACACGCGCTTGACCGGCCCGCCGGTACAGGCGGCCAGGATCAGCGCGCACAGCGCCAGGGCCAATCCACGAGTCCAACGCATTGCCTTCATGCCGCCGCTCCGCCGTGATGGGAAGCGGGAGGATACTACGGCGTAGGGTGGGGGCGGAGTGGGGTTGGGGCGCTAAAAGCAAATCCCCCCTGCCCCCCCTTTTCAAAGGGGGAACAGCAGCAACGTCATCGCCCTTCGGTTTTGATTCCCGCCTTTGAAAAAGGGGGCTAGGGGGATTTGCTCTTGCTCCCGCCCCTCAGTCCACCAACCCCTTGCGCAGCGCATACCGCACCAGCTCCGCGGTATTGCGCACGTCCAGCTTGGCCAGCACCCGCGCGCGGTGGTTCTCGGCGGTCTTGACGCTGATCGACAGCTCGCGCGCGATTTCCTTGGTGGTGTGGCCTTCGGCGATCAGGTGGAAGACCTCGCGTTCGCGCGCGGTCAGGCGGCCGTAGGGATCGCCCAGGTCGCGCTCGGGATGTTGCAGCTGTTCGGCCAGCGCGCGCGCGGCCTGCGGGCCGAAATAGCCGTGGCCGGCGTGCACGCCGCGCACCGCGGCCAGCAGTTCGGAGGCGGCGCTGTCCTTGACCATGTAGCCTGAGGCGCCCACGCGCACGGCTTGCAGCACGTACTCGTTTTCCTGGTGCATGGTCAGCACCAGCACGCGGGTGTCGGGCAGGGCCTCGCACAGCCGGCGGACCACCTCGATGCCGTTCAAGCGCGGCATGGAGATGTCGGTGATGACCACGTCCGGGCGGGTGGCCACGGCTTTTTCCAGGGTCTCCAGGCCGTCGGCGGCCTGCGCCACCACCTGGACGTCGCCATCGGCCTGGAGCAGGCCGACCAGGCTCTCGCGAACCATGGTGTGGTCGTCGGCGATCAGTACGCGCACGGTCTTGGTCCCCATGGCTTTACGCTGCGCGTGCGCCCGCCGCTCGTCAAGCGTCTTCGTTCAGGCCGGCGCCAAGGGCACGCGCGCGCTCAGGCGCAGGCCTTCGCCTGGCACGCTGCGCAGCTGCAGCAGGCCACCATAAAGGCGCAGGCGCTCGCGCATGCCGCCCAGGCCGCTGCCGCCGCTGTGCAGGACCTGGTCGGGGTCGCAGCCGCGGCCGTCGTCCTGCACCAGCAGCTGCACGCCGCCTTCGCGCATCGCCAGTTGCACGTGCACATGGCGCGCCTGCGCGTGCTTGGCGGCGTTGTTCAGGGCTTCCTGAGCGACACGGAACAGCAGGGTCTGCACTTCGCCGTCCAGCGCCGGCAGCGGCGCGATGTCCAGGTCGATGGCCGCGCCGCTGGTCTCGGCCTGGCTGCGCACCAGCCAGCGCAGCGCGGCTTCCAGGCCCAGGTCGTCGAGGATGGGCGGGCGCAGCAGGCGCGAGAGTTCGCGGGTGTCCTGCAGGGTATCGCCGCACAGCGCCAGGGCCGCGGCCAGGGTATTGCGGGCGTCGCCGTCGCCGGGCGGCAGGGCTTGGTCGAGCTGGCCGAGGCGATGCTTGAGCACGGTCAGGTTCTGGCCGATGCCGTCGTGCAGCTCGCGCGCCAGGCGTCGGCGCTCGTCTTCCTGCACCCGCCACACCGCGCGGCCCAGGCGGCGGAATTCGCGTTCGTTGCGCTCCAGGCGCTCGAGCAGCTCGCGGTACTGGTGGCGCAGGTCGGCGAGCTCGTCCATGGCTCAGCGCTGGCGTGGCGGGTCCAGCCGCGCGATCCGCGGCGAGGCGTCGAAGCCCGCGCGCAGCGCGTCGGGCAGGTGCGCGCGCACGCGCTGCAGCGCGGCCAGCGCGTCCTCGCGCGCGGCGGTGGCCGCGCCGGCGTCGCCGGCCTGGGCCAGCGCGCTGGCGCCCAGTTCGTGCAGGCGGAACGCGCCGGCGTAGTCGCCGCGGCGCAGCAGCGGCAGCACGCTGCGGTAGCGTTTGACCGCATCGTCGTAGCGGCGCGCGGCCAGGGCCTGTTCGATCGCGGTTTCGGCCCAGCCCAGGCGCAGCGCGGCATGGCCCAGGGTGGCGGTGCGCGCGTCCAGGTCGGGCTCGTGCTGGCCCTGGCGCATGGCTTCCAGCGCCACTTGCAGGCGCAGCAGCCGCGCGCCCGAGGCCTGGGCCAGGCGCCGCGCTTCCTGCAACCGCTGCGCGGCGGACTTGGCGTCGCCGCCATGGCGCGCGAGTTCGGCGCGCAGCAGCGCGTCCAGGCCGCGCTGTTCGGGCGGCGCCTGCGCCACCGACTGGGCCAGCGCTTCCAGCGCCTTGCCGGCCTGGACGGCGGCGCCGGCGGCGAACAAGGTTTGCGCGCGCAGCAGGCCGGCGTCGGCGACGCCGCGCGGGTCCTGGCGCTGGCGGAACAGCGCCTCGGCCTTGCCCGACTGCTCCAGCGCCTGGTCGTAGCGGCCTTGCAGCAGATCCAGTTCGGCCAGGTTGCGGCGGCTGACCGCGGCTTCCTCGACCATCTGCTCGCGTTCGGCATCGCCGAGCGTGCGCTGCAGTTGTTCGCGTGCGGCGTTCCACTGTCCGCGCGCGGTCGCTAGCTGGCCCAGGTTCTGCTGGCTGCGGATGCGGCCGGTCTGATCGCCGAGTTTTTCGTACGCGGCCGAGGACTGCAGCAGGTAGGCCTGGGCGTCGTCGTAGGCGCCGAGCTGGTATTGGGCGAAGCCGATGTCGTTGAGCGCCTGCGCGGTGCCTTGTTCGTCGCCGGTCTGCTGCCAGCCCTGCAAGGCGGCGCGGAACGCGGTCAGCGCGGCGGTGTAGTCGCCGCGTTCCTCGGCCAGCAGGCCCAGTTCGTTGTCGACCGCGGCCAGGCCGTGGCGGTCGTCCAGGGCCAGGTGCAGTTCGCGCGCCTGCTGCAGGCTGGCGGCGGCTTCGTCGTAGCGGCCCGACAGCGACAGCACGTTGCCCAGGTTGCGCAGGCTGGTGGCCAGGCCGCGGCGGTTGCCGACCGCGCGGCGCAGTTCCACCGCCTTGCGGTACTGCTCCTGGGCGTGATCGTTCTGGCCCAGGCGGCTGTAGCCGATGCCCAGGGCGTTGACGGTTTCGGCCTCGCCGTAGCGGTTGCCGCTGCGCTTATACAGCACCAGCGCGCGCACCAGGTAGTCGTCGACCGCGCGCCGCGCCTGGCCGTGCAGGATCGAGAACTTGCCCAGTTCGTACCAGGCACGCGGGTCGTTGGCGTCGCGAGCGGTCAGCGCCAGCAACTGCGCGACCGCGGCGGCGAAGTCGCCGCCGGCGCCGAGCGCGCGGCCCAGTTCCAGTTCGGCGCGGGTGTCGTCGGGCGTGGCCTTGAGTTGTTCGCGCCAGGCGCCGGCCGCCGCGGCGGCGTCGCCGTCGAGCAGGGCGCGTTCGGCGGCGTAGCGGCGGCGCAGCGAGGCGGGCGCATCGCCGAGCGCGCGCTGGCCGCGCTCGATCGCGTCGTAGGCGGCGTCCAGGTCGCCGATGGCCTGAGCCGATTCGGCCGCGCCCAGCCAGGCCGGGGCGAAGCTCGGCGCCGCATCGGCGGCGCTGCGGAAGGCGGCCAGCGCGTCCACCGGCGCGCTGTCCTGGCGCGCGAGCAGGCCCTGGCCGTAGGCGTCCAGGGCCTTGGGCGGCGGCAGCGGCAGGGTCGGCGAGGCGCTCAGGCCCAGGTCGCGGCGGAAGCCGGCATCGGCCGGCAGCGCGGCGAACGCGGCCAGCGGGTCGGCGCCGCGGCCGGCGCTGCGGTGCGCGCGGCCGGCGGCGTCCAGCAGTTCGGCATCGGCGATCCAGGCGCTGCCGTCGCGGCGCAGCACCACGTGCAGCATGCGGTCGGCGCCGACGGTGCGGCGCAAGGCGTCGGCGTCCAGGCGCGCGCTGCCGGTGGGGTCGAGCTGGCGCAGCGCCTGCTGGCTGCGGTCTTCATCGACCACGGCATAGCCGGGTATCGCCGCCAGGGCGTTGCGCAGTTGCGCGGCCAGGGCGGTGCGGCGCTGCACCGGTACCGCGTCGTCGGGCGCATCGACCGGCAGCACCAGCAGGCGGTGCAGCGGCGCCACCGCCGCCACGCCGGCAGGCACGGCCGCGTTGTGCTGGGTGCGCCACCACAGGTTGCCGCCGGCGACGGCCAGCGCCAGCACCGCCGCCACCGCCCACCACGCGCGCCGGCTGGGGCGGTAATCGCGCGCCAGCTTGCGCTGGTCGAGCACGGCGATGACCTGCTGCGCGCTCTGCAGCCGGTGCGCCGGTTGCGGGCGCAGCAGACGGTCGGTCAGGCGCGCGAGCCAGGGCGGCGTTTGCGGGCGTTTTTCCCCGACCGGCGCGGGTGCGCGCAGCATGCGCTGGGCCAGCACCTCGTGCACGGTGCCGCCGGCGAACGGGATCGCGCCGCTGAGCATTTCGTAGAGGATCAGGCCCAGCGCGTACAGGTCGCTGCGCGCGTCCACGGTTTCGCCGCGCGCCTGTTCGGGCGAGAGATAGTCGGGCGTGCCGACCACGGCGCCGGATTGGGTCAGGCCGGTGCTGGCCAGCGAGCGGGCCACGCCGAAGTCGGTGATGCTGGCGTCGCCGGCGCGGTCCACCAGCACGTTGGCCGGCTTGAGGTCGCGGTGGATGACGCCGCGCGCGTGCGCTGCGGCCAGGCCTTCGGCGACCTGGCGGGCGATGCGGATGACATCCTCGATCGGCAGCGGGCCTTCGCGGTCTAGCTTGCGGTCCAGCGCCTCGCCGTCGATATAGTCCATGCCGATCAGCCACTGGCCGTCGTGCTGGGCGAGGTCGTGGATGCGCACCACGCGCGGGCTGGACACCTGCCGCGCCATCAGCAGTTCCTGGCGGAAGCGCTCGAAGGCGTCGGCGCGCGTGGCCAGTTCCGGGCGCAGCAGCTTGAGCGCGATCGGTACGTCCAAGGTGAGATCGGTGGCGCGGTAGACCACGCCCATGCCGCCCACGCCCAGCACCGCCTCGATCCGGAAGCGCCCGGCCAGGACCGTGCCCGGCGCCAGCCGCTGCTGCGCATACAAGCCGGTGGTGGTGGGCGCGTTGGAATCGGTCATGGCAGGGTGTGCGCCGGGCCGCCGACCAGGGTGCTCCAGCGCGGCGCATCGTCGAGTTCGGCCACCGCGCGGCGCGCGAGCAGCCACAGCGCCGCGCTCTCGGCGAAGGCGCTGAGCAGTTCCAGGTCGAACTGGGTGATCGGTTCGCCCGCTGTGCGCCGATCGGCGTAGATCGCGCCCAAGGTGCGCGGGCCGTCCAGCAGCGGCAGGCAGATCAGGCTTTTCAGGCCGCTGTCGACGATGGAGGCGCGCTCGGTCGCCCAGTCGCTGCGCGCGACTTCGTTGACCACCACCGGCGCGCGCGTGGACAGCGCGCGCCGTACCGCGCCCACACTGCCGCCGAACACGCGTGCGCCGAGCTGATTGGGGTCCAGGTGCACGCTGGCGCGCACCGCGTAGTCGTCGCCGTCGGCGGCCAGCAGCAGGAAGCCGCGGCTGCAGTCGGCCAGTTCGACCACGCCGCGCAGCACTTCATCGGGCAGTCGTTCGTGATCGGCCTGGGCCTCGACCCGGCGGGTCAGCGCCAGCGAGAAATCGCGGCGCTGCTGCTGGCGCGCGCGCAAGCCCGCGCTTTGCTGGTCGGTGAATTCGGCGAAGTCGCAGTGCACGTCGCCGAAGCGCAGCCACGCCGGCCCCCGCAGCGGCGCCTGCTCCACGGCGATGCCGTCGGCGTAGCTGCCGTTCTTGCTGCCCAGGTCGCGCAGCTGCCAATGCTCGCCGTCGTGCTGCAGTTCGGCGTGGTTGCGCGAGACCGAGGAATGCTCCAGCGCCAGGTCGCAGTCGGCGGCGCGGCCGATGCGCAGGCGGCCGCCCGCGGCCACCCAGCGGGTGATCGCGGCGGCTTCGGGCGGATAGGCGATCAGGCGCGCCGGCATGGGCGCATCTTAAGCGCGGGCCCGGGCCTTGAGGCGGATGCGCATCACTGTCCGTAGTCGCGCTTGAAGACCACGCTGAAGCGCAAGGTGGCGGCGCCTGCGACCAGTTCGCCGGCATGGTTGGCCGTGCTTTGGTCGGCGCGCCACTCGTTGGGAATGTAGGTGCCGGCGCGGGTTTCGGCGCGGCTGCGGATGGCGTCGATCGCGGTCAGCGCGGCCGGGTAGTCGTGGTCGTCCAGGGCCTCGTCCACGTCGTCGATCAGGTCGTCGAACGCGGCCTGCTCGCCGACCGGCAGCAGGTCCACGCGGGTGCGCAGGCGCTGCATCTTTTCGTTGATGACCCAGTTGGTCGGGCGCAGGTCGATCAGGATCAGGAACTGCGAGAAGCCGCCGTAGGTGCCGCGCGCACGCACGCTGCCCTGGGCGATCTCGTCGGTGATGTCCTTGAACGGCCCGCCCAGCGGTGCCTTGAACAGCCGCAGCGAGCTGCCCAGCGCGTAGGGCAGGGCATGGGTATGCAGTTCGACCCGGCCGGTGCCGTGGAAACTCAGGCCGCCGTTGGCCGGCGGCTGCACGGTGACCAGGATCGGCAGGGCCGCGGTCAGGTTGGTCAGCAGGCTGGGCAGGCGGCCCTGCAGCAGCGGACTGAGCGGGCTCAGCAGTTGCGCGCTCACGCCCAGGCTGGACGGGGTCAGGCCCTGTGGGTCTTCGAATTCCAGGTTCAGGTCCAGCAGGGTCAGCCCGCCGAGTCCCACGTGTGCGCTGGCCTCGTTGCCGGTAACGGTCACGTTCACCGGCAGCGACTGCGCCGCTACCGCGCCCGAGCCGCTCCACAGCACTGCCGCCAGCAGCGCGCTCCACGCCCAGTTCGCCATGACACACCCCCCGTCGCCGTCGCCGGATCGCGTCCGCCGTGAACGCGCAGGGGGCAGCGGCATACGCCGAGCGTACTCCGCGTGCCCCGCAAAGTCTCTAGGGGATTCCCCCCATGACGCTTGGGCGTTGATCCGGATGGCCGCCGATGGCGGGGCGCCGCCATCTTGGCTCGCCGGCACGTCCGCCGGTCCGCAGTCCCGCAACCGTTACTGGAGATCACCGTATGCACAGCAGTCGCCGCACCTTCCTCAAGCTGTCCGCGCTGGCCGCGGGCATGATGGCCAGCGGCATGGCCCTGGCCGGCGCCCGCATCGACGACGCCCTCAATAGCGTGCTGAACACCGTCTCGGCGCTGCAGCCGCTGGAAGTGGTGGTGACCTACGACCAGTCCGGCCCGGTCAGCAGCGGCCAGCTGCAGGTGCTCAAGCTGCTGGGCATCAACAAGGGCATCAGCATGCGCAACCTGCCCATCGCCGGCGCGCTGGCCACGCCCTCGCAGGTGCGCGCGCTGGCCCAGCGCAGCGACGTGCGCGCGATCTACCTCAACCGCAACCTGGAGTACTACAACCAGGAGGCGCGCGAGCTGTCGGGCGTGAACCGGGTGCAGGCCAATCCCGGCGATTTCGGTCGCACCGTGCCGTTCACCGGCCGTGGCGTGAGCGTGATGATCAACGACTCGGGCATCGACGCGACCCATGCCGATCTCAAGTACGGCGTGCGCGTGGTGCAGAACGTGCAGGCGCTGACCAACCTGCATTCGGTGCTGAACTTCCTGCCGGTGACGGTGCTGGAAAACCAGCTCAACACCGACATCAGCTCCGGCCACGGCACCCATTGCGCCGGCACCGTCGGCGGCAGCGGCGCGCAGTCGGCCGGCCTGTACCGCGGCGTGGCCACCGGCGCCGACCTGGTCGGCTACGGCTCCGGCGCGGTGATCTCGATCCTGGACGCGGTCGGCGGCTACGACTATGCGATCAGCAAGAAGAACAGCTTCGCCTCGCCGATCCGGGTGATCTCCAATTCCTGGGGCAGCTCGGGCGCGTTCGATCCGGCCGACCCTGTCAACGTGGCCAGCTACGCCGCCTACAAGGCCGGCATCGTCAGCGTGTTCGCCGCCGGCAACGACGGCCCCGGCGCCAACACCCACAATCCTTACGCGCAGGCGCCGTGGGTGATCTCGGTGGGCGCGGGCAACAAGGACGGCACCCTGGCCGACTTCTCCTCGCGCGGCAACCCGGGCGAGACCGGCAACTTCAGCATGGGCGACGGCAGCCAGTGGACTTACGTGAACCAGCCCACCCTGGTCGCCACCGGCGTGGACATCGTGTCCACGCGCGCGCTGACCGGCGCGCTGCCGCTGCTGGCGGCGAGCCAGGACGCGTCCCTGGGCGCCAAGGCCCTGTTCTACACCCACATGAGCGGCACCTCGATGGCCACGCCGCACGTGGCCGGCATCGTCGCCCTGCTGCTGGAGGCCAATCCCTCGCTGAACCCGATGGAGGTCAAGGAGATCCTGTCCGCCACCGCCAATCCCATGGCCGGGCGGCAGGCCTTCGAGGTCGGCAGCGGCCATGTCGACGCCTATGAGGCGGCGCAGGTGGCCCAGAGCTACTGACGGTCCCCTGTCCCAGTCGGCCACGGACGGTCGGCGGGACTTTCGCAACACCGCTGCGGGCTCTCTCCTGGCGGTTCCATGGCGGGCATCCGGGTCGTAGCGGATGCCCGCATTTTTTCGCCGACAGCCGTTTTAGCCGACAGCCGGTTGGCCGGCGCCGCGCGCCGCCCGCGTTGGCAGCAATGAACGGAGCGATCCGCTCCCAAGGCATCCCCCTCGCCGACTCAGGCGAGACTGGCCCGGCGCTCGCCGGGCCGTTTTTTTGCTTCAAGCCTGGGGATTACTTCTTGTCGGTCTCGGCCTGGCCGCTTTCGGCTGCCGGCATGCTGCCGGCCGAGCGCATGTCGCGCTGCGCCTGCTTGATCGCCTTGACGTCCAGCGGGCGGATCTGGCCGATGTGGCAGGGGAAGGGCAGGGCGCCGTGGCCCAGCACCATCACCTTGTCGAAGCGCGAATACACCCGCCCGGCTTGGTTGCTGACGGTGATCGCCGAGGCGAAGTCCAGGTCCGGGCAGCGGCCCTGCAGTTCCAGCAGGTAGGCCTGGCTGGGGCGGGTCCAGACCGCCAGCGCGCTATCGCCCAGCGGCGTCCAGCCGTCGAGGCGGCCGTAGTACTGAAAGGCCTGCACCGGCGCGCCGGCGTGGGCGCGGTACAGGGCCAGACGGTCGGCTTCGCGCAGCTTGGGATCGGTGGCGCAGGCGCTCATCGCGAACAGCGCGAGCGCGGCGGATAAGGCATAGAGAACGCGTTTCATGGCGGCTCCTTGTGCGTGGGAATCAGGTCCCTGCGTTGCGTCGGCACCATCATGCGCGCCTGTAGGCACACCGCGCGGGCGCCGCTGACCGGCATTCAGCGTTCAGGCGGCTTGCCAGATCGCGATCGGCTCCGTATCATGCCGCCTCTCTCACGGCCTGCCCGTGAAATGGCCGGGTAGCTCAGTTGGTAGAGCAGGGGATTGAAAATCCCCGTGTCGGGGGTTCGATTCCCTCCCCGGCCACCATTTCATTGGCGTCGACAGATGAGTACGAAGGGTTTCGCGAAAGCGGAGCCCTTTTTGTTTTGGGCCGGCCTTAACGGCTGCCGGCCCTGCGGCGAATGCACGCGTACTCAATAGCCCGAGGTGTAGCGCGCCTGTTTCGCATCCCAGCGCACGGGCAGGCGTTCGCCTTTGGGCAGCGGTTCCTCGGCGGACGGATCGCAGTCGCCGGTGCACAGGGCCATCATCAGCTCGGCTTCGCATTCCCACTCGCCGGGCTTGGCCTGCGGCAGCGGCCGGCAGGACTCCTTGCGCGCGTCGAATACCTTGGCGTGGATCACCATGGACTGGCCCGTGGCGGTCATGGTCGCGGGCAAGCCGCCGCCTTCTTCAAGCCGCTCATAAACATCGAATGCGATACGGCGCACGTCGGCGGCCGAGGGTTCGCGGTCGGGCACGGGCGCGCCCGCCTCCGCGTCCTCTGGCGTGTTCGCCGCGTCGTCGCGCTTGGCGGCGGTGGCGATGGGTGTGGGCGACTGCGCGGTGTCGAGGGTCGCGGTGCTGCGACCGCCCAGCTGCGACTGCAGCGCCGAAGCCCACTGCATCTCGTAACCTTCCGGCCCCTTGACCAGCAGCCAGCCTTGCGCGCTGCGGCCTTCCAGGGTCAGGCCGTAGCGTTGGACCAGGGCCAAGGCGTCGTCGTCCTGCCCGGCGTCGGGCTGGATCACGATGCGGCCCGGAAGGTAGGTGCCGGGCGGGTCCGGCGACGTTTCGCGTTCGAACGGCGTGCCCTCGACGACCAGGGTCTTGCCCTTGTACTGCACGTACTCGTTGCCTGCCGGGCCGCCACCGCCGCAAGCGGCGAGCAATGCGAAACACAGGCTCAGGCCTACCATGCGCCCGGCACGGGCGCAGCGCAGCGTAGGTTGCATTCGGCAGTTTTCCCTCGGCGCCGCGGCGGCGCCATCCCCACGGACAGAGTGCCACGCGGGGCGGGAGACTTGGCAAGCGTCCCGAGCGCTGGCCTCGCGCCGCCTAACCTCCATTACACTCCGGCTCCTGCCCAGCCCGCACACCGTCACGGAGAAGGATCCCCATGAGGCACCTGTCGCTCGCCCTGCTGTTGTTTTCGCTGCCCGCGTTCGCCGCCAACGGCGGCATGGGCGAGGCCATCACAGGGATGGCCCGGGCGACGGGCATGAGCCACCAGTTCGGCACGCGCTGCGGCTTCGATCAGGCCCTGCTGGCGCGGCATAAGGCCAAGTTCGAGGCGGAGGCGGCGCAGGCAAACGCGTCGCTGCCGGCCGGGCAGCAGGTGGACGTGGACGCCGAGTTCGGCACGGGCCACGACGAGGCCGACCGCTACTACGAGTCCATCGGCGACGCCGGCTCGCGCGCGCAGATCTGCCAGGCGATGATGGCGCAGATACGTCAGGCCGTGGATCATCCCAGCGTGCTGTCGCTGCCCACGCGGGGCTTGCGCGCGAAGTAAGGCACACGCACCGATGGAGACGGCCCCATGGCCGATATCGCGACGGACCCGCAGACACTGATCCAGCGCTGGCGGCACGGCGACGCGGCCGCGTTGGACTCGCTGTTGCCGCTGGTCTACGCCGACCTGCGCGCGATCGCCGCGCGCGAGTTGCGCGGGCATCGCGGGCACGACACCTTGCAGCCCACCGCCCTGGTCAACGACGTGTTCGTGCGCCTGCTGGGGCAGGACGGCGTGGCGTTCGAGAACTCGGCACATCTGTTCAACGCGGCGGCGCGGATCATGCGCCAGATCCTGGTGGACCGCGCGCGCAAGGCGGCCAGCGAAAAGCACGGCGGCGCCTGGCGGCGCGACGACTTCACCGAAGCGCTGCAGCTGCCGATCCCGGAGCAGACGCGGCTGCCCGATCTGGATGCCGCGCTCGCGGCGCTGGAACAGCTCGACGCGCGCATGGCGCAAGTGGTGGAGCTGCGCTACTTCGTCGGCCTGAGCGTGCCGGAGGTGGCGCGGGTGCTGGGCCTGGACGAGCGCACGGTGTATCGCGACTGGGCCGCGGCGCGGGCGTGGCTGCGCGACCGGCTGGAATCCTGACGTCAGGGTTCGGGGCCGTAAGCCGTATTCCTGATAGGCGCTCCGCTTCCCGTTCCGGCAGGTCTCGCTCAATCCTATGAACCGTCTCGACCACGCGGCACTGCCGCTGCTGCGCCGACTTTTGGATACGTCCCCGGACCGGCGCGATGCGCTGTTGGAAGAGGTCTGCGCGACCCAACCCGAACTGGCGCAGCGCGTGCGCGAACTGCTGTCGCACCTCGACGAAGCCGAAGCCGAGGCGACGTCCGGCGCCGAAGCTGCCGCCGGTTCGGCGATCGGCCCCTATCGCCTGTTGCGCCGCATCGGCCAAGGCGGCATGGGCGAGGTGTTCCTGGCCGAGCGCGCCGATGGCGCCTGGCAGCGTCAGGTCGCCTTGAAGCGGATCTGGGGCGGGTTCTCGCCGCTGACCGAGCGTTTCCTGCGCGAGCGCAAGGTGCTAGCGCGCCTGCAGCATGCGCACATCGCCCAACTCCTGGACGGTGGCCTGGCCGCCGACGGACACCCCTGGTTCGCGATGGAGTACGTCCCCGGCGAGGCGATCACCCAATGGTGCGACGGCCATAAGGCCACGCTGGAGCAGCGCGTCGCCCTGTTCCGTCAGGTCTGCGAGGCGGTGCAGTTCGCCCATGGCCATCTGGTGGTGCATCGCGATATCAAGCCGGCCAACGTGCTGGTCGATCCCTGCGACCAGGTGAAGTTGCTGGATTTCGGCATCGCCAAGCTGCTCGACGAAGCCGATCCCACCCAGACCCAGACGCGTTCGATGACGCCGGCCTGGGCGGCGCCGGAGCAGCGCCGCGGCGAGCCGGTGACTACGGCCACCGACGTCTATCAGTTGGGCTTATTGCTGCAAGCTTTGCTGGTCGGCGCGCGTGCGCAGAACGAGGGCGTACCGCTGCGATTGAGCCAGCGATGGAACCTTTCGCTGCGCGACGATCCGGCGGCGGCTGCGGACATCGCCGCCGCGCGGGGGTTGAGCACCGCACGTCTGGCGGCGCGCGTGCACGGCGACTTGGAATGCATCGTCGCCCATGCCACCGCCGTCGAACCGGGCGAACGCTACCCCAGCGCCGAGGCCCTGGCCGACGATCTGCTGCGCTGGAGCCAGCATTTGCCGATCCGCGCGCGCGGCCACGAGCGCGGCTATCGACTGCGCAGGCTGCTGCGCCGGCGCTGGCCCGCCTTCGCCGCCGTCGCGGCGGCCATGGTCTTCGCCGCGTTCCATATCTACAGCCTGGACCGCCAGCTGGAGCGCACCGAACGCGAGCGCGAAAAAGCGCGGGCCGTGGCCGATTACTTCGTCAGCCTGTTCCGCAGCGCCACGCCGAAGGCGGCCGCCAACGGCGAGCTCACCGCGCGCGAACTGCTCGACCGCGGCATGAAGCAATTGCAGGACCAACAAGGCCGGACGCAGTCGCCGCAAGCGCTGGCGGCCCTGCTGCACGCCTCCGGCCAGGTCTACACCGACCTGGGCATGCCCGCGCAGGCGCGCGACGCCTACGCGCGCGCAGTCGCCGCGCTGCGCGACCAGGACGATCCGACGGCCCTGGCCGATGCCCTGCGTGGCCTGGCCACCGCGCACTACGGCCTGGCCGAGCCGCAGCGATTCCTGCAGTACAGCCAACAAGCCGCGCAGGTGCTCGAGCGCGCCGGTGCGACCCAAGATCCGCTCTATGCGCGTCTGATGGGCAACATCGGCATCGGCCACTTCGCTCTGGGCGACAAGACGCGCGGCTGGACCTACCTGGACCGCAGCCTGGCGCTGCTGGAAGCCGGCGGCGCGGCCACGCGCAAGGACCACGTGCGTGCGCTGGTCAACAGCGGCGGCATCGCGCTCACCGATGGCGACGCCGCCAAGGCTTACCCGCTGCTGCTCAAGGCCGACACGCTGGTGCAGCAGCTGGCTCCGCGCAATCCGGACGAAGAGCTGCTGATCGGCCGCAACCTGGCGCTGGCGGCGTTGCAGACCCAGCGCCTGGACGAAGCTTTGCAGCGCTACGACCGCATGGTCGCGCGATCGCTGGAATTCCACGGCGAAGAACACCCGGCGTCGGTGTCGGCCTTGCTCGGGCGCGGCGAAACACGCCTGGCGCGCGGCGAGTGGGCGCTGGCCGAACAGGACCTGGACCGTGCCCGCCGGCTGTCGGCATTGCGCAACGCGGAGGGCCATGGCCAGCTGCTGGATATAGACGGACTACGCGCCGTGGCCTGGCTGCAGCGCGGCAAGACCGCGCAGGCCGTCGCCGCCTTGCAAGCCAACGCCGCCCAGCGCGCCGACGAAGCCATCGTCGAATCGCAGCCGCGTTTCGAACGAGTCGCGCTGGAGCGCGCGCGCTGCGAGACCGCCGATCGCCGTAGCGAGCTGGCCGAGGCGGTGCGGCAGCTGCTGGCCACGCCGAACCAGACGCCGTGGCATCGCCGCCTCAGCCAGCAATGGATGGTCGAATGCCAGACGCGTAAGCAACCTCCAGGCTAATTCGGCACCCTCGAATGCATTCCCTCTCCCGCTTGCGGGAGAGGGCTAGGGTGAGTGGCGAGCGCAAAGCACGAATGCTTTTGATTTCAAACGCCGTTACCGCCCTCGCGGTTCCAATAGTGAGACCCAGAAGGCGGCGCACAGGATGTGCGCCGTTTTTCGCTAGGCCAGGGATGGCCTATCGAAAAATCACCGCGCTCGCCCCGATCTCGCCGCGCACGGCGTCGAAATAACACTGCCCTTCTCTTTGGTTACTTTCTCTTGGGCAAGCAAGAGAAAGTGACCCGCATGCGCAGCAGGCGGAAGCTGTTGTTGTTGCTCTTAAGAGCTAAGAGCAAATCCCCCTCAATCCCCTTTTCCAAAGGGGGAAGACAGCAAAGGCGGAAGCTAAGGGGAAGCGAGAGGATGGGGTTGCGGCGTAATGGCGGTTTCGCGGTCGCAGCTTGCGCAGCTCCTACAGGGGTGTTCGCGGCTTTGGTCGCAGTTGCGGGGTCGCGGTCGCGGCTTACGCCGCTCCTACCCCAAAGCCCGGGCATCCCAGCGCCCACCGCACCAGGGCCCATCAGGCACAGCCGCCGAGACATCGGGACAGGAATGTCAGGGTTTCGCGCGTCCGCTCGTACAGGGATAGGCACGGCCGCCATCGGACGTGCGCGACCACATCACTCAAGGAAGGAAACCGCATCATGAATGCCACTCACACCCTCACTGCGCTGGGCGTCTCGCTGTGCGCTCTGCTCCTGCCGCTGACCGCCGACGCCGCCCCGTTGCAGGCCAACCCGGTATCGGCCGCCATGCGCCAGGCCATGCAGCGCGACCTGGGCCTGCAGCCCGCGCAGCTGCAGGCCTACCTGGCCACCGAACATCGCGCGATGGGCGCGCAGGCCGAGGCCAAGGCGGCGCTCGGCGCGCACTACGCCGGCACCTGGCTGGAACGCGACGCCGCCGGTAGCTTCCGCCTGATCGTGGGCACCACCGATGCCAAGTCGAGCGGCCGCATGCCGCGCATAGGCGACGAGCTGCGGCTGCAGCGCCATAGTCAGGCCCAGCTGGACGCGGCGCAGGCGCAGTTGAACCAGGCGCATCGCCAGCCGGCGGTGGGCGTGATGCGTATCGACGGTCCGCGCGTGCAGGGCTGGGGCGTCGATCTGCGCAACAATCGTATCGAATTGAGCATAGATCCCGGCGCGGAGGAGGCAGCGATCGATCTGATCGCGCGCAGCGGTATCGACGCGAAGATGGTGCACATCGTGACCTCGGCCAAGCGCCCTCAGCCGCTGCACGACCTGCGTGGCGGCGACTTCTACCACACGCCCACCAGCGGGTGCTCCATGGGGTTCTCGGCCTTCAAGGGCAACACGCCCGGCTTCGTGACGGCAGGCCATTGCGCGCCGGTCAACACGCCGGTGAGCGGCACCAACGGCTCCGCGATCGGGCACTTCGCGAATTCCACTTTCCCCAGCTCCGATCACGCCTGGGTACAGAACACTCAGCCCAACCTGTGGCATATCCTGCCGTGGGTGAACAATTACGCCGGCGTCGACATCGACGTGCGCGGAGGCTTCGAAGCGCCGGTGGGTGCGGCGGTGTGCCGCTCGGGCGACAAGACCGGCTATCGTTGCGGCACTGTGCAGGCCAAGAACTGGACGGTGGATTACGGCCCGCAATACGGCGTGGTCAAGAATCTGACCAAGACCAGCACCTGTTCCGGCTTCGGCGATTCGGGCGGTGCAGTGATCACGCCCAGCGCCGAGGCCCAGGGCGTGCATTCCGGCGGCGACTTCGCCGCGGGCCGAGAGGACAACTGCGGCGACTCGGCACCCGTGGGCTACTTCCAGCCGCTGCAACCCACCCTCAACGCCTACGACCTGGTGCTGCGCACGGTGCCTACCTGTGGCCGCCTGAATCCGCGCGACTGGCGCGAGACCAACGGCACCCTGACCTCCTGCGACCAGCGCTTCACCCTGGCGATCCAGGGCGACGGCAACCTGGTGCTGTACAAGCGCAACGTCGGCGCGATCTGGGCCAACCACGTCTACGGCAGCGGCCACACCCTGCACATGCAGACCGACGGCAACCTGACCGTGCGCGACGGCGCCAACCAGGTGCGCTGGGCCAGCAACACCGGCGGCAAGCGCGGCAATGTGCTGATGGTGCAGAACGACGGCAACGTGGTGGTCTACGACTACCAGCGCAAGCCGCTGTGGAGCACCGGTACGGCGGGGCGCTGAAGGCGCTGCGGGCGGCGCCGGAGGGCGCCGCCCGTAGTGGGCTGGGGAGCGGGCTCGTTGCGGCGACGGCCGCGGTTGGGATCGCCAGGGTAGTAGGGGTGTAGTGGATCAAGAGCATTCGCGCTGCGCGCTCACCCCTCACCCTAGCCCTCTCCCGCAAGCGGGAGAGGGGACACATTCGACGCGGCTGCTTCTAGCCCCTCTCCCGCTTGCGGGAGAGGGGTTGGGGTGAGGGCACGCGGGGACGCAATCTCGCCATACCAGCTGCT